>JALWMR010000098.1:0-281 GCA_027083815.1 Thiotrichaceae bacterium
ACTACATTGCAGTGCAATCTGGCCTTCTCGAGTCTGCTTGCTAATATCAAGTGTGCATTGCCTTAAAACGGCATTCTTTTCACCATTCAGTCGCTCAATCAAATCGGCTAACTGGATATCCAGCAGGTCGTAAACAGGCTCGTTTGAATGATCCACCTGCTTTGCTTGCGAGGCTGAAAATTCAGAAAATACAAAGGATAGTTGCTCTTCACTCATAGTTTTATTCACAATAAAGATGCCGTAAACAAGCTATCCAGCGCATTTATTAGTGCTTTTTCGGG
>JALWMR010000098.1:291-4822 GCA_027083815.1 Thiotrichaceae bacterium
TGCGCCTCACCCTGCGGGTCAGCTAAAGCTGTTGTCTCGCCTACGGCTAGGCTCATCCGCCCTTCGGGTTGTCGTCGTTCCTCCGACATTGTCTCGCCTGCGGCTCGGCTGTCGGTTTTCTCCTCCAGGGGCTTCATGCCACGAATAAACAGGTAATAAACACCACCAAAATGTGTTTCCCAGGCGTAACCGGGTAGACGTTTTTGCAAGTATCGGTGCAGGGCTACGCTGTAAATCAGGTATTGCAGATAGTAATGCGAATCAGCCATTACCGGAAGCAAGCTATCGGGTGCGTAGTCCGTCAAGGCATTCGATTTATAATCGACAATATAAAATTTTCCCTGATATTCAAAAATCAGGTCAATAAAGCCTTTTAAAAACCCCTCAACCTCAGCAAAGTCAAGGCTATCTACCGCATCACGCACCACTTGCCAGTCATCTGGCAGATGTTTAAATAATAACTGCTTTAAGCCCTCGACGTTTAAACGCTCCAGAGGCAAATAAAATTCCATCTCGACAAGGCGCTTATCTTCAGGCAGTTGCGATAAGCTGAAGTCGGTCGATAGCGGCGTCTGCAAGGCGTTGTTGATGAGTGTGTTAGCTGCATCAAAATGTGTTTCGTCAAACCCCCACTTCTTTAAACTGGCGGTAATTATTTCAGCCTGTGACTCCAGGCTGCTATCAAAGGCCAGATGCTCAAACATTTCATGTAATGCCGTACCTGCTGTTGCGCCACGCGGGAATTCATCCTCTACTATTTGATTGGTCGCTACCGGCTCTGCCCTGCTGAGCAAATCAATTGTACCACCGTTCGAGGTATCGTAATCAGGGAGTTCTTGCTGCTCAGCGTGTGCACCTGCGGTTAAACCACTAAAACTGGTGACTTGTGCCTGCTGTTTAATCTCGGCGGTAAATTCTCTGGCCTGCAGCTGTATCTTCTTTTCTTCCCGGGTATAACGGGCTGAATTTTCAGGTAGTTCACTTAGGTTGATGTTTTTATTCTCCTTTGCCAAAGTCTGCAAGGTATCAGTATAAGCTTGATAAAAAGCCTCATTATTTTTTGCTGATTCCTCTTTTTCCGCTGCCTTGCTTCCTTTAGGCTTGACGCTTCGGCCATTGCTGAGCAAATAAGCCAGTGCAGAAGAATCTTTGAGTCCTTCCAGTGCTTGCGGAAAACAAACCACAGTGCAACGATATTTAGCGCGCGTTAAAGCGACATAAAGCAAACGTAATGATTCTGCTTTTTCCTCTTTTTTCTTGCGTTGCAGATACTCATCATGCTGTGGCGAACCGATCTGCAAAGCAGCTTGCGAATCCAGATAGAATGAGAAAATCTTGCCAATCTTTCTAGGGTCACTCGGTAAGCCAACATAAGGACAATATACCAGCGGATACTCCAGGCCTTTTGACTTGTGAATGGTAACGATTTTGACCAGGTTTTCATCACTTTCGAGACGCAACTCACTCTCTTTGCCACTGGCGTTTTGCTGTTGTCTGCTGAGCCAGCGCAATACCTCTTCCATACTCAGGGACTGCTGCCGTGAGGCACGATGGATCAATTCAGACAAATGCAAAATATTGGTCAGGCGGCGCTCACCATCTGAATAAGCCAGTAGGGTCTGATGCATATTGGTATCGCGCATTAGCTGACGCATCATGGGTAGAAAGCCTTGCTTTTTCCATAAAAAATGCCAGTTTTGAAAATTAAATAGCTGTGATTCCCACAAATCAGGGTCGCTTTCAAAGGCCAATAAGTCATTTGCCTTATAAGCCAGTAAATCTACCACCAGAGCGCGACGCACCAGAGACTCTCGCTGTGGTTCAACAATGGCACTGAGCAAGGCGGACATTTCGCCAGTTTCGGGCGATTCAAAAATGGAGTCACGGCTACTTTGTATGCTGGCAATGCCCCGCTCTGCCAGGGCTTGTTTTATCAATGAGCCTTCATTATGCGTCCTGACTAACACGGCAATATCCGAACCGCTAATGGGATGATCTTCAATCAGCGTTTTATTATTAAGCTGTGTTGCAATATCACCTGCCACCGCACTGGCAATGCGCTGTCTGACTTTATCAATTGGTTCTTTTTGATCCTGCTGATAAGACCAGAACTGCAAGGCGGCATCATTGGCATACGGCGTAAGCGTATTACCCGCTGCAATCTCAACATAGTTAATTCCATCATCCAGAAACGGATTATCGGCTCGCAAATAAAGGGCGTTATAGGCATCAATCAAGCCTGCCTGAGAACGATAGTTGGTAGTCAGGGTATAATGCTTGTCTTTAGGGGTACTCTGTTTCGCCTTGAGATAGGTGTAAATATCACCACCGCGAAAACTATAGATCGCCTGCTTGGGGTCGCCCACCAGAAAAACAGCATAACGATCACTGCTGGGATCAGGATAAATCTGGCTAAAAATAGAATATTGGATCGGGTCGGTATCCTGAAATTCATCAATCAGGGCAGCTTGATACTTATGTCTTAAATAAGCTGCCAGTTCGGGTTTGCCCGACAAGGCTGATTCTAATTGCAATAACAGATCATCATAAGCCAGTACGCCAAGGCGTTTTTTCTCTTTTGGCAGCCTGTTTTGCAAATGCTTTAGCAAATCAATTCGAAGCTGATTGATATAATCGTCGCTGCGCTGCTTTATATCTTCCCAGGCATCCAGAAAGACCTGCCACTGAGTAAAAAAGATGTGTTCGGGCGGCTCCTTGCCTTTATTCATTCCCTTGCCCAGTCTATCCATACCCAGCTTGCTTAAATCTGCCTTAACAGCCATAAAGTCCGTAATTGAACCCGCGCAGCGGCACATGTCAGCACAAAGTTTTTCAAGAATAGCCTGTTTATAGGAACCCTGATTAAAACCATCATGATTAATTAACAGGCGAGTTATTTGATCAGCTTGTTCTTGCCAGGTGCGGCTGGCAGTTTTAAAAAGGGTATTTAGCTGTTCCCAGTCATCATCGTTTAATGGCTCGCTTTGCGGCCCTTTAATCTGCAAATATGGCTTGCCCACAAAGTCCTGGATATCTGCCAGTAATGAATCTGGCGTTATCTTTTTTTGTTGCAGCGTATAGAGGAGCGTTTTGGGCGCATGATAAAAATGCTGCCGCCAGTAATCATCAAGCAGCTTTTGCATAAGCTCGGTGTCATCATCCATCAGCTCGCTTTCAAAGGGCAAAGATGCTTCAAAGGCGTATTCTGTAAGTGCACGCTGACAAAAGCTGTGAATGGTAAAAATTGCTGCCTCATCAATACTCAGTTTTGCGCGTTTAAGGCGATTGATAGCGATTGCCTGTGCGACATCATCACTGGCATATTGATCAAAAAGGAATTTATATTCCTGCTTGTCGGCTGGCAATGCATCGGCATCAGGTGTTTCAAAATAGGCCAGTGCCTCAAGAAGGCGATCACGCACGGCATCACGTAGCTCTTTGGTAGCAGCATCAGTAAAAGTCACAACCAGAATCTGATCAACCGTTAGCCCTTTTTCTAAAATCAAACGCAGGAATAACAGGGTCACCGTCCATGATTTTCCGGTGCCTGCACTGGCTTCAATCAGGTTGGTTGACTGTAGCGGAACGATTTGTGGGTCGAGTCTTTTCAAGAACAGCCATCGGTGATTAATTGATGGCGATTTTAGCATGGAAGTGCCAATTTTTGAGAAAGAAAAAGGAAAGCCGGCCTAAAAGCGAGACTATATTGAAGCGTAGCTCAATGCCAAAAACATGAAAAGTTATATGTTTTTGAGAGGAAACTTATATTTTAAGCAAAGGGATTATCTGGCTGCAAGGTTGCATTGCCCTAACACTGCACTATTGGGCTTTGCAGTGAACTGGCACATAGTAAACTTGAGACCACAAACCTTGACTAAATACTATGTAATCAAAGGCGACCAGCTTGGCAAAGTCTAAAATAAATGCCATGTTTTATTAATTACTGGTATTCATTTGTTTATTAAAAAACAAGAGTAAATAGCCCCTGATCAGTAATAATATCGGCTCTTATTACTGGGCAACCTTGAGTCGTAGCCCATACACTTTTATTGGGGGATTCCGCACCTTTCTTTACAGAATTTATTGAAATAGATCCACCATACTCTAGCTTTGCTGGTATGCGTGGGACATACTTTTTTGTTGTTGTTCTAAAAGGTGCACGCCCCTCCAGGACAAATTTTAATTCCCAATTCTGATATACACAATGACCTTTGTTTAGTTTTATTAGTTTAATTGTTACAGGCTTATCAAGTGTTGAGGTAAGAGTAAGCCTGGTCAAATTTACAAGATTCCCTCAAAAGCCTTCGGCATTAACGGAAAAAGTTATAACCATTAGAATAGTACTAAAAATTATTCTCTTTAACATTGTAATATATCCGATGTTTATTTCTAAAATTGAATGGTATCTGGGGTATATTATATAATAATCTAGTTAGTCGCCCCTGAATAATTCACAAGCCATTGATATTAAGGATTAAAGCACAGAATACGGTAAAATAATTTGCAAGAAAAAGTCTCTTCTTTCACAAAA
>JALWMR010000099.1 GCA_027083815.1 Thiotrichaceae bacterium
CTTGCAAATTATCTTACCATATATTCTGCTTTATTTGTGTAATATCAGTAGCTTGTGTATTCTTCAGGGGCGACCTGCTAGGCTCGGCTTGCCCTTTTGCCAGGAAGAACAGATTTACTCGCTGCCCAAATCTCGCGACAAACCTCTTTATATCAAGGTAAGCAGTTATTTTAAAGACCAATCAATGTGTTACGAAAATGTATAAGACTAGTGGGTGTCCAATCTTTTGTATTCGGTTAACGAAGTCAGCGGTTAAACTTCATACGTTGTTAGACCTGCAAGGTAATATTTCGACCTTTATCCATATTTCGGATGGAAAGATGCATGATGTCAATGTACTTGATATTTTAATGCTGGAAACGGATGCTTTCTACATTATGGATAGTAGGGGGTATTTAGACATTGAAAGACTGCTTACTATCAGTCATGTAGGTGCTTTTTTGTTATCCATGAAAAGAAGAATACGCAATACAGGTGACAAAATTACCACACCATTACACCAAGACTTTTCTTCAAATGGATCAAGCAACACCTGAGGATAAAGTCATTTTTTGGTGTGATAGAAAAAGCGGTAAAAAATCAAATATGGATTGCTGTTTCAGTTTATGTGCTAATTGCTATCATTAAAAAGTGTCTCAAGTAAGAATCTGGACTTTATACAATATTACAGATTTTAAGTCTTAGTCTATTTGAAAAAGCTCCTTTTAATCAATTTTCTTACAAATATGGAAAACAGAACTGAAAATATTGATAATCCTAAGCAATTGAATTAATTCGATTTAACGTTGATACACTTGGCAATCTAGTGGTAATAAGCATTGCCCCTATACTATTTGATTTACGACTTGCCATATTAAAGCGGAACTTGCAGGGTAGTGTTATTCGTGCGTACGATGCCGGTTTTCATTATTTCTTGAGGAAAACCGCTTTCCATCAAGCGCGTTACAATATGTTCGATTACCGGGCGAAGTAAGCAACCGTGATCAGAAAGCATGTTCTGTTGCTCTGTTGTCGCATCCGCAACAAAAGACCCCGTACAGCTATCTTGGAAACGGCAATCTTTACAATAATGTGCAATTCGCGCCTCAGCCTCTATTGTTGTTTTTTCGCGCCCAGCCGAATCCAGAATTTCTTCAAAAGACTGTTTGAAAATATTACCGTATTGATAGCCAGCTTTATATGGTTCACTTATTCCCCATATACTACCATCAATATCAACTAGATAGACTAGTTCTTCGGTATGTTTGTTATATGTGCCAGGAGTTACACCAGCAATATGTGCGATAGCATAATCCATATATTCCCCAATAGGTTCGAGAGGGGTTGCACTTTCAGATTGAGCCCAACGATCAAATAATTGATTAAGCGTTCCAACGATCTCATTATAGGTCAATGCATGCTCAGACACCTGATCTTCAAATGAACTCATATAGAAGGGCAGAAACCGCATACTCATGCTTAACTTATCATAAAAATCATATATTTTAATCGCATGATCCAAGGTATTCCGAGCTAGTACGGCAATGGCTCCAACGTATATATCATTATCGACAAGTTTTTGCATATTGTTGATTACAGTGTTTGTACGTAATTTACCTTTTATATCAACACGTTGATCGCCGTATACATCAAACGATATACCCATATAATCGAATAGAGTTTTATCCTTGAGCATCTTAATATGGCGATTTGTCATGATGGTCATATTGGATTGCACACCATTTGTCACACAAGCAACATCACCGAGAATTTTTTTCTGCAGGTCCGCAATCTCTTCATAATAATCGACAGGAATCATAAATGGCTCTCCCCCATGCCAAATAAAATCTAGCTGTTCGATTTCATGCTTGTAGGCATATTCTGCCATGTGTTGAAACATTGTTCCTATTTGTAACAAAGACATACGTCTTTTCTCGGATAAATATTTGAATTCATAGCAATAACTGCAACGTAAATTACAATATTTAGACAGTTTTACTACAAGCTGAACAGCGTTTGGTCTAGCGGGAGATGCCATTGATATCCTCACAATATATAAGCTATTACAGGTTTAATAAGCAAAGTTACAAAGAAAGTCAGATGCTGGCTGCCACTCCTAACTTAAGCATAATAAACCAAGTCATTTAACCCTTTTTGATATCATCGAAAACCTTACGAACACTAGTAACTCCAGAGAGAGACAGCTTTTTCTTCGGCTCAGTCTTTGGTGGTTTCGGTGCCGGTTCTGTCGACTGAACAAAGTCAGGGCCATTTGTCTGCACAAATGGTTTTGGTCCACCAATCCGAATAAAGGGTTTTGGGCCAATATTGATAAATACCTTCTTCTTTCCTTTGAGTTCATTAGATTTGTCATTTTTCAGAGATTGCATTGGTTCCAGTTTATTTGCAACCTGCTGCAAGGCGGAGGAACTCATCAAAAGAGCTGAATTGGTTGCATGCTCACCAGCAACTGTAGTTCCTGTTGCAATAACAGTGGAGAGCGTTGCTGTGGTGATACCTGTGATTATTGATTTCTTGTTCGACATTATATATTCCCTCTTGTATTGATATTTTAATAAATATAGATATCTATTCTCACTGTATAGATGTAACTTTCTATATGCTAATTTTCTGTATAGGACAAAAATGCTAACCATTGATTTTTCGTTGTACTAAAAAACAACGATTCATGGATAATCAATAAGTTATGATTAGCTAGAAGAAATGTCTTGTACAGAGATGCTAAATGTACATTATTATTTTATATGCATATATAGTATATTCATACTAGTCATAATCAGTTCAAGCGTCAGTGATCACCTATCACTAGACTTCTCGATATTAATTTCCCAAGTTAGTGATAGCTACACCTTGCCAGTACAAAATGCCAAAAAAGTGGGGGGGTGTACTTTTTAAACCTTATATTTGGCTATAATCAGGTTTTTCTAAATATAAAATCACCTATGAGCAAGCCTGAAGCTAATAACAAGCAGAAATTCAAACAAAACGACCTGATAAAGAGCATCGCTGATGCACTTCAGTTTATATCTTATTATCATGGTGAGGATTTTATCCGTGCCATGACGGATGCCTGGGAGCGGGAAGAATCACCTGCTGCCAAAGATGCAATTACCCAGATTTTAGTTAATTCGCGGATGGCGGCCGAAGGGCATCGTCCTCTTTGTCAGGATACCGGTATTGTAGTGGTGTTTTTAAAGGTCGGTATGGATGTGCAGTGGGATGATGCCACTTTGTCGCTTGAAGAGATGGTAAATGAAGGGGTGCGCCGCGCCTATACCAACCCGGATAATGTGCTGCGCGCCTCGGTGATGGCCGACCCATTAGGCAAGCGTATTAATACCAAGGATAATACACCGGCGGTGATTCATACCCAGATTGTGCCGGGCAACAAGATTGAAGTGCAGCTGGCGGCGAAAGGGGGCGGCTCTGAAAACAAGGCAAAAATGGTGATGCTTAACCCCAGTGATTCCCTGCTTGACTGGGTGGTGAAGACGGTTCCGACCATGGGTGCGGGCTGGTGTCCGCCGGGTGTGCTGGGCATTGGCGTGGGAGGCACGGCAGAAAAGGCGGCGCTGTTGGCAAAAGAGTCATTAATGCAGCCGATTGATATTCACGAACTGCGTGAGCGTGACCCCAAAAATCGTCTTGAAGAGCTGCGTCTTGAAATAATGGAACGCGTTAATGACCTGGGTATCGGTGCGCAGGGCCTGGGGGGATTAACCACGGTGCTGGATGTCAAAATACTGGATTATCCAACTCATGCTGCCTCTTTGCCGGTTTGTATGATTCCTAATTGTGCCGCCACACGGCATGCTCATTTTACCCTGGATGGTTCTGGCCCTGCGCTGCTTGATCCGCCCGATTTAAGTGTCTGGCCGGATATCGCTTACCAGGCGGGGGAACAGGCGCGGCGGGTTAATCTGGATACAGTAACAAGAGAGGAAGTGCAAGACTGGCAGCCGGGCGAGGTTTTATTATTATCCGGTAAAATGCTCACCGGGCGTGATGCGGCGCATAAGCGAATCAAGGCGTTACTTGATAAGGGCGAGCCGCTTCCGGTTAGTTTAAGGGATCGCTTTATTTATTATGTTGGGCCGGTTGACCCGGTGGGCGATGAGGTGGTTGGTCCGGCTGGCCCGACCACGGCAACGCGAATGGATAAATTTACCGAGCAGATGCTGGCACAAACCGGCTTGCTTGGCATGATAGGTAAAGCGGAGCGCGGCCCAGCGGCAATCGAGGCAATAAAAAAACATAAAAGTGTTTATTTAATGGCAGTGGGAGGCGCGGCTTATCTGGTATCAAAAGCGATTGTCGGTGCCAAAGTGCTGGCTTTTGAAGAAATGGGTATGGAAGCGATTTATGAGTTTGAAGTGAAAGATATGCCAGTGACGGTGGCGGTTGATTCAAATGGCGTATCGGTGCATCAAACGGGGCCACAAAAGTGGCAAAAGATAATTTTTGAGAAAACCAGCAGAGAGAAATAATTATTTATTTTTTGTCATCAAAGCTAAAGCCACAAACGTCTTTTACCAGCGTGTGTTCTTCGCGGCTGCGAGGAAATTTGCGACAGTTTGGTGGGCGCACCGCATAGATTGAACAATACTCTTTGCCATCCTCTTTTTCTTTTAAAAAGATACAGCGAAAAGGCAGGCGACAGCAAGCACCACAGTTATTACATTCGCCCTGGCGACCTTCTTCAATGGGTAACAAGGAGGTGAGTGTTCTTTTAAGTTTATGTTTCATAAGGTTAAACAGGAAAAGTGAGTGCCCGCTCACTTTGAAACGATCGCTCTTCCCCTGTTATCGGGTCAATAAAAGTCAGCGATTGTGCCAGAAGTTGCAGTGGAGTGGAATAATCATTACCTTTATCCGGTAATAAATCGGGGTAAAAAGGGTCATTTAAAATAGGAATTCCCAGTGACATCATATGCACGCGTAACTGATGCTGTTTTCCGGTAAGTGGTTTTAGCTGATAAAGCCCCAGATTAGCTTGTTTTTCTAACAAGTTAATTTCAGTTTCGCTATTTGCGGTTCCTGCTTCCTCTTTCATAATAAAAAATGGTTCGCCTTTTACCATGTGGCTTTTGTGGGTGACTGGAAAAGAGTAATCAGCAATAGGCGCGATGGCTTGGTAGACCTTTTGAACCTGACGGTTTTGAAACAGGTTTTGATAAGCGCCACGCGCCTCACGTTTGCAGGAAAACAAGACAATGCCAGCCGTTTCCCTGTCGAGTCGATGAATTGGACTAATATCTTCCAGTTGATAATGATCCTTTAAACGCACCAGCAGACTTTCTTTTAGAAAGCGCCCGGTAGGTGTCACTGGAATAAAATGGGGCTTGTCCACCACGATAATATGCTCATCTTTAAAGAGTATTTTCTCTTTAAAGGGGATCGCTGGCTCATCGGGTATTTCACGATAATAAAATAAAAAGGTTTCTCCTTGATAGGTTGTGTCTGGCTGAAAGGGTGTGCCCGCTTGATCGACAATATCATTACGTAACATGCGTTCGCGCAAAATTTGTTTGTCAATAAACTGAAAGCGTTCAATTAAAAAGTCCAATACTGTTTGCCATTGATTATGGGTGTCTTTGGGTAGCCAGACACGGCTGGCGGAAACGCCTTCACGCATGGGAAGAGGCGATTTCAGTTTTTCTTTTTTAGGCATAATTTTATGTATGATGTTGTTCTTGTTCTTGATGATATTGCTGTTCTCTCAACCATTGAATAATTCTGTCATCAAGCCAATATTCGGCCATAAAGGGGATTTTACCGCTAATAAAACCGACGTGACCACCTCTGCTGGATAGTTCTAACTGAACACTGGGCGAAAGTTCTTCCGCGTCCGGAATGGTATGTTCCCACATAAATGGATCATCTTTTGCATGCAAAATAAGTGTTGGTTTGTGAATATGGCTTAAAAACTGGCGACTGCTGCATTGTTGATAATAATCATCAGCGCCTTTAAAACCGTGCAGGGGCGCCGTAATACGGTCATCAAATTGATAAAAGGTTTTAAGTTTATTCGCATCAACATCCAAAGGGCAGGCTTGTTCCTTGAATTTGTGATTATATTTTTGCTGACAGCTTGATAAAAGATGCTTTTGATAAACACGGGAAAAACTTTTCTCCAGCCGTTGACCTGCATGTGCTAATTGGAAGGGAACAGAGACGGCAATGGCCGTTTGTACGGGGGCATTATCGGCTTGTTCACCCATCCATTTTAGTACTACATTGCCACCGAGTGAGAATCCTATAACGGCGAAAACACCCTGATTATAGGTCTTGATAAGATAATCAATCACCCGTTGCAAGTCATCCGTATCACCACTGTGGTAGCTTCGTGGCAGGCGATTAATTTCTTCACTACAACCCCTGAAATGAACAAAGCAGGCGGCAAAGCCATTTTGATCAAGTGCCTTTATTAAAGGCTTTATATAATGTGATTTTAAGGAGCCTTCAAGCCCATGTAATATAACGACTATAGGTTTAGTGTGTGGATTTTGTTTGTTTCCCTGCCCACTGAGTGCCAAATCGAGAAAATCACCATCGTCCAGTTCAAGACGGTGGTGCATAATATCAACATTGGGACTACGCTGAAAAAAAGTAGGCCAGAGCGTTTGTAAATGGGGGTTTTTGAGCCACCAGGCTGGTTTAAAAGGGCTAGCAATGATGGGCATAATTATGATTTGTTCCCTAAATGCCCCAAAAGGAGAAAAGGCCAAAAAAGGTGGGGGGTGTACTTTTAAACGATTATTTTAGACGTTTCAACTGCTTATTATAAGCCTTTAAATACCATTTCTGCCAGTCGTGTTCTGATATCTAACACGTTAAAGGCTATCATCATAAGAAGATAAGTGAATATTCCTGCGCTTAATTGTACTATTAGCCAGCCCCAGCCACGTAAATCTTTTAACCACCAAAGGCAGATGCCCATAACTAATGTTGAGAAAATAATTTTAATGAAATCAGCAATAGGGAAGGGTAATTTAAAACGTTTTCTACCCATAATACCGCTCAGAATACTGCCCAGGGTAAATGAACTCAAGGTTGCAATCGCTGCGCCTTTTAAGCCCATATCCGGGATTAGCCAATAATTGAGAGCAAAGTTAATGGAGGCAACAACTACAGCGATTTTTGCGACGGCAATAACATAATGCCCCAGCTGAAAGGCCAGATCAAAATAGAAAGCCTGTAAGCCCATCATGAAAACGGCAGAGGTAATCCAGGGTAATAGAAATATAACGGATTTTTGATATTCCTCATCTATAAGTAGATAAACAATATCAGGCCCGACAAAAATCAAGCCAACAACCGCTGGAACAGAGATGCCTAAAAGGAGGATTGCATAATGGCGGAAGTAATCCATCGCTGCCTTTTTTCCTTCTGTATCCAATAACTTGATAACAACCGGATAAGCCGCCAAATTAAGTGCAGACATAATGAGCAAGATCGAATTACCCGATAAATCATAACCAACAGCATACAGGCCAGCATGAGCACTATCTTGCAGCCAGGCCAGCATGTATCTGTCTGTGACTTTGGTGAGCTCTTCCAGCAGGGCGGCACTGGCGAAGGGTAAGCCATAGACAACCAGGCTTTTAAACAGAACCTTGTCATAAGCATCTTTTTTAAAAGGCAGCCAGGTTTTTTTAAAAACGAATAACGCCGGAACCAGTGTGCCGATGGTAACACCTGCTAATACGCCGGTCGCACCAAAACCCAGATAGGCGAGTAATGTGCCAGCCAGCAATGATAATACGGAATAACTTATGGTTAAATAAGCGTATAAATCCGGCTCAATCCTGGCAGTAAAAAGGTTCTGTGTAATGGTGAACAGTGCCAGGGCTTGAAGTAATAAAAAAGAGCTGGTGATCCAGATTGCTTGAGGCTTTCCCCAAAAATAGATAACAGCAATTAAGGTTATTCCCAATAAAATAGCTGAGATTCTTAAATAGCTTATAGCCAAAGTGCTAGTAAATGATAGAGAGCTATATTTTTTATTGGCCCAAAAACGCAGTGTGCCCGCTGGAAGCCAGTTATAAAGGACATTATGCAACAGGGCTGTGCCAGTGATAATAAGGGTGTAAATACCGTATTCACCAGGGCTTAGCAAATGAGTGTATAAACTCAAAGCTGCAAAAGCCATCAATCCCGGTATGACCTTGGCTAGTATATAAATAATACTGTGACGTAGAAGCATCAGGAACTTTTACTCTCAACATAAGAATATTTTTGGGAGTGAATGGCAATCATGGTGAAGGCAAACCAGACAAACTTATCTAAATGTGTATGTGTGGTTAACTGACTTACGAGAAGAACCATTAGCAGTGTAAACAAAAATGCTTTCTCATCTATGGGTGTGTGAAGCAAATAATACAATAATGAAATAATAATGAGTAAATAAAGGCTTAAACCTATAATTCCATCCTCAGTCAAAAGCTGGATAAAAACATTGTGTGCTCCTCTGTAATTGACATGCTCTTTGCTTAGAACAAAGCCAAGACCACCAAGGCCTGAACCGATAATAGGAGACTTTTCCCATTCTTTTAGTGATCCACGCCAAATAGAAGTTCTGCTATTTAAAGTACCTGAAGAAATAGACTGCCCTGCTGAAAAAATACGGTCAATTGATGCCTTGGGTGCAAGTGTAAAAATAGCTATCACAGAAACAACCATTACAAATGCAATAGAGGATTTAACTAAAAATGATGCACTGCGGTGTGTAAAAACCCAATATAAAATACCTATCAATCCTACAATTGAACCTGTTCTGGTTCCGGTGAGAAAAATAGCATAGAAGATAAGCGGAATGGCTAATAAGTTAATTAGTCGAATGACTTTATTGGTCTGCTTAAAAGCCAGGTATGCAGCCATTGGCAATGATACTGCTAGTATTATAGATAAAGTGTCTGTTTCAATATTGTTGATCCCATAGCGACCATAGTAGTTAGTCTCAATGCCGTGGATAAAATTATTAATAATAATCAATGCTCCTGTAATATTGCCAAATACGTAAGCTTGGTATGATTTTATTATTAATGCTTTATTATCTATCACTAAGCTAAACAGGAAACACAATAGAATTAGCTGCACAGCTGTACTAGCAACACCTTTTGCCCACTCTAAATCCGGTGTCCATAACATGCTAAGGAGCAACCAGGCGATATATAAAATAATAAAAAAATGATAATAAGTGTAATTACGATGTGTTCCACTTGTTAAAAACTGAATTATTACTATTCCGAAACATAATGTTGCAACAACTCGTGGTGTGCCATCCCACAAGCCATCCCCCCAAGGTAGAAGAAATATTAGTAGAAGCGTTAGATATTGCGTTGCTTTTTTAATAAGGTCGGGTTGTTCATATTCACAATTGAATTGTAAGGGTGTGTTATTCATTAAGTTTTAGCTTTTTGGGAGTTATAGTGTGAGTATGTTCTAGGTATTTAAACAGGGCTACTCCTTTCTTTTCGATGTAACGATAGGTGAAAGAGGCTGTATAAATTAAAATTACCAGATAGATTAATGTTAATAAGTCCATAAAATACTTGTTGTAAATAAAATATATGGGTACATCAATAGGGTTTTCTGGGGAATCTTTAGGTATGTACATCTTAAAATTGGTCTTTTCTTCTAAGATGAAAATACTTCGACTCATTAAAAGTAAAATAAATGCATGCATCATATAAATTGAATAAGAGTATTTACCAAGCTTTTGAATGAAAGATGTTTTTAAAAGCCTGGAAATTATTCCTTTTTCATTAGCAAAAATAAAAATCATTAGTGCAAAAAGTACTGGAGATAGAAGAGAGTATTTTGTATTAGCTAAAAGAGCAATAAAAGTAAATACCAGAGTAACTATAGATAGCTCTATCAGTGTGGGATAAACAATGCAAAAATTTTTGTGTTTAAAGTAATTATATACATTAAAGGTCAGCACACCCGCAAAGAATCCCGCGATACATCGAAAAATTCCATAATTGTAGGTGGCATTAGCAAAATTGTGAGGAAATAAATATATAATTATTAGGCTGATAATAATTAAAGCCAGCTTTGCTAGGTAATTTGTCTTAAACAAGAGCGTCATTAATACAAAAACCAGATAGGTATAAAACTCAACACTGATGCTCCAACTGGGATAGTTCCAGGTGAACGAGTCATGAAGCCCTAGTGACTGAACAAGAAAAAAATTACTGAAAAAACTGGGTATTGAGTATTCATTGGTGAAAGGCGCATTTGCATTTGACCAGTCACTCCCTGAGCTCATGATAAAAAGCTTGGTCATTTCTAAACCTAAAAATAATAAGAGCACAAAAACATGGAGTGGCCATAAACGACCGATTCTACGCCAGATAAATTGCCTAATCTCTAATCCGGAATGAAGCCTGTCTAAGTAGGCATAAGAAATTACAAAACCACTGAGTACAAAGAAAAAATCAACAAATAAAAAACTATTTCTTATAAATGATAGTTCATGAAAATGATTTAAAAACTGCAAATGATAGACAGCAACAAGCAGTGCTGCTAAACCTCTCCATCCATCTAGTGCTTTAAATCTCATTGCTATTAACCTGAATCAGTGTGTAATTTTATTTTTGAATATAATCAGGTAGTAGATGATAGAGTACTTTAATAATTGGGTAAACTTTATACAGATAAGCTGACAAGAATTACTGAGGGTTGGGAACTTAAAGGGCTAGCAATAATAAACTCAAGGAGTAAATCAACCACTTGTCTTATAATTGCACTCGTATAGTACTAGCCCTTTGCTAAAAATTTAAGCACAGTAGATAATAATAAAGATAGCGGTATCTGGGCAATAAGATACTTCAGGTTAATGTCTTTCCTGCAACGATATTAAATCGGATGCTATCTAATAAAAATAGTTAAATAAGGTGCTTTAATAAATGTCAGTTTTAATTAAAAAAAATAATGGTAACCTGCAACATTATGACTCTAATTCTGGTCTTGTCGTTCCTGCACAGACAAATCAGGCGTTTACACAGGATGTTTCAGTTAGAAAAGAGTTAAAACTGCATGATATTATAGAAATTATTAAACGCCGCAAACTTGCAATACTATTACCATTATTGCTGACCTTAGCGCTGGCGGTCTTGTATACCTTGTCTACGCCCGCTTCTTATCGTTCTAACGCCACGATACAGATAGAAAGAGAGGGTGTTCAAATTGTGGATTTTGGTAGCACCAGTAAACCCGCAGATGCATTTGGTTCTGATAAAGACCCCTTTTTCAGGACTCGCTATGAGATGCTAAAAAGCCGTGTTTTATCACAAAAAGTAATAAATGATTTAAATTTAAAAGAGAGCCTGTCTTCTCCTGAAAAGAAGCCAGGCTTATCTCTTTCTACCCTATTAAATTACTTTGGGGCAGCAAAGAAAAGCAAAACCCCTCCTAGAATTGATTATAATGAAATCTTTCAAAAAAATCTGTTGATAAAACCTATAAACGGTACACATCTTGTCCAGATTATTTACGAAGCGCCAACAGCAAAACTAGCTAAAGATGTTGTTTCATCGTTAATTAACAATTTTATAAAACTACAAATAGAGACGAAAAGTGAGACGGGAGAGTATGCTAAAAACTTCTTGAAAAAACAGTTGGCTGAAGCGCGTACTCGTCTAAGAAGCTCAGAAGAAGCATTGGTGAAATATGCTAATGAAAAAGGTATCTTGGGGGTTGATGAAAAGCAAACCCGCCATGTGAAAAAACTTGAAAATCTTGATTCTGCTCTTGTTCAGGCTGAAATAAGAAGAATTGAAGCTGAAAGTTTATACCAGCAAATGAAGCGTGCTGGTAGTGTTGCAACGGTTTTAACAAACCCGGTTATTTCAAACCTAAAGGCTAGCCTGGTTAAGCTTGAGGGTGATTACCAGGAAATGCTTAAAACCTTTAAACCAAACTATCCAGATATGGTGAGGCTAAAACAGCAAATCAACAACCTTCGCAGTAAGCTAAATAAAGAAATGGTTAATATTCAGCGATCTATGGAAGCGGACTATCTGGCTGCAAAGCGACAAGAGAATAAAATAAGAAATGAATTAGGCCAATTTAATCATAAAATGCAAAACCTCCAGGATAGCAGTGTTGACTATAATACGCTTAAACGAGAAGTTGATAGTAATGGAAAACTCTACAATAACTTACTTCAGCGTCTAGAAGAGGTCAATGTAGCCTCTGCAGCTACAACCAGTAATATCAGTATTTTAGAGCCTGCTGTAGAACCGATTAGTCGTTATCGACCCAAGCCCAAAATCAATATTTTATTAGGCCTTTTCTCCGGTTTATTATTAGGCTTGGGTTTTGCTTTTTTACGTGAAGCATTAGATCAATCCATTAAGGATCCTGAAGACCTTGAGAGAATGACGGGTTTGCCTGTGTTAGGATCGGTTCCGAGGGTTAGAAAATCTGCACTAAAGAAAAACCTGGCATTGTTGTCCGCAAAAGAGCCACAAAATCCAGCTGCAGAAGCTTATAGAATCCTGGCAACCAATTTACGTTTTATGTCTGGCCCGGAAGATGAGCGAGTGTTATTGATAACCAGTGCCCAACCTCAGGAGGGTAAAAGCGTCACTGCTTCAAACCTGGCCTGCTCCTATGCACAAATGGGGTTAAAGGTATTATTGGTTGATGCTGATATTCGAAAGGCCTCTTTGCATAAAAAACTTAATATCAGTAATAAGCTTGGATTAAGTAATTACCTTAAAGGAGAAGTCGATCTCGTTGGTATTACACAACCGGTCAAAGAGGTTCCGGGTTTGTATGCTATTACAGCCGGAGACTATGAGGCAGACCCCGTGAGCTTATTAAGTCACGAGCGTATGTCATATTTAACCACACAAGGAGCTTCTATCTTTGATTTTGTTATTATTGATTCTCCGCCGGTTCTTGGTTTTGCAGATTCATTGGTATTGTCTTCATTAGCATCTGCTACACTGGTTGTTACGCAAGAAGAAACGTTGAATGCTCGCACCGTTCAACGGGTCTTAAAGCAGTTGAGTCGTGTCAAAAATAATGTTATTGGCTTTTTATTGGTTAATGTAAGAAAAACCAATGCCGAGACAAAATTATACTCAAAGTACCATAAGAAAAGAGCCAGACAAGCCTTATTGGCACATGATTCGGCATCTAAAAAAGAAGTAAAATACGCTTAGCAATTATTTAGGGAGCCTCTATTTATAGAGGTTTCCGGTAAGTATCTTAATTAGTTCTTGCTGTTAGATATAAAGATTTACTATTATGGTGTCACTCAGGTCATTATTTTTATAAATCTTAAGCATGTCAATCTTAAAGCCAGTTGTAAAAACTTCCCTCTTGGCCGCACTATTTTTTTTAGTTGTTGTTTCCCTGGGTATTAAGTATCACTGGGTTGAAAAAATGCGTCCCAGTGAACAACAAAAAGAAATACCCATTCCTGTAGCTAAAGAAGCAAACCAGTCAGTCCTGGCTGTGGATGATACTGACCCCGTTAAGGGTAAGGAGAATGAATTCGAACCTGAGATGATTACGGATGTTGATTATGCTGATGTCGTTGCGAATATGGATAAAACTCAAATACTGGAAGCATGTACAGAACTTTATACTCAAACAGAGCATGACCCTGTCTTAAAAGAGTTAGCCATTGGTGATTGTGTCGTTAGTAATTATTCTGAATCAGAAGATGGGGGAATAACGCGCTCAAAGAACAATCGTCAAGTTCAGACATTAAGAAAAAACGCGACCCTGGCTTGCTGGAAAGAGCTTCAACTGGGCGGCTCAGAATTTTCCCAACTCGAACAACAATTACTGATTGGCGTGTGTGTGGCAAATCGTCTTAGCCTTGAAAAGTAACCGCTGAATCAGATTCTTTAAGGTTTTATTCTTGAAGATGCAAACCATAGTAGAGATGATCAAAGGACTCATTGTTAAATTCTACAATATTGGATAAACGGCCCCATTCCTTAAAGTTGTATTTATTCAAAATTCCTATACTGCCCTGGTTATTGCCAATTAATATGGCAACCAATGTTTTTATTTTCAGGCTTGGGCAAAGGCTCAGTGCCTTATTGATTAACTGTGAGGCAACGCCTTTACGATGGTGTTCAAAATGAATGAAATAGCTGATTTCTGCTGTATGGCGTAAGGCTTCGCGTCCAAACCGATAAGGGCTAAGTGTTAAATAGCCAAGGACTGTGCTTCCTTCTTTTGCCACAAGTAAAGGGTATCTTTTTGAAGTATGCTCAGCAAACCAATTCTTTCTTTGTTCGATAGTGAAAGTCCGGGTATCCGCTGTACAGTGTGCTTTTATCGCCTGATTGTAGATTGTTACGATTTGTGGCAAATCTTTTTCTGTCGCGGTAACAATGTCGATCATTTTATTTTTCTTGCTTCCAGATAAAAGCGTTTTTCATCAGCTTCACCCATAGAAAAAGTTTTACGTGGCAAAACACCATCAAAAATAATGGTTTTAAACAAAGTATCTTTAGAAATAGGTGGGAAGAAGAATCCCATATTACCTTCTTTACCACCTAATTCATTGATAACCTCTTCGCCGTGGATAAAATCAACTTTGCCGCCTACCTGATCCAGATAATCATTTAAAAAAGATTCCAGAGTGGCTAATTCCAGGGTAAGGGCGGGCTTATCTATTTGTATAAATCCATAACCTTGTTCATCAATAAAAGGCACAATATGCGTATTATCGGCTTTTGCTGCATTTGCTTGGATTTTCATTTCAGCTTCATTATTACAACGGTGAATCTGGCAGTCTTCACCAAAATGTGCTTGTAAATCTTTGAGTAGCTGCTCAGAATTAACCTCAAATACCAGCCGGTGAATGGGTTCGAATTCAAGGCCTTCATCATGAATATTGACCAGCTCGACCAGGGCATAACGTGCCTTATCGTTCATCACGCTGTTGACATCATTCGCATCAGCCTTGATTTTTTCCCAAATGGCTTTAGCGGTGGCTAATGAGTGGTTGCCATCGCCCATTGCATATAGCAGTACATCGTTATGCTTATCATCAGTGATATTATACTTTTCTTTGAAAAGTTCTGGCTCAGTTAGATTTTCGAGAGCCTTTGCAACCTGCTGAATAAGCTCCGGCTTATCAATTGCATAGCCTTTGATATGACCACTATTCATCATTAGTTCAAAATCGTAAATCTTTTCAGGATTCTGTTCGAAAAGTGGTTCTATAACAGTACGCTGTGGGTCATCAATTAAAACCATGATATGTGGCAGTTCGATCGCAGCATCCTGTCGTACTTTAACACGCGGGGGAAGGCGGTCAACAATGGTTCCTTCGGTTGCCCGGATAAGTGTTTGCGAACCTTTATTAAAGTCGTACTGTTCAAGGTCTATCGCAACAACCAGTCCTTTCCTGGATGGGGCTTGCGATGTTTTTCTGTCAACCAGCACAAAGCCCTTTTGAGGCATACTTTCCAGAACACCTTCATCCAGGTATTCCTGCATGGTACGGTTGATGTTTTCGATGCGTTGATCACCGTCACTGTCTTCCAGATATACTTCTGGAAAGGTTACCTTTAACGTGGAGGGTGCTTCACCGACAAAATCTGCCACTGCGTTCCAGTATTCCGGTTGCGAGGTATATTGATCGCAGGCGACAACGGCCCACTTTTGTAGATCTACATCCTTAGCGGGTAGAAGAATTTCTGGAACTTGAAGACCAATTTTATCAAAATTCATGGTATGTTTAATGGTTAAAGTAAAATTGAATTATACGGTATTTACTATGCAAAATGCACTAAATGGATCAATTGTTGTTATAGGAATTGGTGAGATCGGATCAGTGATCGCTCGTGCCTTTTTACGAACGGGTCGCCCTGTTATACCCGTTACTCGTGACATGGATGTTCAAGAAAAGGCGAAACAGCTTGAAGCGCCCGAAGCGGTTGTAGTAGCCGTTGGGGAAACTTCACTAGAGCCAATTCTGGAAGCAATGCCCGAGGTCTGGAAGGATCGACTGATTTTAATACAAAATGAGCTGTTACCAAATGATTGGCAAAAGTATCAACTTGACCCGACAGTTATTTCCGTCTGGTTTGAAAAGAAAAAAGGGCAAGACGTTAAAGTCGTCGTGCCATCGCCGATTTATGGTAAACACGCCAAAATACTCGGTAAGGCCTTACAAGAGCTGGACATTCCAACAACCATACTGGATACGCCCGATCAACTGGAATTTGAACTGGTCAGAAAAAACCTTTACATACTGGTCACCAATCTGGCTGGCTTGAAAGTAGGGGGCACCGTCAGTGAATTATGGAACAAGCATCGTGATCTGGCACAAGCCGTTTTTGATGATGTGTTGAGTATTCAAGAATACCTTGTTGGGAAATCACTGGATAAAGCGTCATTGAAAGCCGCCATGTTAACAGCATTTGAAGGTGATCCTGACCATCAATGCATGGGGCGAAGTGCACCGGCACGTTTGAAAAGGGCGCTTGAAATAGCTGATAAAGCCGGCCTTGAAGTGCCAGCCTTGCGTTCAATTCAAGCATAAGCCTTATATATGGAGAAAAAGGCAAGTCGAGTGGAAGGCGAGACAATGTCAGAGCATAGCGTCGACTACCAGCAGGGTGGCTTGAGCCGAGCAAAGCCAGACAACAGCCCTGCTGACCCGAAGGGTGAGGCACAGCCGGACAAAAGCCGTAAAAAGGGGGGGGGTGTACTTTTAAATCCTATTATTGAGTCAAATGAAGCAGAACAGAAGGCTGAAAAGAACGAAAAGGGCAATGAAAATGTTTATCTGACTCAAATAGAATCATTTTTGGATGCTTTGTGGTCGGAAAGAGGCTTAAGTCAGAACACTTTATCCGCTTATGGGCGTGACTTAAAGAGTTTCGCTCATTGGCTGCTTAAGCAGGGCAATAAAAGTTCTTTAGTTAAAGTCGAAAATGCCGATATACAGGTTTATATTGCACATTGTGGCTTACAGGGTCGTAAATCCAGTTCGCTTGCCCGCACTGTTTCCAGTATTAGGCGCTTTTATCGTTACCAATTACGCGAAGGGCGCATCCAGGATGACCCAAGTGCCTTGATTGAATCACCCAAGTTAGGAAGAGCTTTGCCAGGTACCTTGAGTGAAACGCAAGTCGATGATTTATTAAGCGCCCCTGATATTAATGATCCTGTTGGATTAAGAGATAGAGCCATGTTAGAGCTATTATATGCAACCGGTTTACGCGTCAGTGAGCTGGTATCACTGGAATATTCTCAACTGAGTTTGCAACAGGGTGTGGTGCGTGTTATCGGTAAAGGAAACAAGGAGCGGCTGGTGCCAATGGGAGATGAGGCTGTCAGTTGGTTAAGCCAGTATAAAGAAGAGGCCAGGCCTGATCTAATGAAAGGCAAGGGAATATCCCCCAGTTTGTTTGTCACCCGACGCGGCAGCGGTATGAGTCGGCAGGCCTTTTGGTACCTGATAAAACGCTATGCCGTACTGGTTGGTATTCGTCAGAAAATATCGCCGCACACCTTGCGCCATGCCTTTGCAACACATTTATTGAACCATGGAGCCGATTTGCGTGTCGTACAATTATTATTAGGCCATAGTGATCTTTCCACCACACAAATTTATACGCATGTTGCCAAGGCTCGCCTGCAAAGTTTACATCAAGAGCATCATCCACGCGGATAGCCGATGAAATGCATCTGGATGAACTTAATTAACGTAATTGACTCTGGTATGATGTCGATTGTACGACGGATCATATAAACAGGGCTTGATATAAAAAATAACAACACAATATTTTATCAATTAACAATTTATTATTCAGATTAAAGAAATACAGGAATCAAAATGATTAAAAAAACACTACTTGGGGCATCCTTAAGCCTTATCTTGCTAACTGCTTATGTAAGCACACAGGCCAAGACCGATGCAGCTGCGGATAACACTGCTACGGCAGATACAATAACAATGCTAAAAGAAAAACTGAAAAAAATATTCAAATCAGAGCCGGCTTCAATCAAGCCCAGCGCTGTTCCTGATCTTTATGAAGTGATGTATGGCACTGAAGTGGTCTATGTTACCGCTGATGGAAAATACTTTCTTGCTGGTGATCTGATTAATATGGATAGTCGCAAAAATATGACCGAAGTAGCCAAGCGTTCAGTGGTCAAGGATCTGTTGAACAAGAAAGATAATAAACCGGTGGTTTTTAAAGCCGATAATGAGAAATATAAATTAACTGTTTTTACCGATATTGATTGCCCCTATTGCGCCAAGTTACACAGAGAAGTACCCGAGTTAAACAAGAAAGGCGTAACAATTGAATATCTGATGTTCCCACGCGCTGGACTTGCTTCCAACTCCTTTAATAAAGCTGTTAGTATGTGGTGTGCTGACGATCAACAGCAGGCCATGACGGATGCCAAGGCACGTAGACCAATTCCTGAAAAAACTTGCGATAACCCTATAGCAGACCAGTATAATTTAGGTGGTGAAATCGGGGTAAATGGTACACCCGCGCTCATTACGCAAAGTGGAAAAATGATACCCGGTTATGTGCCAGCTGACAGGTTGGTCAGAATGCTAGAAGCGGATGCGAAAACAAGCAAAAATTAGTTTCTTTTTTCCATTCTTTTCTATTAACGGATAAACGACTGAGGTATAGTTAACGACTCAGTGAAATCTCCTGCAGGAGAGATCTGTTTTTTTCATGCCAGGCATGGATTAATCCAGACGCCGAAGGCGCAAATTCGCCCGGAAACGCTCAGGCAAAAGGACTGCAGGTACGAATACTGGCTCTGGAGAGCGAAGCAAGTTGTGAATCGTTGTTTTATCAACATACTTGTCTTCCACCGAAGGGTTTAACTTTGATTCAGGCGTTGTAGCCGTAGCAAAGGAATCTCTCAGGTATCAGGACAGAGGGGCGGCAGACAGAAATGTCTGCCGCCCTTTTTTATGCCCGTAATATATACCTGAAAAAATGGATTAAACATGAGTAATACAGAACAAACAGTCAGACCCCAACAAACGCCACTTTACCAGAAGCACATTGAAGCCGGTGGTAAAATGGTTGATTTCGCGGGCTGGGAAATGCCCATTAACTACGGCTCTCAGGTAAAGGAACATAAGCAAGTGCGAGAAGATGCCGGCATGTTCGATGTCTCGCATATGGTCATCCTTGACTTTAAAGGTAAAGAAGTAAAAGCCTTTTTGCAGTATTTGTTGGCAAATGATGTGAGTCGATTAAAAGATTCCGGAAAGGCACTTTACTCAGCCATGTTAAATGACAAAGCCGGCGTGATCGATGACTTGATCGTTTATTATCTGGCTGATGATTTTTATCGGATGGTTGTCAATGCGGCGACTCGTGAAAAAGACATAAAATGGATAATTAAGCAACTTGAAAGCTTTGATGTAACAATGGAAGAGCGTGATGATCTATCCATGATTGCCGTGCAGGGTCCCAATGCCCGTGAAAAAGTCGTGAGTATTCTGGTAAATGAATTATCATCAGAAGAAGCTGATCAGGCAAATGAACTTAAACCATTTTTTGGCAAACAAATGGGTGATTGGTTTGTTGCTCGCACCGGTTATACGGGAGAAGATGGTTTTGAAGTGCTACTGCCCAATGAATCAGTTGCTAAATTTTGGGATCAATTATTGGAAAAAGGCGTAAAACCAATAGGTTTGGGTGCACGTGATACCTTGCGCCTTGAAGCCGGCATGAATTTATACGGCACTGATATGGATGAAACCATTACTCCACTATCCGCAGGCATGGCCTGGACAGTTGCCTGGGAACCAGAAGATCGCGACTTTATAGGCCGCCAGGCCTTGCAAAAAGAAAAAGCCACTGGTCCCAAAATGAAGTTAGTTGGTCTGGTACTGGAAGACAAAGGTGTGTTGCGTGGTCATCAAAAAGTTATTACTGATTTCGGCGATGGTGAAATAACCAGTGGCTCATTTTCGCCTACACTAAGTGTAGCTATCGCACTGGCGCGTGTACCTTTTGAAACGAAAGATCAGTGCCATGTTGAGATTCGCGGCAAACAACTGGCTGCACGTATTGTAAAACCACCTTTTGTAAGAAATGGTAAGGCGCTCGTTTAGAACGCCTCTAATACTAAAACTGCAAACACTACAAACATAACTATCAGGAGAATATGATGAACAATGAAAATCCAGGTGATCTTAAATATACCAAATCCCATGAGTGGGTGCGTGATAACGGTGATGGTACGGTAACGGTTGGGATTACCGATCATGCGCAAGAGCTACTCGGTGATGTCGTCTATGTAGAACTACCAGAAGTAGATACCGAACTTACCACCGAAGAAGCTTGTGGCGTTATCGAGTCTGTAAAAGCAGCATCCGATATGTATGCGCCGCTGGATGGCACGGTAACCGAGGTAAATGAAGAGCTGGATGGCGAGCCAGAATTAATCAATAGTGCGCCTTTTGGCGAAGGCTGGGTGTTTTCCATGAAACTGGCAAACCCGGACGATCTGGATAACTTACTGGATGCCAATGAATACGAAGCCGTGTGTCAGGAAGACGAGTAAGTCTGATATAAGCGCCTAGTATATGACTCAGCCATGGAGCCCAGGTTCTATGGCTTTTTTAAGCAAATGACCTACTAATACGGATTATGAAAAGCCAAGCCCTAAATACCTTAAACCAAACAACCGACTTTATAACGCGACATATTGGTCCCTCGGGTGATGATGTTGGCGCCATGTTGGAAACGATTGGCCTTAAATCACTTGATGAACTAATTGACCAGACTGTACCAGAAAATATCCGTATAAAAGATGAATTAAACCTCCCTGAAAGTTGTACTGAGCAGGAAGGCTTATCCTGTTTGAAACGGCTTGCAGCAAAAAATAAGGTCAATACTTCTTATTTGGGGCAGGGCTATTATGACACCATACTGCCACCCGTGATTCAACGCAATGTTTTGGAAAACCCCGGTTGGTACACGGCATACACACCTTATCAGCCTGAGATTTCTCAGGGTCGTCTGGAAGCATTACTCAATTATCAGCAAATGGTTATGGATTTAACCGGCATGGATATGGCTAACGCGTCCTTGCTGGATGAGGCAAGCGCAGCGGCTGAGGCAATGGCTTTATGTAAACGATCAAATCGTTTAAAAACAGACAAATTCTTTGTCTCGCAAGATATTTTCCCACAAACGCTGGAGGTGCTAAAAACGCGCGCCCAATATTTTGGTTTTGAACTGATTGTCGGCGACCCAGCCGAAGAACTGGCAGAGCATGACGTGTTTGGTGTACTGCTGCAATACCCTGGTGCATCTGGTGTTGTTAGTGATATTGAACCGATTATAAAACAGGCTCATGAGCAAAAAGCACTGGTTTGTGTGGCAACTGATCTGATGGCACTGGTAATGCTTAAGTCACCCGGTGAAATGGATGCTGATATTGTTTTTGGTAACTCACAGCGCTTTGGTGTACCTATGGGCAATGGTGGGCCGCATGCTGCCTTTTTTGCGGTCAAGGATAAGTTTAAACGCTCCATGCCCGGTCGCGTTATTGGTGTCTCGGTTGATAGCAAGGGTAATCAGGCCTTACGCATGGCAATGCAGACCCGCGAGCAACATATTCGCCGTGAAAAAGCGACCTCCAATATTTGTACGGCACAGGCCTTGCTTGCCAATATGGCGGGAATGTATGCAGTCTATCACGGGCCAATACGCTTAAAACAGATAGCAGCCCGTATTAACCGCCTTGCCAGTATTATGGTGGCAGCGGTGCGCCAGAGCGATTTATCCAGGGCTGAATTTTTGGTCAATACCAGTTGGTTCGATACCCTGACTATCCATGTGAATAATCAGGATGAGATTGTGCAAAACGCTTTGGATAGAGGAGTTAATGTCGGACGTGTAGGTAGCGATAAAATTCGCATCAGTTTTGATGAAACCAAAACAGCAGATGACCTTGCTGAGCTCTTTGATATTTTCTTCGGTGAAGGCCACGGTTTTACTGTTGATGCTCTGGATGCGCAAGTTGTCAGTGCCAGGTGTGACTCTGGAATACCCGAGGCTTATCAGCGACAGTCCGACTTTTTGACGCATGAAGTGTTTAATAAATACCACTCAGAAACGGAAATGATGCGTTATCTGAAGCGCATGGAAAACAAGGACTTATCTCTAGTCCATGCCATGATTCCGCTAGGCTCATGCACCATGAAGTTAAATGCCGCAAGTGAGCTCATGCCGGTTAGCTGGCCAGAATTTAATGCAATACACCCCTTTGCGCCGGCCGATCAAAAAGTCGGTTATCAACAAATGATTGATGAACTGGAGCAGTGGCTCTGCGAAGTAACCGGCTATGATGCGGTGTCAATGCAGCCTAACTCAGGCGCACAGGGTGAATACGCTGGCCTGGTTGCGATTAACCGCTATAACGAAAGCATCGGTCAAGGTCACCGCGACATCTGTTTGATTCCAAGCTCGGCACATGGCACAAATCCGGCATCGGCTGCCATGGCACACATGAAAATTGTACTGGTTGATTGTGATAAAAACGGTAATATTGATCTTGCTGATTTGCGTAGCAAAGCCGAGCAACACAAGGATGATCTGGCATGTATCATGGTCACTTATCCTTCAACACATGGTGTTTTTGAAGAAGGCATTGTTGAGGTTTGCGAGATTATCCATGACAACGGTGGTCAGGTTTATCTGGATGGTGCCAACCTGAATGCACAAGTGGGTTTGGCCAGGCCGGGCAAGTTTGGTTCGGATGTCTCACATTTGAACCTGCACAAAACCTTCGCTATTCCGCATGGCGGTGGTGGCCCTGGCATTGGGCCGATTGGCGTTCGTAGCCACTTAATCCCCTTCCTGCCTGGTCATATTAGCAATGAATCTGATGATAAACAGAGCTATGCGGTCGCCGCAGCACCTTATGGTAGCGCCTCTATATTGCCGGTTTCGTGGATGTATATGAAGTTGCTTGGAAGGCAGGGTAATACGGCAGCGACCAAGATGGCAATTTTAAATGCAAACTACGTTACAGAGCGTTTGGCTGAGCATTATCCGGTTTTGTATCGTGGTAGCAAGGGCAGGGTGGCACACGAATGTATTATTGATATTCGCCCTGTAAAAGAAGCCTCAGGCATTAGCGAAGAAGATATTGCCAAGCGCTTGATGGACTATGGCTTTCATGCGCCAACCATGTCTTTTCCGGTTGCAGGTACATTAATGATAGAGCCGACAGAATCAGAATCAAAATATGAGCTTGATCGTTTCTGTGATGCCATGATTGCCATCCGCGAGGAAATAAGCAGAGTAGAAAAAGGCGATTGGCCGCTGGAGGATAATCCGCTGGTTAATGCACCCCATACACACGCCGATATTAGCGAAGAATGGAATCACCCTTACGAAAAATCACTGGCTTTCTTCCCCAGGGGCATTACACCTTCCAGCAAATTCTGGCCGAGTGTCAATCGGGTAGATAATGTCTATGGCGACCGTAATTTGATATGCTCTTGCCCATCTATTGAGTCTTATCGCTAAAAAAGTGTATTACAAGACTGAAATATAATGATAAAAAGTACACCCCCCCACTTTTTTGCCCTTTTCTCCATAAAGGGCTTTAAGTGGGCAAGTTTACAACTGAGAAATTCAGATTCATCAGTTTGGAGAGTTTTTTATGGCAGGTAGTGGCAATACAGGTGTAACACGCTGGGTTAAGGCTTTGGGTTTTACCTGGCTGGGCTTAAAAGCGGCCTATAAACACGAAGAAGCTTTTCGGCAAGAAGTCTGGACGTTAATTGTTGCCGTACCTCTTGCTATCTGGCTCGGTGAAACTGGCATAGAGATTGCGTTATTAATCGGCAGTGTCTTGCTGCTATTGATAGTTGAGCTGCTAAATTCAGCCGTTGAAGCGGTGGTAGATCGCTTTGGTGGTGAGATTCACGAACTTTCAGGGCGAGCCAAAGATATGGGCTCTGCCGCCGTGTTTATTGCCATGATAAATACCGCTATGGTGTGGGGTCTGGTGCTGCTTTTTTAGGCCTTAGGCTAAGTGGTCAAGTGTACCTGGCTGACTACTTAACCCGCATTCCCGGCAGTGCTCCTTCATCAGGGTTAAGAATATAAAGATCCTCTCCACCCGGGCCGGCTGCTAGCACCATGCCTTCCGATACGCCAAAACGCATTTTGCGCGGTGCCAGATTCGCCACCATTACGGTCATTTTCCCTTCCAGATCAGCAGGGTCGTAGGCTGATTTTATGCCTGCAAAGACATTACGCTGCTCATCACCCAGGTCGAGGGTCAGTTGTAGCAGCTTATCGGCGCCTTTAACCTGTTCTGCCTTAATGATTTTAACGATTCGCAAGTCAACTTTAGCAAAATCATCATAGTTAATCGTGGGGCTAATGGGGTCTTTAGCCAGTTGCGACTCCTCTTTGTTATTGCCTGCGCCCGTTTTGGCTTGAAGCGCTGCCGCTGCTGCCAGGTGTTCTTTATTGGCTTCCAGCATTTGATTAATGTTAGCTTCTTCAATGCGAGTCATAAGTGGCTTAAAACGATTGATCTCGTTGCCTAGTAAGGGAGATGCTACGCTATCCCATTGTAATTCGCCCGCATTTAAAAAGGCTTCTGATTTTGCGGCCAACTCTGGTAATACAGGCTTAAGGTAGGTCATAATCGCCCGGAACATATTGATTCCCAGTGAGCAAATATCTTGTACTTCTTGTTGGCGAGTTTCATCTTTTGCCAATACCCAAGGCTGTTTTTCATCAACATATTGGTTAGCAAGATCAGCCAGGGCCATAATCTCACGCATTGCCTTGCTGTAACGGCGCGCTTCATAGGCACTTGCAATGCTCTCACTGGCATCAATGAATTGTTGGTAGAGGGTTGTTTCGGCAAGCGTATCGGAAAGTTTTCCATCAAACTTTTTACTGATAAAGCCAGCACAACGTGAGGCGATATTGACCACTTTACCCACCAGGTCGCTATTAATGCGCTGCTGGAAGTCTTGTAAGTTAAGGTCAATATCATCAACGCCATTACTCAACTTTGCCGCATAATAATAACGCAGCGGCTCTGCTGGCAGATGGTCCAGATAGACACGCGCCTGTATAAAGGTGCCGCGTGACTTTGACATTTTTTGTCCATTTACATTTAAAAAACCATGACAGAATACACCTGTTGGCACTCTAAAATTGCCCGCTTTTAAAACGGCTGGCCAAAATAGCGTATGAAAATAGGCAATGTCTTTACCAATAAAGTGATAAAGCTCAGTTTCATCTTCCTTGCCTTCCTGCCAATATTCATCAAAATCAATGCCGGTACGATCACAATAATTTTTGAAGGATGCAATGTAGCCTATCGGCGCATCCAGCCAGACATAAAAATACTTGTCTTCTGTGCCGGGGATTTTAAAGCCCCAGTAAGGCGCATCGCGGGAAATATCCCAGTCATTCAGGCCGCCTTCCAGCCACTCATTCATTTTATTGGCAATTTCTTTTTGTACTGCACCGCCATTAACCCATTTTTTAAGAAAGTCAGCATAATCTGCTACTTTGAAAAAGTAATGCTCACTGTCCTTCTCAATCGGGGTGGCACCAGAAACAACCGAATAGGGGTTCTTTAGCTCGGTTGTAGAATAGGTTGCGCCACATACCTCACAATTATCACCGTATTGATCGGCCGCACCGCACTTTGGGCATTCGCCTTTTACAAAACGATCCGGTAGAAACATGTTGGCTTCGGGGTCGTAGGCTTGCTTGATCGTTTTTGTGCTTATATTGCCCTTTGCTTTGGCACTGAGGTAAATCTGCTCTGAAAAAAATCGATTCTCTTCAGAGTGGGTAGAATGGAAATTATCAAATGCAACGTAAAAATCAGCAAAGTCACGCTCATGCTGTACCTTCATATTATCAATTAAGGTCTGAGGTTCAATACCTTCCTGCTGGGCACGTAGCATGATAGGTGTGCCATGGGCATCATCAGCACAAACATAGATACACGAGTTGCCCCGTAAACGCTGAAAACGTGCCCAAATATCGGTCTGGATATATTCAACCATATGGCCTAAATGGATTGGACCATTGGCATAGGGAAGGGCGCTGGTAATAAGAATTTTGCGTGGTTCGTTCATGATTTGGAGTGATTATTTAAAGGTGATATAAACTAACAGAGTACATATAGAATCGCTAGTAAGGTTTTTGTCTTTGCAAAGAAATGATGACGTGTGAGAGTGACATAACAGGTTCAAAAGGGTCAAAAATAAGAATAGAAAGTACACCCCCACCCTTTTTTACGGTTTTAACCGCCCTACGGGTAGTTGTCGCTTCGCTCCAACATTATCTGGCCTACGGCTCGGCTGCCCTTTTCTCGTCTTACAGCTCCTTATCCAATTTTATCAGCAATAAATTGAAGTATTAATGCCTTGTCCACTACGGTTGCTTCTGCATCAGTTCGAGATTTAAACTCTAGCTGATTCTCTTTTAGACCTCGCTCTGAAATAACGATCCGGTGGGGGATTCCAATTAATTCATGGTCGGCAAACATGGCGCCTGCGCGCATTTTTCGATCATCCAGCAATACTTCATACCCCGCATCGCCAAGTTCTTTGTAGAGTGCATCTGTATTCTCTTTTACGGTATCAGATTTTTGATAATTGATGGGTATTAAACTGATCTGGAAAGGTGCTAAAGCTTCTGGCCAGATGATTCCATTATTGTCATGGCTTTGTTCAATGCTGGCGGCGACCACACGGGTAACGCCAATGCCATAGCAGCCCATGGTCATGACTTCGGCTTTGCCATTTTCATTAAGCACTTTAGCATCCATTGCCTCGGTATATTTTTTGCCAAGCTGGAAGATATGGCCAACTTCGATGCCGCGCAAAATACTTAATGTGCCTTTTCCGTCGGGGCTAGGGTCGCCTTCTACTACATTTCTGATATCGACAAATTTTGGCTCGGGCAAATCACGTTGCCAGTTAACGCCAACTAAATGTTTGCCATCTTTATTCGCGCCACAAACAAAATCAGCCATATTTGTGGTTGCGTGATCGGCATAAATTTTCATATCTAGCCCAACGGGACCAATTGAACCAGCATTGCTGCCTGTGGCTTCGAGCAGCTCCTCATCACTGGCGTAGCTGAGTGGGGATAGCACACCGTCAAGCTTTTCGGCTTTGATCTCATTGAGCTGATCATTGCCACGCATTAGAATGGCAATGTATGTATTGTCTTGTTCACCTCGAACGATCAATGTTTTAATGGATTGCTCTGGAGGCAGGCCTAAAAATGCTGAAACTTCGTCAATGGTGTGTTGATTTGGCGTATCGATTATATCCATTTCTTGCGAGGGAGCAGGGCGTTCACCTTTAGGTGGAATAGCCTCAGCTAACTCGACGTTTGCTGCATAGTCACTTTCTGATGAAAAGGCGATGGCATCTTCTCCAGAGTCTGCCAGTACATGGAACTCATGCGAAGCATTGCCACCGATAGAGCCAGTATCAGCAAGGACAGGTCGATATTCTAAACCTAAACGGTCAAAGATCCGACAGTATGCCTGAAACATGGTGTCGTAAGTTTCTTGCAGGGATTCTTGCGTTAAATGAAAGGAATAGGCATCTTTCATAATGAACTCTCGAGAACGCATTACGCCAAACCGTGGGCGAACTTCGTCGCGAAACTTTGTTTGAATTTGATAGAAGTTAACAGGCAGTTCTTTATAGCTTTTTAACTCTTTGCGAGCATACTCTGTAATGATTTCTTCGTGAGTCGGACCGTAGCAAAACTCTGTGCCTTTACGGTCTTTAAAGCGTAATAACTCGGGGCCATACTGATCCCATCGACCTGATTCTTGCCAGAGTTCAGCTGGTTGTACAGTGGGCATCAGGAGTTCAATACCCCCGGCCTTATTCATCTCTTCGCGGATAATATTTTCTACTTTGCGTAAAACTTTCAGGCCAAAAGGTGCCCATGTATAAAGGCCAGATGCAAGCCTCCGAATCATCCCTGATTTTAACATAAGCTGGTGACTGACTATTTCAGCATCTGCAGGGACTTCGCGTAATGTTGTGATAGGAAACTGTGAAACTTTCATATATTCATGCCAATAATTAAACTGCCATGAAGTTTAATGCTTGTACGATGAATTTACAGTTTTTTTTCTCTTTAAAGTAATCTAATGGTTTTGATTAGACCAACTTTAGCTTGGATGAAATACTATTTTACTTCTGCACAGGTTTCTTTCAGAGTTTTTGCTATCTGGTCGGCTTTTTCCTGACGCTGCTGTTGATTTAATGGTGTTTTTATTCCATTGGTGTCTACCCAAACGTTTCTGAAGTTATTTTTTAAACCCTCCAGATTTTTTCTTTGACTTTTACAATATTCAACCAGTTTTTTATCGGGAGGTGACAACTCAGTTCCTGTGGACTTGGCTTTTTTATTCGCGTTTGATTGCGGGGTATTTGTTGTCATTGAGGTCTTTTGTGATTTTTTAGGTGGTCGATACTTACCCGCAGCAGATTTAATTTTATCTTCTATGTTTTTTGCCTTTACCTGGACTTTCTTTTTAACAGGGGGATGGGCTGAATAATGCGTAACCCCCTTGGCATCTACCCATTTGTAAATTTCAGCATGTGAAGATGTTGCTAAAATTATGAGAACTGAGCTTATGGAAAGGGTAAGGAGTGTCTTATTCATTATTATTCTGCCTTAATTTATACTAAAATTATCTGGGTTAATACTTTTTATCATTATGTCTATTATATTAACTTAAGCTATGCTTAAACATTAAACACTTACTATTTGTTGGGTTTATCCATAAGTATTAGGTAATGCTAATGTACTTTGTTAAACTATTTCGAACATAACTATTTACTAGAGAATTTTACCATGAGTTTAACTCGTAATCTTAATATTATGGGCTTCTTAATCTTAGTAACACTACCTTTAGTCGTAAAAGCAGAGATTTCACCGCTTGAGACTACTGTTGCAAGAGTTGAAGAGGTTACTAATTATCAAACTTTAGATGGTCATATTGAGGCAGTTAATAAAAGTACCGTGTCTGCACAGACGGGAGGGGTTATTAGTAAATTAAAATATGATGTTGGAGATTATGTGAAAAAAGGGAGCCTGATTGCTCGCATTTCTTCTAAAAATCAGAAGTCTGGTTTGCAGCAAGCTCAGGCTGCTGTTAATGAGGCACGGGCCGCAATTAATCGTGCAGGGGCGGCAATTGCACAAGCAGAGGCAGCAACGAGAGAAGCAAATGCAAATTATGCGGCAGCTCGTGCTGAGTTTTTACGTGTTAAAGGTTTGTATGATAAACGTATTTTAACTAAATCTGCTTATGATAAGGCTGAAGCGGCAATGAAGTCATCACTTGCCAGACTTGAAGCAGCCAAAGCGAGCCTGGTCGCAGCAAAATCAGAACGAGTAGCCGCCCAGTCTGGATTAGCATCTGCTAAAGCAGGCCTGGCAAAAGCAGGAGAACAACTTGGTTATACCGAAGTCATTGCCCCCTATAGCGGAATTGTCACAGAAAGACATGTTGAGCTAGGTGAGGTTGTTCAGGCCGGAACTCCGATTATGACAGGTATCTCTCTTAAGGAGCTTCGTGTCGTTTCGAATGTGCCGCAGAGATTGATCTTAGCTGTCCGAAAGTATAAAAAGGCTCAAGTTTTAACTAATGTTTTAAGAAATAATGATGAGGTTGGGATTCCGACTAAATCCATTACTTTTTTCCCCTATGCTGATTCTTCTACAAATGCTTTTAAAATACGTGCCTCACTTGGGTCGGCTGTCGAAGGCTTGTTTCCGGGGGTTTTTGTGAAAATCAAATTTGAAGTTGGCAAGGAAAAGCATCTTGTTATTCCTCAGGAAACAGTTGCATACAGAAGCGAGGTGACCGGTGTTTATGTACTTAATGAAAAAGGTGTGCCGTTGCTTCGTCAAATTCGTCTGGGTAATTATACAGATGATGGCAATGTTCGTGTTCTGGCGGGTTTAGATGAAGGAGAAAAGATTGCACTTGATCCTTCTCATGCAGCTGCCTTCTTAAAACAAAATGAGCAGAAAAAAAATGACTGATCATGATAAAGAGCCAAAACTGGGCATATCGGGCACCATTGCCAAGAAATTTCTGTTAACTGAAATTACGCCATTACTTGCCTTAATAGCATTATTGTTAGGCCTTTTTGCAGTTATGGTGACACCTCGCGAAGAAGATCCGCAAATTAATGTAACATTTGCAAATATATTCATTCCTTTTCCTGGTGCTAGTGCAGCAGAAGTTGACAGTTTGGTAAGTTCACCAGCCGAGCAAGTTTTATCAGAGATATCCGGGATAAAACATATCTATTCTACATCTATGCCGGGAATGTCATTAATTACGGTTCAATACAAAGTTGGTCTGGATCGTACTGAGGCATTGGTCAGGCTTTACAATAAGATTGCATCCAATCAGGACTGGTTACCGCAACGCCTGGGTGTGGGTATGCCCCTGATCAAACCAAAAGGAATTGATGATGTTCCTGTTGTCAACCTGACGCTGTGGACAGAGGATAAAACTCGTGGAGCTTATGAGCTAACACAGGTGGCTCATGCAATTGAAGCAGAGCTAAAACGTGTGCCAGGAACCAGAGATATTTATACGATTGGTGCAACAAAAAAAGTTGTGCATGTGTTACTGGATAGCGCAAAACTAGCCGGGTATAACATATCACTTGATGATTTAAGAAACGCGCTACGGGCTAGCGATATTGCCAGTAATGCTGTCTCTTTGGTTGATAATAATAAAGAAATTCAAGTAATTGCGGGTACTTATCTAAGTACTGTTGATGAAGTCGGTGATCTGGTTGTTGGTGTTAGCAAGGGAAGTCCGGTTTTTTTACGTGATGTTGCACGTATCTCTACAAAAGCTGATTCACCTGAAACTTATGTGAACTTTGCAACGACGAAGGGTGCGCCTCATATTGGGCTTAAAGACGGGTTACGATCTCCTGCTGTAACTATAGCTATTGCCAAAAAGCCTGGAGTAAATGCTGTTAATGTAGCTGATAACTTGATTAAACGTATTGAGCAGTTAAAAGGTACTTTTATCCCTGATGGTGTCAATGTTACGGTAACACGAAACTATGGTGCCACCGCCAAGGCCAAGTCTGACAAGTTAATCAATAAATTGATTATTGAAACGATTGCAGTAGCACTTTTGATCTGGCTGGCATTAGGGATACGAGAAGCATTTATTGTTGCCGCAGCTGTTATTATAACCTTGGCTCTAACTCTTTTTGCCTCCTGGGCATGGGGCTTCACGCTTAATAGAGTTTCATTATTTGCATTGATTTTTTCCATTGGTATTCTGGTCGATGATGCAATTGTTGTTGTCGAAAACATACATCGTCATATGGTTCTTGATGGGAAGAAAAAACTTGCTGACGTCATACCAAAGGCTGTAGATGAAGTAGGTGGGCCTACTATTCTGGCCACGTTTGCTGTTATTGCTGCTTTGTTGCCTATGGCCTTTGTTACCGGTCTGATGGGGCCTTATATGAGTCCTATTCCTATCAATGCCAGCTTGGGCATGATTTTGTCACTGGCTGTAGCTTATGTGGTAACACCGTGGATGACAAATAAAGTGCTAGCAAAGGTTGATTTTACTCATCACCAAGCTGAAGAAAAAGAGGAAACACGCTCAAAGCGTTTTTTCAATAAAGTGCTAGGACCTTTTCTGGAGAAAAAAGGCGGTGGCTGGAAACGTTTTTCATTGCTGTTTGTTGTTATACCAATATTGATAGCTGCATCGGTTTCCCTGGCCCTACCGTTTGCACCATTTAAGCAGGTAGTTTTAAAAATGTTGCCATTTGATAACAAGTCAGAATTTCAGATAGTGGTTGATATGCCTGAAGGCACGCCTCTTGAACAAACCTCAAGAGTCTTAAATGAGCTAGCTTATGAGTTAAAGGATATTGAAGAAATAAGTGATTATCAAACCTATGCGGGTACGGCAGCACCAATTAATTTCAATGGACTGGTTCGACAGTATTTTTTGCGTAAAGGCTCTAATGTTGGTGATATTCAAGTTAACTTAATTGATAAGCATGAACGTGAACGTAAAAGCCACGAAATTGCCTTGTCAGTTAGGGAAAAGCTTAAACCCGTTGCCATAAAATTTAATGCTAATGTAAAAGTTGTAGAAGTGCCTCCAGGGCCTCCTGTTATGGCGCCCATTGTTGCTGAGATATATGGCCTCGATTATAACGGACAGATAGATGTTGCCAAAAAAGTTAGATCTGTCTTTGAATCAACTAAAGACATTACTGATGTTGATGATAGTGTTGAAGCACCACAAAAAAGATTAGTTGTTAAAGTTGATCGGCAAAAAGCTTCCATTCTTGGTGTAAGTCAGGAAAACATCACCTCATCCATAAGCACAGTGCTTGGCGGTGAAGATGTGGTATTTATTCATGGAAAAAATCAAAAATATGGTGTCCCTATTCGTTTAGAGTACCCACTTGCAAATAAAGCGAAAATTGAGTCTGTTCTTGCCTTGAAGGTTCGCAGTAGATCAGGTGCGCTGGTACCCATGTCTGAGATTGTAACCGTTACTGAAACAACACGTGAACACTCAATTAATCACAAGGATTTATTGCCAGTTGTATATGTGACAGGTGATATGGTTGGTAAAACAGATAGCCCTCTTTATGGAATGTTTGATATTTCTGCTGCAATAAAAGAATTACCTTTAACTGTTTATAAGCAACCGGTAGCACAAAACTTCTTCTCACCGCCAGATAACCCCTATTTTTATAATTTGAAATGGGATGGAGAGTGGCAGATCACTTATGAAACATTTAGAGATATGGGTATTGCTTATGGTGTGGGCTTAATAATGATTTTCCTGCTAATTGTTGCCCAGTTTAAGTCATATATGGTGCCGTTGGTGATTATGTCTCCGATTCCATTGACGATTATTGGTGTTATGCCTGCTCATTTTCTTGCTGAAAAACAGTTCACAGCAACCTCAATGATAGGCATGATCGCGCTTGCTGGAATAATAGTGCGAAACTCCATATTGCTTGTTGATTTTATTAATGAGCAATTAAAATCGGGAGTTGAGTTAAAGGAGGCTATTATTAATTCAAGTGCGGTAAGAGCCATGCCAATTCTTCTAACAGCGATAGCTGCAATGGTTGGAGCTTTTTTTATTTTAGATGATCCAATCTTTGGTGGTTTAGCAATAGCGTTGATTTCAGGTATCCTGGTCTCGACCGTATTAACACTGGTGGTGATTCCTTTATTATATTTTATGTATATAAGAAAAAGGCTACATTTGTTTGACACTAAGGCGTGATAATACTGCGAGTTTCCGTAATTAGTTAACGGATATAAAGGCATAAGTTTGATCTAGCGTTTTTTTTGGCGCTATGATGCTAAGTCAACCTCTGGTTTCTCATTTGTTGTTGCTCTAAATGGAATAATATTAGAAGAGCCAATATTTTCACTAGTGCTATTAACGAAGTCGTTAATTCTATTTTCAATTCTGGTGTAAAGAAATTCGTCTATGACTCCATAATTAAAAAGCTCAGCCATAGTCATTTTTGAAAATGATACGGTTTTGGTATTGGTATCTTGTTGATTAATACGCTTAATTTTTTTTGTAAGGGTGCTGATAAAGCGCTTTGTATCATTTAACGGATGGGTGTCTTCTGTATTTGATTGAGAAACAACAATTGAAAATAATTTGGTCTTTGTATTAACAAAATAAAATGTTGCAACCTCTTTTTTATTTTTAAACATAAGTACTAGTGTAATTACTGTTAAGGCGAGCAACACCACGTTTAGTATTACACTAAAAGATGGGTCTATATATTGATTTAAACTGTTAACCGAAATAGTTATCATTACTAGTATTAGTCCCAAACCCATCAAGTATTTATCTGCTATTTTTTCAAGCCTGGGTTCCGGGTTTATCATATCCAGAGGTACTAAATCTATACTGGATTGATAAGGGGAGACGCTTGTAATTGTCAGAGTTTGCTCTTTATCTATTTTATATTGAACACTTTTTAGTAATGAAGTGTCAGTGAGTAAATAGTCTGATGTGGGATGTGTCATATTTAAGTCGGGGAATTATTAAGCTATTAAAATCAATAAAACTAGCTTAACAAAAACCAAAATAATGGCACGTAGTTACTGCTTTATCAGTATTGAACCACTGACAAATCAAATTACCGTTAATAAATTGTCGATAGCCGGTAAGCAATAATAATCATTTTTATAATAAACAAAGGCTCTTAAATCTTAATAGAGATTAAGCATTATTCCCGTCCACCTAATAAGAAGTCCTGGTATTCTTTTAGTTTATCCCATTCTCCTCTATAGGCCATTTTGGCCTGATGAGGCCAGGTATCTGGATTGTGCATTCTATATTGCGGGCCAGCAGCATCCAATAGATCTTTTATGGTTGTGCTACTGCACTCCATTAATTGCTCAAAGGTGGTAATTCCAGCCTTGTTTAAAAGTTCTTCAATTTTCGGGCCTATACCTTCAATCTTTTTAAGGTCGTCTTTTGAGCCACTTTCATTATCTATTTCATTGTTAATGGAATCAGGTTTTGATGATACCTTATTGATATGTAGAGAAGTGTTTTGAGATGTTGTAATTTGGTCAGATTTTTGTGAGGTAGCATCATTCGTACCAAGAGCAATACTATCCTGGTACTCTTCCAGTTTTTGCCATTCTCCTTGATTAGCTAAGTCAGCTTGATGAGGCCACGACTCGGGTTCGTGCATTTTAAACTGATTACCGGCCTTATTTAGATAGGATTTTAAGGTATCTCGATCGGTGTTCTTTAGGTCAAGATAGGTATGTATGCCATTTTCATTAAGAATAGCTTCAATTTTAGGGCCAATTCCATCTATTTTTTTAAGATCATCATTTTTAGTTTTATCTAATGATTTTTTATTTATCTGTGTGACGTTATCAGATACAGTACTTCTTTCCTTATTAGTACTCTCATCTGTGTTAATGGTATTATCATTTTCAGAGATATCAGAACTAAAGAGTTCGGAGTCATCATCCATAAATTCCTGATATATCTTCAATTCTTCCCATTCACCGCGCTCAGCCATGCCGGATTGTAGTGGCCATGTTTCAGGTTCATGATGCTTGAATCGTGCATCAGCCTCAACCAGGTATGTTTTTAAGGTATCTCGATCAGTTTTTCTTAAATCTTTATAGGTAAAAATACCTTTATTATTAAGTATTTCTTCAATTACAGGCCCTATACCTTCAATTTGCTTTAAATCATCCCTATCTGTTCCAGCATAATCTTTTTTTGCTGAAGGCTTTGACATTTTAGATTTGGAGCGTTCTATAAATGCCTGATACTCAGATAGTTTATTCCATTCACCTTTGGCGGCCAGGCTGGCTTGATGCTGCCAGGATTGTGCATCTTTAGCTAGTTCACTATTTTCAGCGATTTCCAGTGTGGTGACTAATGTTTGTTTATCTATATCTCGTAAGTCTGTAAAGGACTTTACTCCATTATTTTTCAATAAGGACTGTATCCTGGGTGTAATACCATGAATTTTGGTAAAATCATCGATCTTGGGTGTAGAGTAGGATGAAGATGATGAATTATTTTTACTGGGTGTAGTAACAGTATGAGCCTGTTTATTGGTACTAATAATTGGCTGCCTGCCTTTGTTAGCTGGTGATGCAGCTTCATCATTGAGTTGCTTAGCACTGCCCTTGTTATTTATGCGCTCCTGATATAACGCTTGTTCAGCGGTCTCTTGATTGGCACTAAAGAGCTTTTTAAGTAACCAGCAAAGCAGGTAGCCCAGTAAGAACGCACCCAGGAGCATTATCAGTATTTCGAGAGTTGCATCTTGAAGGTTATATTTTTGTGTTACATCATTATTAAACATGGTCTTTCCTTAAATATGTTCATCTAACTAGCCTGGATGACTATTACTACTTATTTATTAGCTTCTATCTCTTTTTTTTGTTTACTTATTATTTGTTTGTCTTTGAAGGTGCAATTTCTACACGCCTGTTTTTGAGTCGTCCTGCTTCGGTTTTATTATTGGCAATGGGCTCGTCTTCTCCACGCGAAATTACATCAATTTGCTGGAATGGGGCGCCCATCTGAATAAGCATTTCTCTGACGACCATAACCCTGCGAATGCCAAGAGCAAGATTGGCCTTTTTAGACCCAATATTGTCGGTATGTCCGGTCAAGGTAATGGTATGGTCTTCGCTGTGTTTCATCCATTCAACGACTTCTTTAAAGAAATCTGATACTGCGGAAGATGCCTTTAGTTCTTTAGACCTGAAGGGGAAATATAGTCGAGATGCGCGGAAAGGCTTTGCAGTAGCATCCTTTATCGGCTCAATGGTAACCGTATCCTTACTTTTATCCTTATCCTTCTTAATGGCCGTGCTTAGGGTGTCAGGCTTGGGTGGTGTAATAGTAGCGTTAGCTTCTGAGGGTCTGGTATTTTCAGTGTTCAGATTTTTTTTGTCTGCAATGGACTGTTTATCAGTTGTTTCATCAATGTGATTATCAAGCGCGTCAATAATACCATCTTTGTCAGCGTCAACGGGCTTGGCTAAATCACCAATTTCTTTAGCATCATTTATCCCATCATTATCTGAATCAGCTTTTAAAGGATTTGTGCCGAGCCTAAGTTCATCAGCAGTGAGTAATGAATCATTATCATCATCGGTATCTACAGGGTCGATTTTTCCATCCGCATCCGTGTCTTGAAGAGGTTCTTTGAATGAATTGCCCAGTTCTTTTGCATCACTAATACCATCATTATCGGTATCACTGGATAGTGGATTAGTGCCAATTTTAATTTCTAGTTTTGTCGCCAGGGTATCATTATCATCATCGCTATCCAGAAGATTGAGTATACCATCTTCGTCTGAGTCAAGAGGCGTTTCCAGGTTGTTTCCTATCTCCTGGTAATCATTGATGCCATCACCATCTGAATCCACTTTTGTTGGGTCACTGCCCAGTTTATTCTCTTGAGCATCGGTTAAGCCATCGTTATCAGTATCACTATCATCAACGGTATCTAGAGCATCAATAATACCGTCCAGGTCTTTATCCAGTGGTGCGTTGCTATCCTTGCCTACTTCTTCGGCATCGTTGATGCCGTCACCATCTGTGTCTTGCTTGGTCGGATCAGTATTTAGTATTGCCTCAACAGCATCGGGCAGGCCATCGTTGTCCTGATCGTTATTATCTTCTGTATCCAGCGCATCTATGGTGCCATCTCCATCGCTATCCACTGGCTTATTTATATGCTCGCCAATCTCCTCAAGATCGGTTATACCATCACCATCGGTATCGGCTAACAAGAAGTTTGTACCAATGGCTAATTCAACTGACGTATTTAAACCATCGTCATCATCATCAATATCCAATGCGTTAATGGTACCGTCATTATCAGTATCAAGGGGGCGGTCAGTGTTTGGGCCAACTTCGTCGCTGTCAGTTAAACTATCTTCATCGGTGTCTGCAAGTAATGGGCTGGTACCGATTTCGCCTTCAAGCCTGGTGGATAGACCATCATTATCATCGTCCAAATCAAGAATATCGATAAGACCATCACCATCGGTATCAATTGGGTTGTCAATATCCATGCCAACTTCATCACCATCGGAAACACCATCGCTATCGGTATCTTTTAATAGTGGATCGGTTTTTAGAATTTTTTCTTGCGCATCACTAAGCCCATCACCATCGGTATCGACAGGAGGGGCTGTTGCAACCACAGCTGGTGGTGTTAGTGCTTTAGGAGGATTCGTTGCAGTGTTTATGTTTTTGGTAGAATTCGTATTGGCGTTATTACAAAAGCCTTTTATTTTGCAGGTGTAATACCACCAACTGCCCATAAACCAAAGAACCGTTGCGATCAAGGTTAACAAGATTGAAAGTTTAATTGTGCTTTTACTCATCTAGGCTTGATCCTTGCTTTTATCAGTATTTGCAATTGGCTAGTTATTGCATATTTGATGACATTACTATAAGTAATTAAAACCTGTATAAATGGCTTTATCAATGAAGTGGTTAAATATTCAACACCATATCCCTGGCGATTGAGTATTTATATAGGGGGAGCCACTATAAAAGTAGATGTATCTGATTAAACGAAAAAAATGAGTGACAAGTGGATGACGTTAGGTCTCCTTATGTTCAAGCTTGTTTCTTTTATTAGATAGTTGATAAATCCATACGCTAAGCCCCATAGTGAGTAGCACCGAGCTGGCAAATGCAATTAGGCCGTAATGTACTTCAACCTTGGCTAGCACACCGAGCTTCACTGATACCAGTAATAAGGCAACCACGAATACATCCAGCATAGACCATTTTCCAATAAGTTCAATAACATGAAGCATCTTGTCCAGAAAAGAGTTTTTAGCATAGTCCAGATTAAGTATCAGAACTAAACTGGCTATTTTTATAATGGGCACACACAGGCTAAACAAGGCAATTACAATAAATAAAAACCACTCTTTCTGAGAAAATAATTCAGTAACGGTCGAAAAAAGAGACACCGTATTCTCAAAAAAATACATTTTTTCAAGGGTTAGCAAAGGCGCCGATACGCCAATAATTAGTGTGGCAAGCGCGACTAACAGTAGCAGATTAATAATAATACCCTGCCTGGGGAACGTTCTTATTAATGATTTCATCTGCATTCTCTTTGGGTAATGATAAATATTAATAGAGACCTTTATAAAGTAGAAATTGATTATGCAAGCTTGTTGGAGGAAGGCTAGCTAAATTGGTTAATAGTAAGTTCATTCGATGATACTGCAAAGATGTTGCTGAGAAAAAGCCAAAAAAGGTGGGGGGTGTACTTTTTAAAGGTGGTTACCAGGTGTTTTCTAAGAAAAGGGAGTCAAGAGACTCCCTTATAGGCCGAGATTAACGTAGGAATCCAGAATTTGTCTAATTCAGGTCCTTAACGACCACAACAGCCCCACGAACCTGCCCTTTTTTATAGCCTGTTGCTTTATCATTGGGGTAAAGTTCTTTAAGTTTAGCTTTAACTTTCCCATCTATTTTTTCACCGTGGCAGGTTAAGCACACATCGCCTGTTGGCATGGCTTTCATAAAGCGCAACTGCTTTTTGCCATTGTTCTCAACTACACTGGCATAGGCCATTTTAACAACATCTTCTCCCTTGGCGGCGCGTTTATCAAAGTCTTCTAAAACTGCCTTTTGCCAGAAATTAGGTACATTGGCAGGGTTGCGATTTTTAAGGCTAACTCGGTTCAGTTGAGCCTTATGTTTTTTTGCCACTTCCTGAGTGATGGGCATAGCCTTAGTGTTACAAACTGTCAGTGCATTAATAGGGCCTCCTGCCTTCATCGCCGCTTTTAATTCGGTTTTTAACGAAGTTGTGAAATCCTTGGTAATTTTCTTGGCTTCTTCAATGGCAGCTTTTTTATCAATGCTGGCACTCGCAACTGGCTTTTGAGTTGTTGCTGTTTTATTGTCTTTTTTATCATCACCGCCGCCACAGGCGCTAAGTAAAATACAGACAGATGAGATTAGGATTAATTTATTCATAAAGTACTCTTTTGGTTAAGTTTGGTTAAGTATTCTAGCTTAATTATTGGGTTTAAAATTGACGGGGATACTAGCTATTCTGATTGGCAATTAATATGATATTTCGCAATCATTCCCTTGATCGTGCATACCCCTTAGTGTAGGGCAGGAGTATAGCATAGGTTTCTATCGCATCAATCCAGATCAACTTCTGGGAAGATAAATATCATACCGGGTTGCTTTACCACTAATGCAAAAGTCTGGAGCCAAATCAGCCAGGGTATCCGCTAAACGAGGGCGTTTAACCACAATGCGTTTTTTAGCCAAATAACGTGCCTTGTGTAACACCTCGCCACTGTCCGTATCTTCACCAACCAGAGAATGAAAAAACTGCATTTCTTTTTTTACCTGTGCTGATTTTTTTCGATGGGGAAACATCGGGTCAAGGTAGATAACATCAGGTAAATCGTTAAGGCCGTTGATTTCACTGGGTGATAATTCAAGTATTTCTAAAATAGCTAATCCACTTCCTTTTATTAAGCTAAGCCGATTCAATATAGGCTGTAATTCAGGGTCAGTATTCAAACTGGCACGTTCGAGTGCATCGTCCAGCAGGGCGTGGATAACCGGGTTGCGCTCCACCATTATCACGGTTGCACCTAAACTTGCCAGCACAAAAGCATCGCCACCCATACCGGCGGTTAAATCAAGGACAGTTGGATTTTTATGCTTATGCAGACCGACCGCCCTGGCAATGTCCTGGCCTTTGCCTCCACCGTACAAGCGCCTGTGATTGGTTTTTCCGCCGACAAAATCAACGTAGATTGACTCACTTTTCAGTTTTTTTCCAGCTTTAATCAGGTGTCGGCACTCAAGGTGCTCAAGTGTAATGTGCAATAGAAAATCAGCATCAATTTTTGGTGATAACAAAGGCAGGGCAGTTTGCCTGGATAGTTTATCCAGTTTGTCTTTGGGTACGCCTTTATCGGCGCTGATAGCAATGGTTGGGTGTATCATTGCTCGCTTGCTTGTCTTGTCAGGCTTCTATCTTTAAGCCAAAACATCTTAATCATGCCAAACAGGGCAATCATAGAGAAAAATAGAAAGATGCTCATCAGAACCATAGCCCAAAATGGAATATCCTCAGCGCCAGTGAAGCCTAGCCAAAGTTTGTAGACAAACACCCCTAATAATAGGCTGGTGATTAAAGGTATAAGACCTTTTATAACGAATTTGATTCCATATTCAAGAACGGCATCGTAGTTTTTCCCAGTTGCATACAGCAGAAAATAAAGTGGAAATAAGCCAAAAAGATGTACCATAACCAAGCCGGCAAAGGTCATAAAAATGCTGGATAAGGATAACTCGAGCAAAACGCCATTGCCGTACTTTATTTTTTCAACTGTTCCGATAACGGGTTTTTCACCACGGCTAAAAGAGCTGATAATGGTATGTTTGTTACCTTGATTATCCGTAAATTCAAACACTTTGCTATGCATCAGTGTTTCATCGCCTTCATCATTTTCCTTTAACTCACTTTTAATATCTACCACCGTTGCTTCATAGCTAGGGTCGCTAAGATAATGATAGACATCGCTCAGCATCCAGCCAGCAAATGGAAAAACCATTACACTGGTAAAAAGAATAATGAGACTCACTCTAAACCCTGCGAAAAAGCCTCTACTAACTTCAGGGTCACGCGAGCGTCGCCACAATACCAACGGAATTACAATGATTGAAAATATCAGAGCAGCTTTTAATAATATTGGCATAAGGTTTTATGTCATATTAATAATGAGGCGGAGGCGGCTCATCTTCCTCTGTTTCTGGCTCCAGCAGATCTTCCTTGCTGATTGAGTTGAGCTTGTCCTTCAGGTACTGAAGTTGAACTTCAAGTGTTTGAATTTGTTGCTGTTGTCGATGAAGCTCACGATTGAGTGTTTCTATCGTGCTTTCCTGCTCCATTGATAGCATTTCGAGATTGGTAAGTCGCTTTTCCATAGTTTTAGTGGCTTAAATGGAGAAAAGGGCAACCGAGCCGCAGGCGAGATAATGTCGGAGCATAGCGACGACAACCCGAAGGGCGGTCAAAACCGTAAAAAAGGTGGGGGGTGTACTTTTTACAGCTTATTATTCGCTTTATCCCGCTTTATTTTGCCCTTTTCTACTCCCTTTACAGTAATTTGCGCCCTTTTTGAGAGGCAATTCGTAAACGCAGTGCATTTAGTTTGATAAATCCTTCTGCATCCGCCTGGTTATAGGCACCGGCATCATCATCAAAGGTGGCAATCGCTTCATCAAACAGCGAATTATCTGATTTTCGACCTACACAGGTGACTGAACCTTTATAAAGTTTTAAACGCACGGTGCCATTAACGTATTGCTGTGACTCATCTATCATCTGCTGCATCATTTCACGCTCGGGGCTCCACCAGTAGCCGTTGTAAATCAATTCGGCATATTTTGGCATGAGTGAATCTTTAAGATGCGCCACTTCACGATCCAGGGTGAGTGATTCCATAGCGCGATGACCTTGAAGCATAATGGTGCCACCGGGTGTTTCATAACAGCCGCGTGATTTCATGCCGACATAGCGGTTTTCAACAATATCAAGACGACCAATACCGTTTTCGCCGCCCAGTTTGTTTAAGGTTTCGAGCATGGTTGCCGGGCTGAGTTCTTTTCCATCCAGTGCAACCGGGTCGCCTTTCTTATAAGTCAGTTCAATATAAGTCGGTTTGTCGGGTGCCGCCTCAGGTGATACCGACCAGCGCCACATATCGTCTTCGGCTTCATTCCACGGGTCTTCCAGAATATCGCCTTCATAGGAGATATGGAGCAGGTTGGCATCCATCGAATAGGGTGATTTTTTACCCTGTTTTTGATAGTCAATTTCAATGCCGTGGTTTTCGGCATAAGCCATTAATTGCTCGCGTGAGTTCAAATCCCACTCACGCCACGGAGCGATAATCTTAATGCCCGGTTTGAGCGCGTAGGCCCCCAGCTCAAAACGTACCTGATCGTTGCCTTTACCTGTCGCACCGTGAGCAATGGCATCAGCACCAGTTTCATTGGCAATTTCAATCAGGCGCTTTGAAATTAGCGGGCGGGCAATGGATGTACCGAGCAGGTATTCACCCTCATAAACCGTATTGGCGCGGAACATGGGGAATACAAAATCACGCACAAACTCTTCACGTAAATCTTCAATAAAAATTTCCTTTACGCCAGCCGCCTTGGCTTTGGCGCGAGCTGGCTCAACCTCTTCACCCTGACCGACATCGGCGGTAAAGGTAACGATTTCGCAGCCGTAATTTTCTTCCAGCCATTTGATGATGATTGAAGTATCGAGTCCGCCAGAATAGGCAAGGACGACTTTCTTTACTTTTTGTGAAGACATGATTTAAACCAGATAATTAAAAACAGGCGCGCATTTTATCAGATTAAAGTAGAATATGCGCCATGGAAATACAGCAAAATGCCTCTTTAAAAGGCTTAAACACCTTTGGCGTCAACGCCCGGGCAGACTATCTCACAGAAATTCATAATCATGATGACATTGAAGCTCTGCTTGAATGGAAAGTGCAGCATGATTTACCCTTTCTGTTATTAGGTGGTGGCAGTAATCTGCTGTTTAAAAATGATTATAAAGGGCTGGTCGCCCGAGTTTGTTTAGAAGGTAAAGATATTGCCGCAGAAGATGATAACAAGGTCTACGTTTCGGCAGCAGGCGGTGAAAACTGGCATAATTTTGTTCGCTGGACAGTAGAAAATGGCTACGCCGGACTGGAAAATCTGTCGTTGATACCCGGCACTGTGGGTGCTGCACCAATTCAGAATATCGGTGCTTATGGCGTTGAACTGGCCGATCATTTTCACTCCTTGCAGGCGGTTAATCTGGAAACCAGTGAAGTGCTTGAATTTGACCTTGAACACTGCCAGTTTGCCTATCGGGACAGCTTTTTCAAGTCACACACACTGGATAAGCTGCTGATTACTTCAGTCACTTTCGCCCTGCCCAAAAAGGCAGAATGGAAAATAGACTATGCCGGCGTGCGCGAAGTGCTAGAGGGAAAAGAACCAACAGCGCAATCCATTAGCGATGCTATTGTCGCACTGCGACAAAGTAAACTGCCAGACCCGGCAACAATAGGTAATGCCGGAAGCTTTTTTAAGAATCCTGTATTAGCTGTTGAAAAATGGGAAGATTTAAAAGTAAATAACCCTGATATTCCTGGCTGGAAACAGCCGGATGGCCAAATCAAAACATCTGCCGCCTGGCTTATCGACCAGTGCGGCTGGAAAGGCTACCGCAAGGGTGACGCCGGTGTCTCACAAAAACACGCCCTGGTTCTGGTTAATTATGGCAATGCGAGCGGTGTTGAACTGTGGCAAGTGGCAGAAGACATTATAGATAAAGTAGAAGGGCAGTTTGGCATTGAGCTAGAAGCAGAGCCAAGAGTGATTGGATAACAGGAGTAGGGTTTTTGAGTCTGAATTTGCCCTGTTATTACCTGAGTTAAGGCAGGTGTGAAAAAATGCGAATAAAACAAAGATGAATAGTTTATGAAAAAGTAATTAATGATAGTTGGTTTACTCATTCTGAATCCAGTTTTTCTTCACCTGAAATAACAAGGACACCTGATGAACTTAGGCAATATTTAAACAATATTCCTGGCGTTGTTACCATAACGGCCAATAGCGAAAGACTGGTTGATTCCCAGCGTGCTCGTGTAAAACTGCTTGTGGTAACTGACTCAAAATTGTTGGCAGATGCATTAATAAATAATTTTGATATTAGACAACTAGCGAAAGAAGAGATGGCAAAACTTGGAATAAGTCAAAGCAAGGTGAGTGAGTCAAAGTTTTCCTATACACCAGAATATGGATTATTCAGTGATTTGCCAAAGTCTTATATAGTCAGAAATATTCTTTCTATCATGGTGTCTACTGAAGAGCAGTTGATTGCTATTGCAAATCTATCTGATAAAAATAATAAAACAGATATTTATCAGTAAAACCAATAGTCGAAAATAAAGGTGAAATATATGCCGAGCTTCTCGATAAGGCTATGAAGTCGGTAAAAGACAAGGCACTTCTATATAAATCAAAATTAGGGCTTAACTTGTCCCCCATTTTCTTTGAAGATTCCAAGTCTAATCTTATTGAGCAGAATCAAATTGACAAAAGAAGTTCTTTTAATAAAACAATTGTTTCAAGTAAAAGTAGCGGGTATTCCAAGCTTGGTCAATCTTTTGGTGAAGAAAAACTAAAAGCATCCGTGCTTGTTAAATATAAAGTGATAAATAATTAACAAAGCTGAACTGGGTGATTTTTCACTCTATCCGAATAAAACCGCCACCACGGGGTAGTGGGATAGTGCCACCTTGAAACCAGTCGGTGCTAATTGGGGCTGATGTCATTACGCCCTGATTTTGCATAAAATAGAGCATCCCCAGTACCAGGATCATACCTGTAATAACGGCCAAAACTATCTTTATAATGCTGTAAGGCCGCTCCCCCTGTATGGTGCCATTTCGACCATTAATTACATAGCGATAGGTTTTGCCACGGTATTTAAAGGCGGCCGACCACACCGGCAACAGCATGTGCTTGAAGGTGGTGTCTTCATGGCGAGTGTTTACAGCAGAGATGCGTTGGTGGTCGCCACCGATATCATAGCGAATCCGTTCACGAATTTTATAATCCATTACATTTTGTGCCTGTAGAAAACCTTGGTCAACCGTGACCTGGTAAATTTCACTGCGAAAACCGCTAATATATTCAGGCGAATAGGGAACTAGATTGTCTAAATCCCAGGGTTGCAGATTATCAATAATGGTTCGCGGCAGCGTTTTGGTTGCACCGATTAGCACATCATCAAAATGAACGCTGACTTGTCCGGCGACCGGAGTCCAGCGTATTCGGGGTACGGTTCTAACTTGTTGGACACGCCGTCCATTAACAACCGTGCTAACCACCTGGCGATCATAATAAGTAACGCCGCGTTGACCACGATATTGGTTATAGGTTTGGCTGTCATAAGTCCAATAGGGCAGGTAGATGCCAATCAACTTATCATCGCGTTTGCTGTGGCTTTTTAATGCCGAGGGCGCAAACCAGCGGCTGCCTATCCATTTGTCGTAGATTTGAATGGCTTCTTTTTGACTAATGCGAAAAGGCAGTAAGGAACGCGGTGTAATATAACGGGCATATTCAGTACCAATAATAACGGGGGTTCCACAGTATGGACATTCGCCTGCGTGTACGTTTTTATCAAAACTAAACTCGGCTCCACAGGATGGACATTGTATAACCGCGATTTTTTCCTTGTCTTGACCGCTTAATTCAGAGGCATGTTTGAGGCGAGCTAATTCTTTGATGGCTCGATTAAAATCATATTCCCTGATGGGTTCTTTTGAGGTGACGACGGGAAAGTGATGTCCACAGGAACGACACACCAAGTCCTGAGAGGTGGGTGAATAGACCAGATCAGAACCGCAGTTTTTACAGGTGAAATGAGCTTGTGAGATGACGTGCTCATCTTCAATCGCCCTGAGTGTATCCATTTCTAGCGGCGTAAAGTGGGTATCTTTATTAAAAAGATTTTTCACGATATTTTTTGGCCGTTATTTTTTTGGCAAGGGTGGAGGCAGAACCACTTCCTCAGTATCAAAAAGACCTTCCAGAGCCTTAATTGATTCGATAGATTCCCAGGTTTTCATACCATCAATCCATGCTAGCGTACCCGGTGTAATCTGACGTTTTTCGACCATTTCCCGTAACTGATTCAGGTCATACGGGCCTCTTTGCTGGCGATCTATAACGACATGCCAATTGGTATCTGGAATGGGAGGGGGCTTGGGTAAGCTTGTGCCGGTTTCTTGTGAGCTTGCATGTGGTGTATTCATATCCTGTGCCATTTTATTCGCCATGGCAAAACCGAGACCCATTTCAATCGCACTGCCCGTGCCACTGCCAGCGCCGGTTTGCATGGATTCGGCAGCTCCAAACTGGATGTATTTATTCAGGTCACCAATCATGCCCATGCTGGTGCGTTTATCCAGTGCTTCTTCAACGGCAGGGGGCAGGGATATATTTTCAACCAGAATCTTGGTAAGCTTCAGACCGTATTCCTTAAACTCGGGAGCGATGCGCTGGGTTAATAACTCACCCAACTGCTGCTGGTTTCCGGCTAAATCCAGTACCGGGATTTGCGAGCTACCGAGGATATCGGTATAGCGGGTGACAATCAGGTTTCTTAGCTGGGCGCTGATTTCATCAACGGTAAAGTGACCATCGGTGCCGACAATTTCACGAATGAACTTGGCCGGGTCTTCAATGCGGATGCTGTAAGTGCCAAAGGTGCGTAAGCGAACCATGCCAAATTCTTTATCGCGCATCATGACAGGGTTGCGGGTTCCCCATTTTAGGTCAACAAATTGTTTGGTATTAAAAAAGTAAACTTCAGCCTTGAAGGGGCTTTCAAAACCGTGATCCCAGTGTTGCAGGGTGGATAAAATGGGCAGGTTTTTGGTTTCCAGCTCATACATGCCGGGGCCAAGAATATCGGCGATTTCACCTTCGCTGACAAAAACGGCGACCTGTGATTCGCGCACGGTGAGTTTGGCGCCAAACTTGATTTCATTGCCATAGCGTGGAAAACGATACACCATGGTATCGACGCTTGAATCAGTCCACTCGATAATATCAATGAACTCACCAAATAACTTTTCCCATAATCCCATTGTTTACTCCTTGGCTTTTGTCTTTTTGATAATAATGTTACTTAATTGCTTTTGTCGCATTTAGTGCCGCGTTGCTGCCTGCTTCTTCAGCACGTGATTTAGCTGCAACCAGGGCAGCACGCAATTCGCTTTCCATGGTTTGCAGCTCTTTGGCAGCTTCGGCACGCTTTGCCTTGCCTTCTTCAGTAATGCGCAGGCTATCATTGATGGTTTCGATGAGTTGATTATTCGCTTTACGCACCGATTCAATATCAAACACGCCGCGCTCCATTTGCTCTCTAACCACAGCATTGGCCTGGCGCAAGTTATCGGCATTATCTTCAAGCAGGTCATTGGTTAAATCAGTTGCCTTTTTGACTGTTTCGGCGGCATCGCCCATACGGAAGATAGTTACTGCCTGTGCTAACTGATTTTTCCATAATGGCACCGTATTAATCAGTGTCGAGTTGATTTTATTAATCAACGTTTTGTCATTTTCCTGCACCAGACGGATACTGGGAAGGCTTTGCATGGCGACCTGTCGGGTAAGGCGCAGGTCGTGCAAACGTCTTTCCAGATCATCACGGGCGCTGCGCAAATCACGTACCGCCTGTGCTGCCATAATGTTTTCTTTGTCTTCGGCAGCGGCCTTTTCCAGCTCTGGCAATTCATTGGTGTCTATCATGCGCAGTTTTTCATCACCTGCCGCGATATAGAGCTCCAGCTTGTGAAAATATTCAAGATTTGCTTCATAGAGTTTATCCAGCGAAATAATATCGGTAAGCAGTTGGGTTTTATGCTCTTCGAGGCGGTCGGTGATATGGTTGATTTGTTTGCGAACATCATCATATTTGCTTAAAAACACCGAAACAGGCTTTGCCTTGCCAAACAGTCGTGCAAAAAAACCAAGTTTTTTATTGGGATTTAGCTCATCCACATCAAAACCGCGTATGGTGGCAATCATGTCATTTAAAGACGCGCCTGCCGAGCCAAGGTCTTTATTGCGTACCCCTTCGAGCATGTTTTCTGAAATGGTGCTCATTTGTTCCTGGGCTTTACTACCGAAGAAAATAATAGAGGTTCTGTCCTGCAAGTCTATTTCAGCAATTAACTCTTCAATGGTTTTTTTATCGTCACCTTCTGCTTCGGCATAGGCAATAATTTCTTTTTCGAGGTGTTTGTATTCGCTAAGTTCGGTACCGGGAAGAATATCGGCATCAGTGGTAGTTGCCGTTGTGGTGGTGGTTTCAGACATGCTTCTTTCCTCTTTGGTTTTCTGGGGGATTATATAACGCCTTCACGTTCAAGCTGGGTTTTTAAAACCTCAATTTTCACTTCAAGGTCGAGTTGATCATTTTCCAGCAGTTTTTGATGTTGTTCATCAAAGGTTGATTCAATGGAGTCTAACACCCGTTGGAAATTCGTGTTCAGGGCTGCTGTAGTCGCATTATTGTTGTGCGTTTTGGCGTAACTTTCGGTGACGCGCTGGGTGCCATCCAAATAGACTTTCAAAAACTTGCGGGCGCGCGTCAGGTCTTTTGGGTCTTCTTCTATAAGGTTTATAATACCGCGTGCTTTTTGAATAATACGTTTTAACTGCTGATTAAAATCTATATTGCGGATGTTTTTACGCGCTTTCTCAATGGCATCTATTTTAATTTCGGCTGCTTCCAGTGCTTCAAAGACTTCATCGGCGCTAACGCCCAATGATACATTGCCTGTTTTATCTTGACGAGGATCCCAGCCGTAAGCCATATAAAAACCAATTAGGGTTACCAGACCAATCAGGATGCTTTCAAATAAACTGTATCCAGAAAGTAAAAAAGCCGTCAAGCCAGTCGTTACAGAAAGAAGCAATGCAGCGATTGATTTAAAGGGCGTTCCTGGTGCTTTGGCAAGACGTTTTTGACGAAACTTTGATTCAAGTTTAAAACCGTGGCGTGCTACCACAGCCGCTATCATAAAGCCGGCAAATAATGCGCCAGCAACTAAACTTGAAAAGATGTGCCCTTTTAGTAAATGATAAATTGCAGCGATTAATACCGGCAAGGGCATAATAAAAAGGAGTAGACCTTTGACACCTGTTTTTACCGTATTTAAAACGGGATTTTCAGGCTCATAACGTGTTGCCTTGCTCATGAATAATCCTATAGATGGAAGAGAGCTTGCAGGGAAACTAATCCCACCGTTGCAAGAAGCAGAATCAAGCCAATAAATTTCTGAATTAGGTAAGGCATTATGAACCAATGTTGTTATAAAACATAATCACTTTATAGTGGCATGTCACTCATTTATCAAGGGCTAGTACACAGATTACCTTATATTGACTCGCCAATATAACGTAGTCAGTGTACTTGCGAGAAAAAGGAAAAAAAGTGGGGGTGTATAACCGGAACATAGGTAACACTTTAAACCGGCAGCATGGGTAACACTCTTTTTAATGTATATAATGCCACTTTGTTGCTCTTTTAAGTTGTTTCTCCCTCCCGATAATTTCACCTAGTTTATAAAATCCATAGAAAACAGCAAAGATATCATCCTCTATTTCTTCTAAACAAATCCGCTCATTACTGAGTACTTGTGAGATGTAGATATGATGATTACGCCATTTTATTTCACCACCTCGTTTTACTTTACGGGTTTCTTTTCCTTCATCATAAATAATTTCAGGCAACACCTCAGGATAAATTTTTAGTGAAGGCTGATAAATTTCACCAGGACACTTTCTTCCTAAGCCCTCGTGTGAACGTTCTTGGTTATACTCATGAACAAAAGCATCAAATCTTTCTTGCTGAACCCTTTCATTGTATGCGGCGGGTTTGATGGTTGCTTCTTTTAGGGTTCGATGCATTCGCTCGTGCCGGCCATTCTGCTGAGGATGACCTGGCTTGATACGTTGTGGATGTATTCCCAATTTTATCCACCATTTTGACAGGCGGCTAATACCGCCAGCGGCCAAAGAAGAGAATGGCGTACCATTATCGGAACGGATAGCATCAGGTAATCCATATTCTCTAAATGCTTGTTCCATTTGGTCTTTTGCATCTTTATAGCAAGTGCTTTTTAATGACTGACAGCGAATCAAATAACGGCTATGAAGATCCGTCATAGTCAGTGGATAACAAAATTGTCCATTGCCAAGCTTAAACTGTCCTTTGTAATCGACACCCCAAACTTGATTGTTTTGCTTGCACGTTTCAAAGGCTTGTTCATCAGCAGCATAATAGTTACGCCGACGTCTTTTCTTAACAAGTCCTGCACGTTTAAGAATTTCTCCTGCGGTACTATCTGCTGGTAAGTCAAGTGATGGATGTAGCCTTTTCAGGCGATCTAGCACCTTTTTAGGTCCCCATTTATCATGTTCTAGCTTCATGTTGATAATAAGCTGGCAGACTTCATCAGGTGTTTGGTGGGGTGTCGTTAAAGGTGCTCTTGAACGATCAGACAGGTTATTAAAGCCACCTGACATAAACCGATTGCGCCATTTATAACCTGTTTTTCGACTAATACCATAAGCCTCGCATAAATCCTGAAAACTGGGATAATCCTTATTTAAAAACTCTTGTATAAACTGTCCTCGTAATTTCACAATATCTAACTCCGTCCACGGCATAGTTCTTTCCTCCTATGCCTATTTTAATGATATTGTGTTACCTATGTTCCCGGTTTAATCTGTTACCTATGTTCCCGGTTTATACAGGGGGGTACTTTTATGCTGTAATATTCACTGAGACCTTTGCATGAGAGTATGGCGAGAGAAAAATTAGCGTAATTTTCCTGATTTTTTGTAGATTTGAGGGTAATAGCAGGGCTATTGCCCGAAAATATACGAAAAAACAGGGGGAATTTAAGCAAGTTTTATCCGTCATATCTTTCGTGCAAAGGTCTCTCACTAAAATTGATTATACAAAGGTTATTTTACGGCGATTCTATCGGTATTTATGCTAATTTAATGGTTCAAAAAGTACACCCCCCCACTTTTTGGCGGTTTTCTCAGGAATATGCACGAAATAAGGTCGACAACTCTAACGAAGAATTATTATTTCAGATTAGATGATGTAAAAAAGAGGCGCATCGTCACTCTACGCAATTATTTTAGCTCATTCGAGCAGGGACAATAAGGCAGTTCAAGTTAGAGGTCGGGGTTATTTCGTGCACGTTCCTTATTTAAATTTAAGGGTTAATTTATGATTCGTGCAGTCAATGTGATGGATGCTCAGGCCATCTGTAATATTTATAACCATTATGTTGGTAGTACCATTATCTCTTTTGAGGAAGAGCCTGTTGATATTGATGAAATGAAGGCGCGGATTGATCATATCTCCGTGCAGTACCCGTGGCTGGTTTATGAAGTTAAGGGCAGGGTGGTCGCGTTTGCCTATGCCTGTAAGTGGAAGGAGCGTAGCGCCTATCGGTTTACGGTGGAAGCTACCGTTTATATTCAGCATGATTTTATTCAAAAAGGGCTAGGTTCTTTGTTGTATGAGGCGCTATTAGCCGAGTTACAAGAAAGCTATACGCGCTCGGTTATGGCCGTGATTGCCTTACCCAATGAGGCGAGTATTGGTTTGCATGAGAAGATGGGGTTCGAAAAAGTAGCCCACTTTAAGGAAGCTCTGATTAACCTAGGTGAATTCTGGCAACGCCAAATTTCCAGAATCAAGGCATGTGAGCTTAGAATGCTTATTGCCTTGTAAGCGAACATAACGCAGAGTCTGGGAATTTGGCTAAGCCCCACAGGGTAAGCCTCTAAGGCATCATCTCCGTTGTTGCACTTCTTGTGAAGGCAATAAGCATTCCCTGCGAAGCGCGCCTAGGATATGATGCCTTAGAGACTTACAGAATTTCATCTAGGTTATTCAGAGCTTCCTTAAGGAAGTGGGCTACAAACTTGATCGTTGGATTGATGTTGGTTACTGGCAAAAAATGCTGGATTAATTGAACTCACTACATTTACATTGACTTGATCTTGTTGAGTTGCTGTTCCAGTTGTTGTAATGCAGCTTTTTGGTCTTCGGCTTGTTTGCGTACCTGATTAACCACCTTTTCTGGCGCTTTATCGGTAAAGCTGGGGTTGCTCAAGCGTCCTTCCAGACCAGCCAGCCCTTTTTGAATTTTCTCGATTTCCTTTGTCAGACGGGCTGTTTCGGCTTCTTTATCAATCAGGCCTGCCAGTGGAATCAGTATATTCATTTCACCACATAAAGCAGTGGCTGATTCAGGTGCATCGGCATCCTTTTGTAGCCATTTGGCTGATTCTATTTTGGCTAGTGAGTTGATAAACAGGGCGTTATTTTCAAAGTGTGTCTTGTCGGTCTCTGTCCAGTTTTTTAACAAAATCGGTAAGGCCTTGCTGGGTGGAATATCCATTTCGGCGCGGATTTTGCGAATACCGACGATAAAGGTTTTAACCCACTCAAGTTCACTGCTGGCAGCTTCATCTATTAGGCTTTCATCCGCAAGTGGATAGGCTTGTAGCATGATGGTCTCACCTGATTTAGCGGCAAGAGGCTTGATGGTTTGCCAGATTTCTTCAGTGATATAGGGCATGATTGGGTGCAGCAAACGCAGCAGTGTCTCAAAGACACGCACCAGGGTACGTCGGGTACCACGTTTTTCGGCATCGCTAATCTCATCCGAAAATAGTACTGGCTTGGATAGCTCCAGATACCAGCCACAGTATTCGCTCCAGGTAAATTCATAGAGCGCCTTTGCAGCCAGGTCAAAGCGGTATTTTTCAAAGTGTTCAGTGACTTCGGCGGTGACTTTCTGTAATAGTGAATTGATCCAGCGATCAGCCAGGGAGTATTGAATAGCGGCGCTATCATCCAGGCCAACATCCTTGTCTTCGGTTTGCATCAGCACATAACGCGCTGCATTCCAGATTTTATTACAGAAGTTGCGGTAGCCTTCAATGCGCTGCAAATCAAAACGAACATCGCGTCCGGTTGAAGCCTGCGCCGCAAAGGTAAAACGCAAGGCATCGGTGCCATAAGCGGGAATACCGTCTGGAAATTGCTTTTTGGTAGCCCTGGCGATTTTTTCAGCCATTTGCGGTTGCATCATATTGCTGGTGCGTTTTTTGAGTAGATCATCCAGCGAGATGCCGTCAATTACGTCCAGCGGGTCGATTACATTGCCTTTTGATTTGGACATTTTCTGGCCTTCACCATCGCGCACCAGACCGTGTATATAGACTTCTTTGAAGGGTACTTCGCCGTCCATAAATTTCAGGCCAAACATAATCATGCGGGCGACCCAGAAAAAGATAATATCAAAGCCGGTGACTAATACATTGGTGGGATACCAGGTTTGCAGTGCTTCAGTTTTATCGGGCCAGCCTAATGTTGAGAAAGGCCAAAGGGCAGAGGAGAACCAGGTGTCGAGTACATCTTCATCTTGCCTGAGCGGAATATCACCCAGGTTGTACTTTTCCCGGACGCTGGTTTCGTTTTTGCCTACATAGATATTGTCATTTTGATCATACCAGGCAGGAATACGAT
>JALWMR010000100.1 GCA_027083815.1 Thiotrichaceae bacterium
GTAGATTTGAGGGTAATAGCAGGGCTAAGGACCGAAAATAAACGAAAAAACAGGGGAATTTATTCGGCAAACAACGCCCCACCCTAACGGGTCAGCTAAAGCTGTTGTCTCGCGTTGCTCGGCTAAGCAATATTTATCCGTCATATCTTTCGTGCAAAAGTCTCTTTCAGTAAGGCGCTGTATTCCTGATCTGTTCCATTAATATGATTAACCAGCCAGTCCTTTAAAAACTGCGCGACATCCTCTAGCACTTCATGCCCGCGTTTTTCATACTCTCGCATCAATTCATCTATTTTAGCAATCATCGCTTTATGTATTTTCTTATGAGCGTCCAAATCTGCATAACCGGCCTGTTCCATCATCTTTTCTTCACGGTCAAAATGATACTTGGTGTAATCAACTAACTCTTCAAATGCCTCTTTTTCAAAGGAATCTCCAGTCTGGTAGTGAACTGCAGTTTGAAAGTTATTAATCAGGTTTAATAACTTCTTATGGTCATCATCTAACGAATCAACTCCCACACTATATTCATCTTTCCAAACCGCAAAGTGTCGCTTTTCACCTCGGCTTATTAACACTGGCACCATTAGCAATAACGCACTTAAAAGCCACGGAACAGGATTTGCAGGCCCTAACGCTATAAATGCGAGTATGGCAGAAACAAGCAAGCCACCAATAAACAAAACCCAAAGTACCATTTTCACGCTTCTATTCATTTCCTTACCCTCGTTATTCACATCATCGATTCTGCAGAACAGTCACCTTTCAACCGTATAGATACATTCACCCAAAAGTCTTGACTTAAATCATAGTCGCTTTCGGTATGAAATTCTCTTGACACATATCAATGCCCCAATAACCCTATTTTAACTAAGGTAAAGCTATTATCACAATAGCCACTTGGCTGATAATTATTTTTTATGACACATCATAAGTCAGGAGAAAGCAATGAGACAAAGGAAAACACACACGCCACTTATTAAAAAGCTGCTATCTGTAGCAGTCAGTACCGTGATACTGGGGTTGCCGTTAACACTTTCGGCCGAGACAGCTAAAGCACCCGAAATGACGGAAGCAGAGTTTAATCAAGCCAAGACTATGTACTTTCAGCGTTGTGCAGGCTGCCACGGTGTATTACGCAAAGGCGCAACAGGTAAAAATCTGGAGCCAAAAAACACCCTTAAAAAGGGAACAGAGCGTTTAGAGAAAATTATTACCTTCGGCACAGAAGGTGGTATGAACAACTTTGATGACATTTTTTCAAAAGAAGAAATAAATCTATTAGCCCGTTATGTTCAGCAAACACCTCCCGTACCACCAGAGATGCCTCTTGCTTTAATGAAGGAAAGGCTGGTCACTCATGTTAAACCTGAAGACTACCCTGCCAAGCCAATGCATGACCGTAACTGGCAAAACTTCTTCCTGGTTATTGAACGTGACGTAGGAAAAATTGCCATTGTCGACGGCGACAAGAAAGACATTGTTGCACACATAGATACGGGCTATGCGGTTCATGTACTTAAAACCGTAGAGCACCACAAGGGTATGCATGTTGAAAATGCTGGGCGTTTTTGGTACGTCATGGGTCGTGATGGCATGATGACCAAGATAGACCTCTGGCAAACACCAGACAAAATGAAGGTTGCCAACGTTCAGGTTGCCTATGACGCTCGTGACGTTGCCGTATCTGGCGATGGCAAATATGTGATTGGTGGTGGTTACTGGCCTCCTCATTTCGTAATCCTTGATGCCAAGACCATGACACCTATTAAAGTTGTTTCAACACGAGGGGTGAACGTTGATGGTGAGTTTGTCAATGAATCCCGGGTTGCCGCTGTCTATGACACGCCTCTGGCCCCAACCTGGTTAGTTGCCGCTAAAGAATTAGGACAAATGTGGCAAGTTGACTATTCTGACCTTGATAACTTGCAAATTACACAAATCAATTCTGCCAAGTACCTGCATGATGGCTTTTTCGATCCAACCGGTCGTTACTTCCAGATTGCGGCTAACGCATCCAATAAAATGGTCGTGATTGATTCTGTCACCCGTAAGCTTGAGGCCATGATTGATGTTGATAAAAAACCTCATCCAGGTCCTGGTGCAAACTGGGTTGACCCTAAATGTGGCCCTGTCGGCGGAACAACTCACCTTGGCGTAGGTAAAGTAACCGTTTGGGGTAATGACCCCAAAGGTCACCCGGATAACGCATGGAAAGTCTGTTATGAAGTTGAGACAGATGGCCCAGGTGTATTCTTGCGCACACATCCTAAATCGGATTATGTTTGGGCAGACCAAACCAAACACCCCGATCCTGAGGTTCAACAATCAGTACAAGTTATTGATAAGAAAACTCGTGAGATCGTAAAGACCATACGCCTTACGGAAACAGAAGGTTATGCTGCTGTACATATTGAGTTTAACAAGGATGGTTCTGAAGTTTGGGTATCTGTCTGGAATCGTAAAGACAGTAAGAAACCAAATGGAGAGATCATTATCTTCGATGCTAAAACACTTAAAGAAAAGGGACGTGTTAAAGGACTTTACGCACCAACTGGTAAGTTCAATGTTTACAATCGCGTAAACCATGTCACTTAAATCATAAGATCAGTGTTATACAGGTGGGTACAATTTGTACCCACCTCTTTTTAACACGAAAGTTGTTTGTAAAAGCATGAATTGGACGTCAAAACAAACTGCTTTTCCAAACCACTTTTGGATAGGGAGAAACCATCAATGGCAACAAACGCTAACAAACCAGGATTCTTTTCACGTCGAGTGACAAAAGGGGCAACCATTGGGGCTGCACTATTATTCTTTATTCTGGGAATAATCTTCTGGGGTGGCTTTAATACCGCTATGGAAGCTACTAACACATTAGAGTTTTGTACCTCTTGTCATGAGATGGAGGAAAATGTCTATCAAGAATACAAACCTACCATTCATCATTCAAATCGATCGGGTGTCCGTGCTGTATGCTCTGATTGCCATGTACCCAAACCCTGGATACATAAAATGGTGCGAAAAATACAGGCCAGTAATGAAGTTCTTCATAAAATACTAGGCACTATTGACACCCCGGAAAAGTTTAATAAAAAGCGACTAACACTTGCCAAGCATGTTTGGAAAGCGATGAAAGAAACAGATTCGCGAGAGTGTCGCAATTGTCACAACTTCGAATCAATGAACCCCGTATTTCAAAAGCCTCGGGCGCGAAAGCAACACCTCAATGCGTTTAAGACAGGACAAACCTGTATTGATTGTCATAAAGGTATCGCGCATAAAGATATTCGTGACCAACTTACCGATGAAGAGCTTGAAGAACTTGAAAAACCCAACCCTAAGTTTATTCGTGAAGTACCCGACATGTACCTTGCTGGCTTAAAGAAAATTGAAGCTGAGGAGAAAAAAGCCAAGGAAAAAGAAGCTCAGGAAAAGGCTAAAGCAAAAGAGAAAGCCAAAAAGCAGAAAATGTTGGCTGAAGAAAAAACCAAAAAACGTATTGATGAAGCAGTGAAGATTGCACTTGCAAAAGCCTCGCAGGAAGCAGCCAAGAACACGACAGCTGTAGCAAGTGTCGGCAATAAGGAAAGCAATGAAACGCCCAAACAGGCTATTGCACAAACCTCTCCTTCCAGTCCTGCTTCAGCCGGCTCATTAAACGTTAATTGGGACAATGCCCCATCGCGCGAGATCACACTCTTTTATCCAGGACAAGCCTCTATGGAGTGGGTGCTAAATGGTCGGGATCACGGTGGCGCCAGGCCTTTCACCAAAATGCATGACCGTTGCTTTAATTGTCACGATAAAGAAACTGCTGATATGGGACAAAAAATAGTAACCGGTGAGAAGCTTGAACCAAAAGAAACCCTGATCCCCGGAAAACGCGGTAGCATTGCAGTCAATGTTCAAGCTAGCCATGATGCAGACAACCTATATATGCGTTTTGAATGGGAGAATTCCGAACACACACCCGCACCATTTGTTGATGGTGGAAAAATGGATCCCTATAACCAAATGAAGCTGGCGATCATGTTTGCCAATGATGATGTTAAATATGCAGATCAGGCTGGTTGTTGGGGCACCTGTCACCATGACTTGAAAAACATGCCGGATACGCCCAAAGACCAGGAGGTACTAAAGTACATCACTGAAAGTCGCACTAAAATAGAAATCAAAGGGCGACGAGGAAAAAAGCGCGGTGGCTGGGACAAACGTAAGGATGATGCCGCTATCGCAGAAGAAATGAAACTGGGTCACTTCATGGATATTGTCCGTTACAAGGCAGGTGAAAAGAAATCAGAAGATGGTTATGTGCTTGCAGATCGTGTTATGGAAGGTGGTCAAGGCTCTACCTTTACAGCCAAATTAGAAGGTGGAAACTGGGTTGTAGAAATGAAACGGAAGCTAAAATCCGACAAGCCAGGTGACCTAAGTATGGACCTTGACAAGCTTTATAACTTTGGCTTTGCGATTCATGATGATTATGCCAATGCACGCTTTCACCACGTGTCTCTTGGCTACCGCCTGGGATTTGATAATGAAGAAGCAGAGGTAAATGCCACCAAACAATAATCTGTTGTCCTCCTGTTAACATTTTTCCCAGATAGGAATAGCAAGCAATTTGGCTCTGCATAATCAGGCTTAATCAGGTTTCCCCAGGAAGCCCTGATTATGCAGAATTAAGAGAAGTTATGGCTTTTATATAGCCGATCAA
>JALWMR010000101.1 GCA_027083815.1 Thiotrichaceae bacterium
AAGCTGAATTGATGGCTTTTTGACTTGTAGCAATTGTGCTTTACAAAACGTTGTTGCCTGATGTTTTGGATGCTGGGCTATACATTGCTCAAGAATTGCAACACGGCGAATATTTCTATCATCAGCGCCTGTACGAGCCAATAAATTAGCTTGTGTATTGCGTAGCATATTGCTCCAGGGCAGTGTCTTGTTTGCAGCTATTCGCTGTTGAAGCGCATTAGACAGCTGCTTTATCTCATTAGGGTTTGATTTAAACTGGGCGATTTTTTCAATTTTTACACGAAACGCTTCCATTGCCGCTTCTGGTTTTTTCTGGCTGAGTTCATACTGCTCCAGATCACTCAAAATCCAGGCAATACGCTTTAGCGGCTGTACTTTTTTGGCAAAGGCAAGGTTGTTTTTGTAAGTGATGCTCAGGAGCTGTCGCAGGGATACGCTTTGTGCAGACTGACCGGCTTTCCATAAGCTGCTATCCTGTAAAAAATCTACCCACAAATAAGCGACGGTATCGCGTGTATTACCACGCACCTGAGCGGGATAATTTGGTAAAGAAAAATAATTTTTAAAATTGGTTAATTGCAAACGATATTTTCTTAAAGGCTCATCCTGTTTACTCGCCAGAGTATAGGCTTTTGCATACGCCTGATTAATTTCGGCTACCAGTTGCGCCATGGTTTTTTTCTTTAAGCCTTGCTTTTTGTTGCTTTTAACGCGCTCCCTGTTTTGAATCTCCCAACGATAGCGCCGCACAAAACTGCTAAGCAAATACGCTTTATGCAGATTAATCAACATCTGTGACTCAGCATCTTGCGGCCAGGGGTGACTGCTTAAATAGCGCACAGCGTTTTCAAATTGCCCTGTTTTTTCGCGCATTACAGCACCAATAATCAGAGCCTGCCGCCAGTTTTTTACATCCTTTGCACGTTTGGCATTATTTAAAATTACATCAACCTGCTTGTAAGCCTGCGTGATTTTTTGATTTTTAATCAGGGTTGAAACGCTATTCCAGTCGGGTGCAGCAAATGCACTGTTTGTTAACAATAAAATGGATATTAATAACAAGCTTTTGATTATCGTTTTCATTACATTGCCACCCTGAAGTTGCCTAAAAAGTTATAGGCTTATAAGAACTGATTACAGCATAGCTAAAAAGTTGCATTGAAACAGCCGTTAAGATCAGTGAATAGTGAAATATTATCGAAATTTGCAAGTCTATCTGCCTCTTGATGAGGCGAGTTCCGTACATTAGGAGAAAAAGGTCAAAAAGGTGGGGGGTGTACTTTTTAATTGTTCTTTTTAACAATTTTGGTGAAATTAGGTCATAAAGCCCATATCATGCGGCGTAAAAGCTGTCAGATTAGGGAAAATGGATGCCAGTTCACTTTCTGTTGCTCCAAACCAGCGCACTATGGTGGCTAAATACTGATCTATTGATGTGCTTGGCACGAGCCGATCTTGCCAGAAATCAGGGGAGTCTTTGCTAAGAAGGGGCATTTCACCAAATATTTGCCCACCTTTAACGGCACCTCCCATAACGAAAGCATGGCTTCCCCAGCCGTGATCTGTTCCAGAATTATTAGCAGTGATTGAACGACCAAATTCAGAAGCGGTGATGGTAGTTACTTGTTCTTCGATGCCAAGTTTTTGTAGTGCATTTTGAAAAGCACCCAAGGATTCGCTTAAATATCCTACCAGAGATTCATTATCCTTGTCGTGCGTGTCCCAACCGTGATGATCGACAAAGAATATCTGGCGTTTGGTCTTATTAGGAAAGTTATCTTTAACCGATAAAATTTTAGCTACAAGCTCTAATTGCGAGCCGAGTGGTTTTCCGGTTTCATGGGTGCCCGTGCTAAAGCCTTCAAATTCCTGAACACCATCAAATAGATTGAGTAATTTAAGCGGCAGGTTAAGCTGATTAACTCTTTCTTTGGCGAATTCTGCCATTAGCTTATGCGGGTCGTTGCGTTTATTTTCATACAGTTCTTGATAAACTTTGCCAAGCTCTCCCCCACCAGATTTTGGGCCAAAACCATAGTAGGTCATGGTATCTGGTGATATGAATGCGTCCTCAAACTGTAATGCATCCGCCTTACCACCATATTGTAGGAGGTTTTTAACCCCTGCCACATTGATATTGGAATAGGGGTTTGGCGTGCTGTAATAGTTATCAGCAATGCGTGATGCCCAACCGTTTTTTGTTTGCCCTTTGGCATCAGCAAACATCCATTGTCGCCGCTGTGTATTGTGTGCAAAAAGTTCAAAGGGAATGGCCGCTCCTGCTTTAACTTCAGCTGCTGTTACAGGCTTTAGTAAGGTGCCAACATTGGCAATAATCGCTAGCTTTTGTTGTGCATAGAGCTGTTGCATTGCCTGCATATTTTCACGCATACCATACTGATCTGAAATGGGTAGCAAGCTTTCTTTAGGCAAACCAATCCCGCCACGTGCATCTGCATAAGCCTGGTGTGCATCATCAATGGGAGCAACCATATTAAAAACATCGGCTCCTCCTTTTAAATAGATAACAACAATCGCTTTATATTCATCGCTAGTTTGCGCCGCAAGTAAATTATTGGCTGACAGCATTGGTAATAGAGTGGCGCTGGCTGCCGAAAGTTTTAGAAATTCTCGCCTGTTCATGCTTCTTTTCATATCTTCTCTAGTTTTTCGGGTTAGCGCTGCAAAGCGTAATCGGGTGAGGTGATGACTAATGCAATGGCGTAACGGCTTAGCTGTTCGATGCTTAGCGGATTACCTTCATCATCTTTTGCATTGTTAAGGTAGGCCAATATGCTTGATTTAGTCGTATTGCTCATTGCTCCAGCGGTGAGCAACAAATCAAGATGATTAAGTAGCCCGGTAAAATCTTTGTTTGTTACGTAGGCTTTTTCCTGACGAAGGTCTAAATTAATGCTCAGGTCGTAGGTATCATAGATAAAGCCATTTTTATTAATAATGCCCATTAACACATCATCTATGCCATCTTTGCCGTAAATTGTAAGCTCCGGTGCCAGTAATCCCTGTTGTTTTAGCGCAAAGGGTGCATCGTCCGGGGTAAAATAGTTAAACACTGTTAGTGCTTCAAGCGGACCTTCCTGCTGAGTCATGCCAGTGCCGTTAAAGTTAAAGCTAGCATATTGGTAGAGCGGCTTGTTTTTTTGTTTGAGAATATGTTGCTCGTTGCTGGCATTGAAGGCTCTAAAAAGATGGGTAAAAAAGAGTAACGGCTCTCTAAACTTACCGAAATTAGCAGGATGGTTATCGTTTCTTAAGGCTTCTTTGTCAAGTAAAATAGCCTTAATGACTGCTTTCATATCGCCTCGTATGCCACTGCCGTTATTATTAAAAACAGTGGCAACCCTTTTTACATACAGGCTGGATGGGTTACTGGTCACAAGGTGCTGTATGAGTTGTTTGCTGATAAAGGGTGCCGTATTAGGGTGCATAAAAAGAATATGCAATGCCTGATTAATATCACTGACTGTATCACCACCAGCAGGAATAGTTTGACCCAGGATTGTTTTTTCTGTGCGATCATGATATTCATCCATGGCGATCATTGGTTTAATATTTGAGGCGTGTGTAATCTCGCCATCGGCTATAAAAAATGTGCCATTCTGATCTGTGAGCCCGGTAAAGACCTTGGCCATCTCACGAATATCTTTTTGAGTATAAGTTGGTATTGGCTTACCATTTAGTAGCTTGCGGGTACCGTCAAGATTAAGCTCATAAAGCCCAATGGTGAAAAGTTGCATAAGCTCTCGAGCATAGTTTTCGTCCGGATGCGTGCCTTTAACGGGGTCACCTTTTGGGTTGCCAAGGTAGCTTAGGTATTTTCCCATGCTGGGGTGAAAGGTTACATCTTTCAGTAGTGTTTCAAAATTTCCTAAAGCGTTTTTTACCAAAACATCATAATAAGACATTCTGGAATCAGCCTGAGTTAATAATGCACCGTTGTTTTTTGAGATGACAAAAATTTCACTCAGTGCAAAGGCAACTCGCTGGCGTAATTGATCCTTACCAAAGGTAGCAATGTCCCACCAGGCATCACGTTGTAAGTAGCCAAGAGTGCCACCGTAGGTTTGCCAATCTTCAGGGTTATCTTTTAAATTAGCAACCCCGTCAACACCACGAGCATAAGAATAAGCCCATTGAAGATGATAACTTGCTGGCTGAGAAAACTGTTGATCTATCCATGCCTCATAGTTATTTAATGAGTGAAGTGCATTTATGTCTGTTTGTTTCGCCCCGAAACTGGCCCTGGAAAGAAATGCTGAAGCCTCTTTTGCTGATGAGACTGTTAGAATGTGGTTGTCGGTAATGGGCGAGTCTTGTGGTGGTGTAATATTACTAATAGAGTCGTCACCTCCACAACCAAGTAATAGTATTGAAAGTAGAAGCGATAAGCTGATGTAAACGCCTTTTTTCATATGACAACCTTAGAATGTAAAACGGATAGTATTTATTATGTGAAGCAAAAAATACTCTATTTATGGCACCTATCGTTTTCTGTTGTTTATCAAACAACTAGAGATGCTTTTCAATAGTGTACGATATTAATACAAAAGAGTTCAAAGTAATTCTGTAAGCCTCTAAGGCATCATATCCTAGGCGTACTTCGCAGGGAATGCTTGTTGCCTTCACAAGAAGTGCAACAACGGAGATGATGCCTTAGAGGCTTACCCTGCGGGGCTTAGCCAAATT
>JALWMR010000102.1 GCA_027083815.1 Thiotrichaceae bacterium
TCCGGCAGTTGTTGGCTGTGGCGATGCTACAGACAGTATTGCACATAATACCGATGTTACGGTGTCGTGCGCCGAAGGTGATACCGGCTACGCCTATGAAGGTTTGCTTGATTATAAGGTGATAAAAACCGAAGTGAATACCATGCCCGAGCTGGACTTAAAAGTAATGATGAATGTAGGTAATCCAGATCGTGCTTTTGACTTTTGCCAGCTACCCAATAAAGGGGTCGGCCTGGCCCGTATGGAATTCGTGATTAATAATATGATTGGCGTTCACCCTCGTGCTTTGCTGGAGCTGGATAAACAATCTGTTGAGCTACAGGCTACCATAAGAGAGAGAACCGATGCCTATGCCAGCCCCAAAGACTTCTTTATACAGCGGGTTATAGAAGGTGTGTCTACATTGGCAGCAGCCTTTTACCCAAAGCCGGTTATTCTGCGACTGTCTGATTTCAAATCGAATGAATACGCAAATTTGATTGCAGGTGAGAATTACGAGCCTCATGAAGAAAATCCAATGATTGGCTTTCGGGGTGCAGCCCGTTATCTTGATGAATCATTTAGACCCTGCTTTGAAATGGAATGTGAAGCCATAAAATATGTACGTGACAAAATGGGCTTTACTAATATAGAAGTGATGATTCCCTTTGTGCGCACTCTGGAAGAAGCAAAAGGAGTCACTAGTTTGTTAGCTGAAAATGGTCTGGGTCGTGGAGATAACGAGCTACGGCATATTATGATGTGTGAATTACCTTCGAATGCTGTATTGGCAAAAGAATTTTTACAGTATTTTGACGGTTTCTCAATTGGTTCCAATGATATGACTCAATTAACATTGGGTCTTGATCGTGATTCTGGTCTGGTCGCCGAAGGCTTTGATGAAAGAAACCCTGCGGTCAAAGCCATGATTGAAATGGCTATTACAGCCTGTAAAAAAGAAGGCAAGTATGTTGGTATCTGTGGACAAGGCCCCTCGGATCATCCAGATCTGGCTGAATGGCTGATGGAGCAGGGGATAGACAGTATTTCACTAAACCCGGATACCGTGATTGAAACCTGGGAACGCCTTGCAGAATAAAACATTTGGCTTTTATCGGTTTTATTAAAGTTATCGAAGATCTTCAAATACCGGAAGCTAATGGTATGGTCGGAAGTATCGGCTAGCATAAGTTAACTCTTTGCTAGCCTCTTTTTTGTTCGTTAGTACCCTTTAGCTTGAGAACAGAATAAATAGCGGATGTGATAGTGCCAAGCTCCTTCTTATTAATTATAAAGGGAGGCATAACATAGACCAATTTACCAAAAGGTCGCAGCCAAACACCTCGTTCGGTAAAAAGTGGTTGTGACCATACAGTATCAATCGGCTCATATAACTCGACCACGCCGATAGCACCTTTTATACGCACTTCTTTTACACAATCCAGGCTGGAACAAGGTGCAAGCTCTTCTTTTAACTGTCTTTCTATTTGGCTAAGCTGTTCTTTCCAGGGCGATTCAAGGAGCAAATCAATTGATGCATTAGCCACGCAACATGCCAGTGGATTGGCCATAAAGGTAGGCCCATGCATTAACACACTACCGTCCTGTGCTTCAATGCCATCGACCACTTTGTCACTGGTTAATACCGCTGATAAAGTCATCATACCGCCAGTTAAGGCTTTTCCAATTGTCATTATATCGGGCTGGACATTAGCCTGCTCATAAGCAAACAGTGTTCCGGTTCGGCCAAAGCCCGTGGCTATCTCATCCAGAATCAAAAGCACCTGATACTTATCGCAGAGCCGTCGTACCTGTTGCAAATATTCAGGGTGATAAAAACGCATTCCGCCAGCGTTTTGTACCATTGGCTCAAGTATAACAGCGGCGATTTGTTCGTGATGTTTAGCTAGCTTATTGGCAAAATCATCAATAAATTCAGGGGCCCAGTTAACTGGCCGACCTTTCAGCGTTGTTGTCATGGGCGCATCGGCAAAAATATGCTCTGCCAGAATATTGCGAAAAAGGCCGTGCATGCCATTAACCGGATCACACACCGCCATGGCACCAAACGTATCGCCATAATAGCCATTGCGGATTGTCATCAAGCGTGTTTTCTGCGTGTTACCTTGCGCTTGCCAGTATTGCAGTGCCATCTTAATCGATACCTCAACCGCGACCGAGCCAGAATCGGCAAAAAATACATGCTGCAAATTATCACAAGTGATACCAATTAGTTTTTGGGCAAGTGTGATGGCAGGTTGATGAGTTAAGCCACCAAACATAACATGAGAGACTTTCCTGGATTGCTCTATAAGCGCTTGATTTAAAACAGGGTGATTATAACCATGCAAGGCCGACCACCAGGAAGACATACCATCAATCAGCTTGCGTCCATCGGCTAGTTCTAAATACACCCCCTTAGCTGACACAACAGGTAATACCGGAGGCGGGTTTTTCATGCTGGTATAGGGATGCCAGACATGATGTGCATCAAAAGCGAGTAATTCTTGCCATTTCTGCTTGTTTTTAGGTGTCATATTAGACTTTAACATTCTCTATCGCTGAAAAAGTACTAAAAAGTGCCTATAAAGAGAGTTATAAAGTACACCCCCCACCTTTTTATGGCTTTTCTCGGTAAACGTCAACAAATAGTCTTAATTGGTGGCCTGTTGCTCGCGCATTGCCTCAGAAATACTGTAACCATAATTACAATCCACTTCCATACGCACTTTCATCAGTCCATTGGGTGTATCATCCGACATAATAACGGCTAAAGGCGTGTTTTTTTGAAAGCGACGATGTGGCTTACGCAACCAAAGCAAACGCATCTTGTCACTAAAGGGAAAGGTGGTACGCAAGGCATCTGCAATACCGATAATATGATCTATGCGAATCAGCAAGTCATCCGTTTCCGGGAAGGCTCTGTCACCCATTCGAAAACTATTCAGGTGGCGGGTTTTAGATGCTTTGCTAAGGCCAAGTAGCGCTAATGCCTGCTCTGAGGATAACTTCCAGCCATCAATATAGGCCATCACGCCTTGAGTTAGGCTGAGCATATCTTCTTTACTGTAATCTTTGTAGGTTTTTGCCGCCATTTTATGACTCCTTGTCAGATGTATTGTGTGCTGAGTTGCTTGTTTTTGATAAAGAGTCCAAAGAAACAACATTTGATTTCTGTTTACTGTCTGGGTATTGGGGGCGCTCATTAAGCTCTACGCCAGCTTCTTTGGCTATCTCCTGTTCGCGTGCAGAAATCAGTCCAAAGCACATTTTAATGTCTTCAACCGTTGCATCACTTAAAGGGGATTTCAAGGCTGAGCTTGAGGGCGTTACATCTTTTACAATATTACCCAGTGTTTTACGCATTGCCACCAAAATGCGTTTTTCAATGGTAAAGTGTTCAGGTTTATCAGCGTGGTCAGACATAAAGAAAAGCCAGTTATTTAAAAGTCACAATTCTACTGCTTTTCCAGGGGAATGTGTATATCCCTTATTTTGTATGAATTATTGCATCGGGAATGGCAAAAACCTATGATGTCGCCAAAATCAGAAGCAAAAGAAGAGATAAATTATGCGGCCAGCACACTTGAATATTGTATTGGATAAGGAATTTATTGGCGCCCAGAATGGCAGCCATACGCCAGTGATGTTGTGGGGGCCACCTGGTGTTGGTAAATCTGACCTGATTAATCAAATCGGTGAGCGCAATAATATTCCAGTAATTGATATTCGTTTGTCCCAGATGGAGCCAAGTGATCTGCGCGGAATACCCTTTCGTGATACGGATGCTGGCGAAACAGGCAGTCAGGTTGAATGGGCGATTCCTTCCATGCTTCCCAATGCCGAGAAACACGGTGCGAAGGGAATTTTGTTTCTTGATGAAATTACATCGGCCGTACCGAGCGTATCGGCAGCAGCCTATCAGTTAATACTGGATCGCCGCCTGGGAGAATATCATGTGCCAGATGGCTGGGCGATTTTTGCCGCCGGTAACCGTCAGGGTGATAGAGGTGTGACCTACACCATGCCCTCTCCTTTAGCCAATCGTTTTTCGCATTACGAGGTTGATATTAATCTGGATGACTGGGTTAGCTGGGCCTATAAACACAATATTGATGAACGCATCATTGCCTTTTTACGCTTTCGTCCTGAGTTGTTATTTGATTTTGATCCGGCTCATAATCCGGTTGCCTTCCCGTCGCCACGCTCCTGGCAGTTTGTACACAATGCCTTAGTCAAGTTTTCAGATACGCCGCAAGTGTTACTTGGTAGTTTGCAGGCTTGCGTTGGCCCGGCAGCGGGAATTGAATTAAAGGCATTTATTGACAGTATGGATCAAATGCCTGATTTGGATGCCATTTTACGTGGTGAGGACATTAAGGCACCCAAAGAAATCGACCTTCAATATGCGGTCGCCTCTGCCCTGGTAGGACGTGCTATTCGTGCTAAAAACAGTGACAATGCCAATACGGATACAACTATGGTTTATGGTCATATTTTAAATTATGCCAAGGCTTTTCGGCAAAAAGAAATGGGTGTTATGTTGATCTCTGACATGTTACGCGCCATTGGTGATGACCTGTTTGCCGTTCCTGAGTTTGCACAATGGGCGAGCTCCATTGGCGATATAATGCTTTATGACTAAGATATATGATGCAAGATGATTTACAGGCAATAGAGAATAAACTTACCGCTGCCCGCACCAAG
>JALWMR010000103.1 GCA_027083815.1 Thiotrichaceae bacterium
GGATTTGCGTAATTATCTGGGAGGTTTTGGTTTTAAAGGTTCGCGCGTCGATGAGCCAGTCAAACCTTTTTCTGGCGGTGAAAAGGCACGACTGGTTTTGGCATTGCTGGTTTATCAAAAGCCTAATTTATTATTATTGGATGAGCCAACCAATCATCTCGATCTGCAAATGCGCCACGCCTTGAGTGTTGCTTTACAAGGTTTTCAAGGTGCAATGGTGATTGTTTCGCATGATCGCCACCTGCTCAAAACAGTCACAGATGATCTGGTTATTGTGCACGATGGCAAAGCTGAGCCGTTTGAGGGTGATCTGGATGATTATGCAAAATATATTGCAGAAGCGCTTAAGCGAAACGATGTTTTATCTGGAGAGAACTCCATACAAGCGAAAGAACCTTCGCGAAAGGAACAGCGACAACTGGAAGCGCAACGACGGAAAAAGCTACAGCCATTGCGTAATAAGCTAAAACAAATAGAAAAGGAAATGGATAGTTTAAGTAAAAAACAGTCTGATCTTGAAGCAATGCTAGCTAGCCCTGACAGTTATCTTGAAGAAAATAAAGACGTGCTAAAAGCAAATTTGCGGGATAAGAGTGAGGTTGACAAAGCACTGTTGGATATAGAAAACCAGTGGATGGAAATCAGTGAACAATATGAAGAAGCGATGACAGCGAGCCAGGAATAAGAAATGAATGAAGCGATGTTAGTCTGGAGTGTTCTTTTTAGTGGAATAGGAATTGGTTTTTTTAGTTATGGGCGTAAACAAAAATCAGTTATCCCATTACTTGCCGGCGTTGCATTAATGGCCTATCCCTATTTTATGCCTAATGTCACGGTATTGGTTATTTTAGGGGTTTTGTTGCTTGCAATACCTTATTTTGTCAGCTTGTAGGGTAGACTGATTTGTGTAAAACGGTTCTAGATAGAACGTCTATCTAAAAAGTGTTGTTTTTTGGAACTTAATCCCCATAATGGTAGACTAATAACGTATTGATTTTATATAACAATTATTTAGGAGGTTTAAATGAGTCATTTGGATATAGGTACGGGGCAAATTGTTGCCAATGCTCCTGAAACGGAGCGTGCTAATTTTATTAAACGCACTTATGTGCATTTGGCAGGGGCTATTGCGGCTTTTGCTGTGGTTGAAACTTTATTATTGCAATCGGGTGTTGCTAATTCTTTTGTGGCTATGCTGGCTGGTAGCAAGTGGAGCTGGTTGATTGTTCTCGGTGCTTTTATGCTGGTTTCAACCGTAGCCAATAACTGGGCGCACTCTGGTATGTCGCGTGAAAAGCAATATATGGGTTTGGGTCTTTTTGTCATTGCCGAAGCCGTTATTTTTATGCCGCTTATCTATATGGCCTTAATGCGTGATCCGAGTGGAACACTATTGCAAAATGCTGCCATAGTAACAGCTGCACTGGTAGCAGGTTTAACCTTTACGGCCTTCTCAACCAAAATTAACTTCTCCTTTATGGGACGCTTTTTAATGATTGGTGGCTTTGTTGCCATGGGTATGATTATTGCCAGTTTGCTGTTTGGTTTTTCGTTAGGACTTTGGTTCTCTGGTGCAATGATAATCTTTGCTGCGGCTTCAGTGCTTTATAGTACATCGAATATTATTCATGAATACCATACTGAGCAGCATGTAGCGGCTGCGTTATCCCTGTTCTCAAGTGTTGGTTTGCTGTTCTGGTATATATTGCAGTTTATGATGAGCCTGGGTGATGATTAATTTGATTTAGCTTATACAATAAATGCAATAAAAAAGCTCCAGATTCTTTGAATCAGGAGCTTTTTTATTGGCGTACTAGTTAAAAAGAGACTTTTGCACGAAAGATATGACGGATAAAAACTGCTTAAATTCCCCTGTTTTTTCGTATATTTTCGGTCAATAGCCCTGCTATTATCCTCAAATCTACAAAAAATCAGGAAAATTACGCTAATTTTTCTCTCGCCATACTCTCATGCAAAGGTCTCAAAAAAGGAGAAAAGCCACAAAAAGGTGGGGGGTGTACTTTTAGAACTATTTATAAGTGAAGGTATGAAGACAGGAGTAATTAAAAGTTCTCTGTCGATGTAAATAAGCCTACTTTCAGGTCTTTTGCCGAGTATATTTCCCTGCCATCGACTTCCATGGTGGCATTGCCAACACCCATTACCAGTTTTCGTTGAATAACACGGCTCATATCTATTTTATAAGTTACTTTTTTAGCCGTTGGTAATACCTGGCCAAAGAATTTAACTTCACCAGAGCCTAGTGCGCGACCGCGTCCCGGATTGCCAAGCCAGCCCAGATAAAAACCAATAAGCTGCCACATGGCATCCAGACCCAGACAGCCTGGCATGACAGGATCAGTAGGGAAGTGGCATTCAAAAAACCAAAGCTCGGGTTTAATATCTAATTCGGCAATCATTTGTCCCTTGCCAAACTCTCCGCCGTCGGCATTTATCTCAACAATGCGATCCATCATAAGCATCGGAGGAGCGGGAAGGCGTGCGTTGCCTTCACCAAAGATTTCACCTTGGCTGCATTTAATTAGTTCTTCATAGCTAAAAGAGCTTTGTCTTTCTGTTGTCATCAGGGTATTCCGTTTTTTATAGGTCAAAAAGTCTGTCGATATTACTGTATATTTGCGTATCTAACTAGCTAACGGGTTAAAAAAGTAGTCGAATGCTATTCCCAGAAAAATAATCATGCCAACCCAGTTATTGTTTAAAAAGGCTTGCAAGCACTTCACAGGTTCCCGGTCTTTCGTTAGTAATTGCTGGTAAGCAATAAAGCAGGCGGAAATCAGTATAGCACCATAAAAAAACATGCCACGGTGATTAATCATGCCAACAAGTGTTAACAGTATTAACGTTAATAGTTGTAATGCGCCATTAATTGCATTGTCATATTTACCAAATAATATGGCTGTTGATTTAACGCCAATATTGAGATCATCCTCACGGTCAACCATGCCATATTGGGTGTCATAGGCTGTTGTCCACAATAATGCCGCGATAAATAGCAGCCAGGCTTCTAGCGGAGGCGTCTGGTTGGTAATTGCGGTGTAGGCCATTGGGATAGCCCAGGCAAAGGCGGCTCCTAAATGGACTTGCGGGAAATAATGATAGCGCTTCATAAATGGGTAAGTCGCTGCAAGGATCACTGCTACGATGGATAAAAGAATGGTGGCAGTATTAAGTTGTACTACTAATAAAAAAGAAGCCAGGGTTAGCACAGCGAAGACAATCAGGGTTTCTTTATTAGTTATTTTGCCTGATGTTAAAGGGCGGTTTTTGGTACGGGCGACATGCTTATCAAAGTCGCGATCAGCATAATCGTTGATGGCGCACCCGGCGGAGCGCATTAATATCACCCCCAATGAAAATATAATTAGTAATTTAAGACTGGGAATTCCGTTCGAGGCAAACCACAAGGCCCATAGAGTAGGCCACAATAACAAATAGATGCCTATGGGGCGATTAAGGCGAACCAGCTCTGCATAAAGCTTAAGCTTATTTAGATTGAGTGACATGAGCTAAATAGCTTGATTATCTATTAACAGGCGCTTCACTATGTTGCCTTTAACAAGGTGTTTATCAATTATTTCATCAATGTCAGCTTTATCAATAAAGGTATACCAGGTTTCATCAGGATAAATGACAATGACCGGGCCTGATTCGCAGCGATTTAAACAGCCGGCCGTATTGACTCTCACCTCCCCACTGCGTACCAGGCCCAGTTCTTTACTGCGTTTTTTCATATAGTCACGCATTTCCTGAGCGCCATGCAGGCCACAACATTGGCTGCCATCTTCGCGAATATTGGTGCAAAAAAAGATGTGGTTTTTATAGTAGGACATAGCGGTTTGGCCTGAAAACAAAGACTCTTAATTATGCCTTAAAAATTTGCTTGTCTCTATCGCTAAGGAAATTTGTTGAATCTTTAAAGGCGATTTTTTTCATCATTAAATAATTGCATTCCCCTATAAAATAGAACAAAAAGAGTACACTCCTAATGTGATATATGAGATCCAATAGCTATCCATCTAATTAAAAATAGCATATTACAGCGTTGACTATGGTTTTTAAGCGCGACAGCTAACTGCTTGTCTTTAAAAGGACTTTTTATTCACTCTTTGCTTGTTTTCTGGTGGGTAAATGGTAAAATATGGAGAAATTATGAGTTGATTGGCAAAAATTGGATTAAATTGGTTTTTGTTTGTTGCTCTACTGCTTTCGAAAGTAATTGGGTGGTTGGATTAAGTGTCTTTTATTGGCTCACAGAGATTGAATGTAAATGCGGGTGGGCGGATAGCAATTCCGACCAAATACCGTGATGCCATTCTTTCGGATGAGTCAGGTGGTTTAATGTATTTAACGAGGCATCTATTTAAAGAATGTTTGGTGTTATATCCCAAAAGAAAATTTGATGACATTGTTGAGCAGATACAAGACATTGAAGATACAGTTCAGGCAGAGATGTTTACCAGTGTGATTATTAGTCCTGCCGTAGAAACCGAAATGGACGGACAGGGCAGGATAATGATTCCTCCCTCGTTAAGAGAGGTTTCAGGTATAGAAAAGGAAGTTATGCTCACAGGTCAAATTGGTTCGTTTCATTTGTGGGATGCGCGAGCCTGGGACGATAACCAGAAGGCTGACAGAGAAGAAGCCAAGAGACTGGTACAAAGCGGCACAATCCGCTTAAAAATGTAGCCTGTGGATGATAGTGCTTACCAGCATGAAACAGTTTTGTTGTATGAGGCTGTTGAGGCGTTAAATATAAAGAATAATGGTGTCTATATTGATGCGACCTTTGGTCGAGGTGGACACTCGGCTGAAATAATAAAGCAACTGGGCCCTGGAGGGCGATTGTTGCTAATAGATAAAGACCCGCTTGCCATTGCTCATGCGAAGGGAGTTTATAAAGATGATGAGCGGGTATTGATCTGGCAAGGGTCCTTTAAGGACTTTCCGGATGCCTTGAAAGATGTTGGTCTGGAGAAGGTGGATGGCTTGTTGCTAGATTTGGGTGTGTCCTCGCCGCAATTAGATGATGCTTCTCGGGGCTTTAGTTTTGTTCGTGATGGAAAGCTTGATATGCGCATGGACCCTGGTAAGGGTGAAAGTGCTGCTGAATGGATAGCTAAAGCAACAGAGGAAGAGATAGCAAATGTTATTTATTTGTATGGTGAAGATAAAATGTCTCGCAGAATTGCGAGGGCTATAGTGGAGAAGAGAGCTGAGACCCCTATCAGTACAACACTTCAGTTGGCTGAAATAATTGCGGCTTCTATCCCCATGCGACTACAAAAGAAAGAACCGGGAAAACATCCGGCAACACGTAGTTTTCAGGCGATTCGAATTTTTATTAACCGTGAGCTTGATGACTTAAAGCAGTGTCTGGATAACTCAGTAGAGTGTCTGGCTACCAAAGGACGGCTAGTTGTGATTAGTTTTCACTCTTTAGAAGATCGTATTGTAAAGCGTTTTCTGAAGGCGCAATCGAGTGCGCCGAATATGCCTCGTGGTCTGCCTGTTATGGAAGACCAGATATCCAGGCCTGATTTTAAGTTGATTGGTAAAGCGATAAAGCCATCTCGTCAGGAGGTGGAGTCAAATGTGCGTTCGCGAAGTGCAATTATGAGGGTAGGTGAAAAGCAATGATTGATAACCAGGTTGTTAAAAAGCAAATAACGGTCGATTCAGTAACTAACTGGCAGTTGCCCATTTTGGCGATACTGTTCGTGTCCGTAATTTTTGTGGCCATTAAAACAGTGGTGCACCGACATGAATCAAGAGTGGCATTTATGCAGCTTCAGAAGCTAGAGAAGGAGCGTGATGCGCTGGCTGCTCAGTGGAGTCGTTTGAAACTGGAGCAAGGCGCAATACTGAATCAAGTACTGGTTGAAAGGCGAGCTCGCTGGGATCTGAAAATGAAAATTCCTAAAGCCTCTGAGAAAATGATCGTGCGCGAGTCTGAAAAATCATTATCTTCCCCGCTTATTAATACGATCACATCCGAGATTGCTTTAAGTGACTAAACGTAGCCACAAGCATTCGGCCGGGATGCGCAAGCGAGCTGGAGCAAACGTATCTCCGGTGTACCGTGGGCGTCGCTGGGTATTAATGCTGTTATTACTGGCAGGTATTATTGTCTTATTGGGTCGTGCGATCTATCTTGAGGCATTTCAGCAATCCTGGTTGAAGAAGCAGGCGGGCAAGCGCCAGTTGCGTACGGTAAAGGTTCCGGCTTATCGGGGTATGATTGTTGATAGAAATGGTGAGTCGCTGGCAATTAGTTCTCCTGTTGCTTCGATTGTGCTAGATCCACGTAAACTACTCAATTTTAAGTCTGAATTGCAAAAAGAGGCTTTGTCGGGAAAGGGTGATATTGCAAAGCTGGCGGCCATGGATTTGCAGAAACTGGCTGAAAAAGAAAGTCAGCTAGAGAGTATTCTTGGTTTAGGGAAAGGGGAGTTTGAGAGGCGTCTGCAAAAGGTTGCATCCAAGCAATTCTATCGTGTGGCGCGTCAGATAGAGCCTGAAAAAGCACAGAAAATTTCTGATCTTGATATTCCTACCTTGAGTACTCGCCGTGAATACAGGCGCTTTTATCCAATGGCCGAAACCACTGCGCATGTAGTTGGCTTTACCAATATTGATGACGAAGGTATTGAAGGTATTGAGCGCTCAATGGATGATCGTTTGGCAGGTCGAGAGGGCCGCAATCGTGTGATTCGGGATGGTCGGGGGCGCCTGGTTGAAAGCATTGAAGAGCTGGAAACCATGGTGCCGGGCGAGACTGTTCAGCTTAGCCTGGATCATCGAATTCAATATATTGCCTATAAATTATTAAAAGGGGAAGTTTACAAGCTGAATGCCAAGTCGGGCTCGGTGGTGGTACTGGATGCCAAAACGGGTGAGATATTGGCTATGGCAAATATGCCAAGCTTTAATCCCAATAATCGTAACTCACTGAGGCCGTATCTTTATCGTAATCGTGCGGTTGTTGATTCGTTTGAGCCAGGTTCTACGCTAAAACCCTTAACGATTGGTGCAGCACTTGAAGCAAGGGTTATTGGAGCGGATGTTTCGATAGAAACTACACCGGGTCGCTTCAAGGTGGGTAAAACAGTTATTAAAGATCCAAGAGACTATGGCACTTTGACCTTATCAAGAATTTTGGCTAAATCGAGTAATGTCGGGGCCAGTAAGGTTGCATTGCTAATGAAGTCTAAGGATCACTGGAAATTTTTAAACAGAGTGGGTTTTGGACGTAAACCTGATGCGGGCTTCTTTAGTGAGTCGGAAGGGAAACTTGCTTATTATGATAAGTGGGGGAAAGTTGACCGTGTTTCGCATGGTTATGGCTATGGCATGTCGGTAAGTTTGTTGCAGCTGGCTCATGCCTATTCGGTTTTTGCTACTGGTGGTGTTTTGAACCCTGTTAGTATTTTTAAGCAGGAAGGGCAGGTGCTTGGTCAACGGGTTATGAGTGAGAAGAATGCCAAAGCAGTACTCCGCATGATGCAGGCAGTTGTGCAGACAGATGCTACTGGGAAAAATGCTGCTATTGATGGTTATCATGTGGCAGGCAAGACGGGCACGGCGTATAAGTTTATTAATAAACGCTATAGCAAGCACAATCTCGTGGTGAGCTTTGTTGGTATTGCGCCTGCTACTAATCCACGTCTGGTTGTAGCAGTGATGATTGATGAGCCTAAAGTGGCAAAAGCCAGTGGTGGCAGGTTGGCAGCTCCTCTTTTCTCAAAAATCATGGCGAATGCACTGCGTATTATGGATATCGCCCCGGATGATCTTCCGGAAATAAAGCAAGCCAAGCCTGAGAAATCCTCGTTACTAAATGTAGAGGATGATGCTTGATGACTACAGCGACAGCCAAACTATCTGACCTTCTAAACGGTATTGTTAGTGTGCCGGTAGATAAAGACCCGGATGTTTCTTCTATCACGCTCAATAGTCGTGATGCGGAAAAAGGCTCGCTATTTGTAGCGCTTAAAGGCACACAGCAACACGGCCTGGCTTATGCAGGGCAGGCACAGGATGCCGGTGCGATTGCAGTGATCTGGGAGTCAGATAAGGGTGCGCCTCAGCCTGATCTGGCGATTCCTCTATTTGAAGTTGAGCAATTAAGAGATGTATTGGGGCTGATAGCAGATCGCTTCTATGGCTCATCAAGTCAGGATCTTAATCTAATAGGTATTACCGGAACCGATGGAAAAACCAGTGTTAGCCACTTTCTTGCACAATCAATGGATGACTGCGCGGTGATTGGTACCATAGGTTTGGGTATGCTGGATAAACTGCAAAAAGCTAGCCATACCACCCCAGATGTTTTGAGCGTACACAAAATCCTTGCTGAAATGAAACAAAGTGGTGTGAACACCGTCGCCATGGAAGTTTCTTCACATGCGCTTGATCAGGGGCGTGTAGATAATGTTGCCTTTGATGTGGCAGTGCTGACCAACTTAAGTCGCGATCATCTGGATTATCATAAAACACTGGAAGCCTATGCTGAGGCAAAAGCAAAGCTGTTTTCATGGCCGGAATTAAAGGTAGTGGTGTTAAATCTTGATGACCGGTTTGGTCGCAGTCTGATAAACGAGAAAAGTGCTGAAAAGTGGGGGGGTGTACTTATAGGATATGGTATTGGTCCTGTTGGGGACTATCCGCAAAGCTCTTTGGTGGCTGAAGATGCACAATTTACTGAATCAGGCATCACTGCAACCCTTTATTATCAGGGTCAGTCTGACATCTTGCATGCGCCCGTTCTGGGTCGCTTTAATTTGAGTAATTTATTGGCGGCACTGGCGGCAATGCTAGGTTTGGGGATGTCTCTTGGTGAGGCAGTTGTACGTTTGTCCCACGTTAAAACAGTTGCGGGGCGGATGCAGAAAGTGTCGGGTGAAAACAACGACTTTCTGGTTGTGGTTGATTACGCACACACGCCGAATGCACTGGAAACGGTGTTAAAAGCCTTGCGCGAGCATACTCAAAATAAGCTGATCTGTGTGTTTGGTTGTGGCGGTGATCGTGATGTAGGCAAGCGTCCTCTAATGGCACAGGCGGCGGAACAAAACGCTGATGTGGTGATTGTCACCGATGATAATCCGCGTAGCGAAAACCCTGAGCAAATTATGCAAGACATTGTTGCCGGTTTTGAAGCGCCCGAGCTTGCCATGATTGAACATGATCGTGCTCGCGCCATTAAACTGGCACTGACGCAGGCTCAAACAGGTGATGCCGTCTTAATTGCTGGAAAGGGTCACGAAAGTGTGCAGATTTTGGCGACGGGCACCGTACCCTTTAATGATTCGGAACAGGCAAGCAAAGTTTTGCAGGGGTTAGCCGCATGAGTTGGTTAACGCTTTCACAGATAGCAGAAATGACTGGCGGTAAGTTATTTGGCGCGGATATGGCTGTTAATTCGGTCGCAACCGATTCACGTTTGGTAAAAGCAGAACAACTCTTTATTGCCATAAAAGGTGAGCGTTTTGATGCACATGACTTTGTGAAAGATCTGGAAGGTAAGGCAGGCGCAGCGCTGGTGAGTAAAAAAATAAAGTGTAATTTACCACAAATTGTCGTAGCAGATACCTTGCAGGCACTTGCAGATATGGCATCGGCCTGGCGTGCCCAGTTTAGCAAGCCAGTGATTGGATTAACCGGCAGTAATGGCAAAACAACGCTAAAGGAAATGATTGCCGCTATTTTGTCACAGGTAGGCAATGTTCTGGCAACTCACGGCAATCTTAATAATAACATCGGCATGCCATTAACCCTGTTAAGGCTTCGCGATGAGCATGATTTTGCCGTCATCGAAATGGGCGCCAATCATTTTGGCGAAATTGAATTTTTAAGCAAAATTGCACGACCTGACGTGGCAGTTATCAACAATGCCGGTGCAGCACATCTGGAAGGATTTGGGGATGTGGCAGGTGTGGCACAGGCAAAGGGAGAGATTTTTATTGGGTTGGGGACTCAGGGAGTCGCCATAATCAATGCAGACGATCAGTTTGCAGATTACTGGAAGGACTCCAACACAGACCGTGAGGTCATAACGTTTGGCATTAGTAATAAAGCAACAATAAGCGGCCGCTTATTATCAGATGGGGGTCTGGTAATAAAAGCAGGAGGGAGTGAGGTTAGGGCTAACCTCAAACTGCTTGGCCGTCACAATGCACTAAACGCACTTGCTGCAACTGCGGTGACCACCGCATTAGGGATTGAGCTAAAAACAATAGCAAAAGGCCTCGAATCTCTACAACCAGTGAAGGGGCGTCTTGCTCCGTTAGCTGGTATTCATAACTCGCAGATTCTGGATGACACTTACAATGCCAATCCGGATTCTGCTTCAGCAGCATTAGATGTGCTGGCTGATAGGAAAAACACAATCTTTATCTTAGGTGATATGGCTGAACTGGGCGAGGATGCAGAAACCTTGCATCAAAATATCGGTGAGCGTGCCCTTAAAGCAGGTATTGACCGGATGTATTGCCTGGGTAAATACAGCGCACTGGCTTGCGAAAAGTTTGGTAATAAAGGGCGTTCTTTTAATGATATGAAAGCCTTGTTAGCTTCCATAAAAGAAGAGCTGGCTCAGGAAACAAAAGACAGAATGACCATACTGGTCAAAGGTTCGCGCAGCATGAAAATGGAACGTGCTGTCGAAGCCCTGAGTTTGGCAAATGAGGGGGACACCTGATGTTGCTACCTGTTTTTGAATGGCTGTCGCAATATTACTCTGGGTTTAATATCTTCCAATATTTAACCTTGCGTGCCATCTTATCGGTATTAACCGCTTTGGGTATTTCCCTGGTGCTTGGGCCAAGAATGATTCGGGCGTTAACCAGCCTGAAAATGGGCCAGCCAATTCGTGATGATGGGCCTCAATCGCATTTGGTTAAAGCAGGTACGCCAACCATGGGCGGTGCGCTGATTCTGATGGCGATTACTATTTCTACTTTGCTTTGGGCAGATTTAACTAATAAGCATGTGTGGATTGTACTGTTTGTGACGGTCGGTTCCGGTTTGATAGGTGGCTATGATGATTACCTTAAGTTGAAAGAAAAAAACAGCAAAGGTCTGTCCTCTCGTTTGAAATATCTGGGGCTATCAATCATCGCGCTTGCGGCTGCAACGTTTGTTTATATAACCGCGAAAACGCCAGTAGAAACTACTCTGTACTTCCCGGTTATTAAAGAGTGGTATTGGGGTATGGGCTGGTTATTTATTCCCTGGAGCTATTTAGTCATTGTAGGTACAAGCAACGCGGTTAACCTGACTGATGGACTGGATGGTTTGGCAATTATGCCAACGATTCTAATCGCAGCCGCTTTGGGCGTTTTTGTCTATGCCACCGGTAATGTGAAAATATCGGATTATCTGGGCATACCTTACGTGATGGGTGTTGGCGAGTTGGTGACATTTTGTGGTGCTATTTTTGGGGCTGGGCTGGGCTTTTTATGGTTTAACACTTACCCGGCGCAAGTTTTTATGGGTGATGTAGGTGCCTTATCGCTCGGTGCCGCACTGGGTATTGTAGCGGTGCTGGTTCGTCAGGAATTGGTGCTCTTTATTATGGGCGGAGTTTTTGTGCTTGAGGCAGTCTCGGTGATTTTGCAGGTTGGTTCATTCAAGTTGCGTGGCAAGCGTATCTTCAGAATGGCACCGATTCATCACCACTACGAGTTAAAAGGATGGGCAGAGCCAAAAATCATCGTACGTTTCTGGATTATTACCATAATTTTGGTTTTGGTGGGATTGGCAACCTTGAAAGTTAGGTAGCTTGGAGAAAACAGGGAAAAAGTGGGAGGGTGTACTTTTTAAGCTTATTTTAAGCCTGTTTTAACCCCTTATTTAATACATTTTAGTGATTTTAAGAGTTAATTAGACGATTTTATAATGAATACACAGCAAATAACAGCAAATACAGTGATCGTCGGTCTGGGAAAGACCGGTCTTTCGGTTGCGCGTTATCTGGCTAGCCAGAAACGTGACTTTGCTGTTGTGGATAGCCGTAAAAGTCCACCCAATGCGGATGATCTGGCAAGGGAGTATGCTGATATTTGCAGTCATTTCGGCAGCTTCAATGCGGATTGGTTTAAAACTGCAAGTCAATTAATAGTAAACCCTGGTATCGCTATTGCTACCCCGGAAATAAACAATTCAGGTGCAGAAGTTATTGGTGATATTGAACTGTTTGCGCGAGAGGTAGGCGATAGTAAGCCGATTATTGCGATTACCGGCTCGAATGGTAAAACAACGGTCACCATGTTGCTTGATTTGATGGCAAAAAAATCAGGTGTCAATGTTGGTACGGGTGGCAATATCGGTACGCCAGCTCTGGATTTGTTGCAGGACAAGGGACTTGAACTTTATGTTCTGGAGTTATCAAGTTTTCAACTGGAAACAACGCGCTCATTAAAAACCAGGGCAGCGGTTATATTGAATGTCAGTGAAGATCATCTTGATCGTTATGATAATGATATTCACCAGTATGCAGCGGCAAAAGCGGTTATTTATCAACATTGTCAGCATGTTGTTTTTAATCGTGATGATGAGTTTAGCCGCCAACTGGCAAAAGACTATCCGGCAATAAGTTTTGGGCTGGATAAGCCTGAAGGTGAAAATTATGGTATTGACCAGAAAGATGGCGAAGACTGGCTGGTAAAAGGTAGTGAATTTATTATGCCAAGTGCCGAGATAAAGCTGCCTGGTCAGCACAATATTTCGAACGCGTTAGCGGCGATTGCCTTAGGTGATGTGGCTGGTTTGGATAGATCAGTCATGAAAGACGTATTGAAAAGCTTTTCGGGCATGGATCATCGTACCCAATGGCTAGCTAATATCAAGGGTGTCAATTGGTATAACGACTCAAAAGGAACAAACGTAGGGGCTACGCTTGCCGCGCTCTCTGGTTTGCCCGGTAAAACTGTGTTAATTGCAGGCGGGCAAGGCAAGGGTGCGGATTTTTTACCACTGCAAGCTGTAATCGCAGAAAAGGCCCGTGCTGTTGTTTTAATGGGTGAAGATGCTCACGAAATTGCCAAATATGTAGATGAATCAATTCCAGTGCGGTTTGTAAACAGCATGAAAGAAGCGGTCCATCAAGCGCATGAATTGGCCTTGGTAGATGAGCAGGATAATGTTTTGTTATCTCCAGCCTGTGCCAGCTTTGATATGTTTGATAACTATGCCGTTCGCGGAGAAATATTTATGCAGGAAGTTGTCTTGTTAGAGAAGGAGCTGACTCATGTCTAACAAGTTTATTAATGTGTTTAAAAATAACGTTGCTGATTTTCAACCTTCCTGGCAGCGATATGTTGATCGCGGCTTATTGATAAGTGTGGTGCTATTAACTGGTTTGGGTCTTGTTATCATGATGTCAGCATCGATTGCGGTGGCAGAAAAGACCTATGGTGATATTTATCACTTCTTAAACAGGCAGCTGGTCTTTTTGATGCTGGGCATCGTAGTTGCCTATTTGGTTTATCGTATTAAAACAAACTATTGGCAGGCACTAGGGGCGAAGCTTCTCCCTGTTGTTTTAATACTTTTGGTTGCCGTTTTAATACCGGGCATTGGTAAAGAGGTAAACGGTTCTCACCGCTGGATCAGTCTGGGGCCGGTTTCTTTGCAAGTGTCTGAAATGGCAAAGCTAATCATGATTATGTATCTGTCCGGTTATATGGTGCGATACGGTAAAGAATTAGCTCACTCACCGTCGTTCAAGCCTTTATTGATTCCTTTGGTGCTACTTGGACTAACGGATGGACTACTCATGCTGGAGCCTGACTTTGGTTCAGTTGTGGTATTAACCGCAACCGGTATAGCCCTGTTATTTCTTGGTGGCGTTAAGTATTCACGCCTGGCCTTTCTGTTTGTCGGAGCAATAGCGGTCATGATTCCCTTGGTCCTGATGGGTTATCGCGGCGCTCGCGTTACCGCGTTTCTGGATCCCTGGGCGCATGCCTCCGGTAAGGCATATCAAACGGTTCACGCACTGATGGCTGTCGGTGATGGTGGCTGGTTTGGTGCCGGCCTGGGTGGCAGTGTGCAAAAATTGTTTTATTTACCAGAGGCGCATAATGATTTTGTGTTTGCGGTTCTGGCCGAAGAATTTGGCTTTGTTGGTATTGTTATCACCTTGCTTTTGTATGCCTGGCTAGTGCAACGTGCTTTTGTGATCGGTTTTAGAGCAGATCGTGCCAAGCTACATTACGCCGCTTATCTGGCCTATGGAATCGGCTTCTGGATAGGCTTTCAAGTGTTGTTTCATATTGGCGTGAATCTGGCCTTGTTGCCACCAAAGGGCTTGACCCTTCCATTGATAAGTTATGGCGGAAGTAGCTTGCTGGTTACCATAATTGCTATCGCCCTGTTAATGAGGGTTCACCGGGATACACAAATTGCCTTGTTTGGTTTAAGTGATAGTGAAGCTCAAAAGGCTCGTAATAAAATGGCAAAAAAGACCAAATTGAGAAAACAGTCAAAGGTTGGGGGAGCAAATTATGTCAGATAGCCCAATGAATGAAAATCAACAAAAGGCTGAGAAACTGGGGCCAATTATGATAACCGCTGGCGGTACTGGTGGACATGTTTACCCCGGTCTGGCGGTAGCAAGAGCATTGCGGGCACAAGGTATTCCCGTTGTGTGGATGGGTACAGCAAAAGGTTTGGAGGCCAGAGTGATACCTGAAGCGGGTATTGATATGGTTTATCTTTCGGTAAATGGTCTAAGAGGCAAAGGTTTAACGACCTTATTGGCTGCACCCTTTCAGTTGAGCAAAGCGCTGTTTCAATCATGGGGCATTGTCAGAAAAGTTAGCCCCGCTGCCGTATTGGGCATGGGTGGTTTTGTTGCTGGGCCTGGCGGCTTGATGGCTTCTGTGATGGGAAAGCCTTTGTTGATACATGAGCAAAATGCGATACCTGGTTTAACCAATAAACTATTACTGCGCTTTTGTACCCATGTGCTGGAAGGTTTTCCGGGAACATTTGCGGGTAATGAAAAAGCCATTGGTGTGGGTAATCCCGTACGTAAGGATATTGCTGCTCTTGAGCACCCTGCAAAGCGTTTGGGAGACCGTTGGGGGCGCATCAATGTATTAATTTTTGGTGGAAGTCTGGGTGCTCAGGCATTAAATGAAGTGGTGCCTATGGCGCTTGGTGAAATTCCACTGGATAAACGTCCCGTGGTTAGGCATCAGGCGGGTAAGAACAAAGATGAATCGACTATTGCTTTATATGAAAAAATGAATGTTGAAGCGGAGGTAACGCCATTCATTGAAGACATGGCAGAGGCTTATGCATGGGCTGATTTAGTAATATGCCGATCAGGTGCCTTGACTGTAGCAGAACTTGCAGCCGCAGGTATAGCTTCTGTTTTAGTACCTTACCCTTATGCGGTGGATGATCACCAAACCGCCAACGCAAAGTATTTGAGTGATGCTGATGGTGCTATTTTGGTGCATCAAGATGAATTAACCCAGGAATCTTTGTCTGCATTATTGGAGGAGCTTTGCGCTAACCGGGATAAGCTCATTGAGATGAGCATGAAGGCAAGGGCGTTAGCCAAACCTCATGCAACGGATGAAGTGGCAGCCTTATGTGCCAAACAGGCAGGATATAACTATCAGATAGAGGAGCCTGTCAAACAGGATAAAGCCTATCAAAATAAATTTGTCGAAACAGTAGGAGTGCTGGATAACGGTGATGTTACGCATATCAAACAAACAGAAAAGCGGGGCGTAGGTTATGAAGCAGCCTAATGATTTAGCGCGTCGCCGCATCAAGCAGATTCATTTTGTTGGCATCGGTGGTGCCGGTATGGGTGGGATCGCCGAAGTACTGGCCAATATTGGTTATAAAATAACGGGTTCCGATTTGGCACAAAATCCAATGACGGAGCGCCTGGCGTCGTTGGGAGCAAAAATCTTTAAAGGCCATGCGGCTGAAAATATTGAAGGTTCCAATGTGGTTGTGGTGTCCTCGGCAGTAAGCGAAGATAACCCCGAAGTGGTGGCTGCCAAAGAGCGGAATATTCCAGTAGTACCTCGTGCTGAAATGCTTGCAGAAATTATGCGCTTCAGTAACGGCATTGCAGTTGCAGGAACGCATGGTAAAACTACAACGACCAGTCTGGTAACCAGCTTGTTGGCAGAAGGCGGACTTGATCCAACCTTTGTCATAGGCGGAAAGTTAAACAGTACCGCGAGTAATTCCAGGTTAGGTAGTGGTGAATATCTGGTTGCTGAAGCAGATGAAAGTGATGCGTCCTTTTTGCTATTGCAACCAATGATTTCAGTCGTCACCAATATAGATGCCGATCATTTAACAACCTATGACAACGATTTTGAAAAGCTAAAAGCAACCTTTGTTGATTTTTTGCATCATTTACCTTTCTACGGTTTGGCAGTTTTGTGTATTGATGATGAAAATGTATGTGATATTTTACCGGAAATAACGCGAACCATTGTTACTTATGGCATTCATTATGATGCTGATATTCGTGCTAAAAATGTTCGTTACGATGGTACACAAAGCTTTTTTACTGTTGATAGAGCAGATGCGCCTTCTCTGGATATTACGCTTAATATGCCAGGTGAACATAATATCCAAAATGCGCTAGCGGCTATCGCCATTGCAACCGAATTAGGTGTTAGCGATGAAGCTATTTTGTCTGGCCTGGATAAGTTCCAGGGGGTAGGTCGACGTTTTCAATGTTATGGCGAAATGCAAACCCACCAGGGTTCAGTCATGTTGGTGGATGATTATGGTCATCATCCCACCGAAATGGAAGCAACCATGAGAGCAGTACGAAGTGCATGGCCAGATCGGCGCATGGTGGTTCTTTTTCAGCCGCATCGTTATACCCGTACCAGAGATTTGTTTGAGGACTTTGCACAGGTCCTGTCTGACCCTGATGTGCTTGTATTAATGGATATTTATGCGGCCAGTGAAGAGCCTATCGCCGGTGCTGATGGCCGTTCTCTGGCACGGGCGATTCGCAATAGAGGCAATGTTGATCCCATTTTTGTTACGGATCAGGCAGATATTGTCGAAGTGCTGCAAAACCAGCTACAGGATGGTGATGTTCTATTAACCTTGGGCGCGGGTAGCGTGGGTGCTATCTCGGCCGGTTTGCCCGCTCAATTATCACGAGGTTCATTATTGTAATGTCCCAGTTTGATACCAGGCAATTCGGTAAAGTAGCTGTCTTGATGGGAGGATGGGCAGCAGAGCGTGAGGTTTCTTTGAAGAGCGGTGAAGCAGTCCTTCATGGCTTGCTGGAAAAAGGTATTGATGCACATAAGCTTGATGCGGGTCGTGATGTTCTTGATGTTCTACGTCAACAAAAGTTTGATCGGGTGTTTAATATTCTTCATGGTAGAGGTGGAGAAGATGGTGAGCTACAGGGTGCTTTAGAGTTATTACAGATACCCTATACCGGCTGTGGGGTAATGGCCTCGGCTATCAGCATGGATAAGCTGATGACAAAACGAATTTGGACGGGTGCCGGGCTGCCAACCCCTGCTTTTGAGATTTTAACAGCTGATTCAGATTTTGATAAGGTCGTTGAACAGTTGGGTTTGCCGGTTATGGTTAAACCTGCTCAGGAAGGCTCCAGTATTGGAATGAGCAAGGTTAGCGAGGCGCACCAGTTGCGACCTGCTTATGAAAAAGCAGCGCAATATGATGATGTTGTATTTGCAGAGCAATGGGTGATTGGCAAAGAGTTTACTGTGGCAATTTTAGGTGATGAGGTGTTACCTCCCATTCGTTTGCAAGCTCAGTCCGATTTTTATGATTATGATGCTAAATACCTTTCCAATGAAACGCAGTACCACTGCCCATGTGGACTTGATGAGGAGGCAGAACGTTC
>JALWMR010000104.1 GCA_027083815.1 Thiotrichaceae bacterium
CACCCCCCACTTTTTATGGCTTTTGTCCCTTGAGGCGTGAATATTATGGATTCTGTGATTAAATTTTCAAAAGAAGAAAAAGAACGGATTATTCCTAAAATCAAAATGTACTTATCTGAAGAGTTGAATGTTGAAATAGGTAACTTTGATGCTGAATTCTTGCTAGATTTCTTTTCAGAAGAAGTCGGGAGTTATTTTTATAACCGTGGCTTAAATGATGCTATTGATATGCTGGATGCTCGCATGGATGAGGTTAAGGAATCTATCTATGTGCTAGAAAAACCGGTCAACTAATGAAATCCAATGCAAAGAACAATTCGTAGCAAAGACTTTATTGCTGATAAAGCATGGGGCGCTCTTGATATTGCCTCCATGAATGGTATTAGTACGCGTCTGCACTGGACAGATCAGCCCTATCATTGGCATACCAATACAGGTGAAGAGGTTTTTGTGGTACTTGATGGTGTGGTTGAAATGCATTTTAAAGAGAACAACAAAGAACATACCTCAATACTGTATGCCGGTGATATTTTTTATGCCGGTGAAGGTGTGGAGCATGTTGCCATGCCGCAAGGAGAGGCCAGAATATTGGTAATCGAGTCTGAAGGGAGCGAATAGCCAAAATGACGGCTTCTTTAAAACAAGATCAGCGTAACAGAATCATTGCAAGCCAGCGTGATGCCTTTAAACGTCATGGTTTTCATCCTAATGCGCTGTTGTGGAGTAGTAAGGAAATACAGGAAACTCGCTTTAATATCATCGCCAATATGGGCATTCAGGCAGGCGATAGTGTATTGGATATTGGCTGTGGATTTGGTGATTTTAATACTTACTTAAAACGCACAAAGCGTTCTATATCCTATACCGGAATTGATCTTTCACAGGAATTAATAGAAGAAGGGCGTAAGCACTATCCTGATGCACACCTTGTGGTTGGCGACCTGTTTGATTTTAATCCCGATCAGGACAGTTTTGATTATGTGACGTTATCAGGGACATTAAATCGTAAGTTTGATGGTGCAAGTCAATATACTTACGCAGTTATTTCTCGCATGTTTAATACCTGTCGCAAAGGCATCGCCTTTAATTTGCTGGATGCTCGTGATGAATGGACAGCCAGTCGCTGGGATTTACAAAGCTTTCAGCCTGGTGAAATAATTGAGTTTGTTACGAGCCTGTCAAGTGACTACACATTGGTGGATAATTACCTGAAAAATGATTTTAGCGTTTATATATATAAGGAAACAAAATGATTAAGGGTTTATTTCAAGGTATTGCATATGCCTTTAGTGGTTTTTCACTGATTATGAAAAAAGGCATAAGGCCTTTCGTACTGATGCCCTTATTAATTAATATTGTCATCTTCTCCTTAGCAATCTGGTTGGGGTATAACCAGTTTGATGGATTGATGGAGCGCATGTTGGGCTGGCTTCCCGGTTGGTTATCCTGGCTTGAATGGTTGCTTTGGCCTTTATTTGCACTATTGATTCTAATCGCCGTTTACTATTCTTTTTCGATTGTTGCTAACCTTATTGCATCACCGTTTAATTCACTACTTGCTGAACGAGTTGAGCAAAAGCTTAATGGTTTGCCAGTACCTGCTTTTCGCGGCTATAAGGCACTGGCAGGTACAATAGGAAAAACAATCTTAAGTGAACTACGCAAAGTTTTGTATATGCTGAAATGGCTGCCCATATTACTGATAATCAGTATTATACCGGGCTTGAATTTCATTGCGCCTTTTGCCTGGGGCTTGTACGGTGCCTGGATGCTCTCACTGCAATACACCGACTACGCCATGGGCAATCACGAACTCTTTATTAAAGATGAACTTAGCCTGCTTAGACAGAACCGGTCGGTCTCTTTAGGTTTTGGTGGTGCCTTGACTCTGCTTATGATGATTCCAGTGATAAACTTTTTTGTTATGCCTGTTGGCGTAGCCGGGGGAACGGCTTTTTGGGTAAAGCGCTTATCGAATGGCGTGCCAATAAGCAAACAATTAGGAGAAAAGCCATAAAAAGGTGGGGGGTGTACTTTTTATATTGGTTTATTAATTGTTTTTTGCTCTACCTGGGTAACATTCTTTCATTAAATCAATAAAACGCTCCGCCGGTGTCGATAAAAATTTGCCTTTTCGGGTGACAATGCCATAACTGCGCTTGGGAAAGTACTGATCCAGGGGGATAACGGTTAATTCTTCCCGGTCACGTTCGGTAAGACACACGTCGGTAACGATAGAAACGCCTAATCCGATTGAAACATAGCGCTTTATCACTTCCCAGCCGCCCGCTTCAAGGGTGACATTGTAACTGGTGTTATGTTGTGCAAAAACCATTTTAACTATCCGCCAGGTGCTTAAATGTCGCGGTGGCAGAATCAAACCATAAGGGCTTATGTCACTTAGAATAAGGTCTTTTTTATGGGATAAAGGATGATTCAGCGGCGCTATTAATACCGGGTTAAAACTAACGATTGGTTCATAGTCAATATCTTCCGGAATTTCCAGCATTGAGCCAATTGCAATATCAATATCATTATTACGGAGCATTTCCAGACCATCTCGGCCAGTTTCATTGGCCAGACTAAGCTTTATTCCGGGGTATTGTGAGGTGAATTTTTTAACCGGTTCAGGAAGGATATAAAGAATCGTTGACTCACCCGCCGCAATAGAAAGCTCACCAGCACTTAAGTCACCACAGTGAGCGCTAAATGTTTCATGCAGGTGGTCGACACTTTGAACCAGTGGTTCGGATAATTCATAAAGTATTTTACCTTCGACTGTTAACGTAATTTGCGGACCGTTGCGTTCAAACAGGCTTATACCCATTTCTCGCTCTAATGCCTGGATTTGTAGTGATATAGTCGGTTGGCTGGCAAAGAGTTTATCAGCGGCCTTAGTGACACTGCCATGTTTAGCAACTTGACAAAATGCGCGTAATTTCTTTAATCGATTTTGTTTATAGTAAATGGTGGTCATGAAGCAGTCTCTGCCAGTATTGGATAATAGAGGTTATTATGCCGAATATTAATGTTAAACTGTAGTAACATTAACTATTCTAATCATTAATCTTAACAATAATACGATTTTTTTTCATAGTGTATATTTAATGATCCTATACTTACTGATACAACTTACATCTATAATTATCCATCACCCAATTTAGTTTGACCTATGGCCCAAACGCAACAATTTAATGAGCTTATTCAGCGTACCGGTATTACGCCTGACCCGGCGCAAGTTAAGGCCATAGAGCAATTAGAGATTATTCTTCAACAGTTTAATAATAGTGATAATTGCGTAACTGCTGTTAATAAAAACGAAGAAAACGTTAAAGAACAAGCAAATACTTTTTGGAAAAATGTAGGCTCATTATTTAGTACCTGGTCAGCTTTTTCCCAAAAAAACAAAATTAATAATAAGCCAGTTAAAGGCTTATACATCTGGGGTGATGTGGGGCGTGGTAAGACATGGTTAATGGATCAATTCTATGCTTCATTGTCAATCAGTCAAAAACTACGCATACACTTTCACCAATTTATGCAGCAAGTTCACCAACGTTTGGAAGATTTACCTACTCAGCCTGATCCGCTAGAAATTATTGGTCATGATATGGCTAAACAATACCGCATTATTTGCCTGGATGAGTTTCATGTGATGGATATTGCGGATGCTGTTATTTTACACGGTTTACTTAAAGCCTTGTTTGAGAATGGTGTAACACTAATCACCACATCTAACCGACAACCAGATGACTTGTATAAAAATGGCTCGCGACGTGAGCGGTTTTTACCAGCCATTGAACTTATAAAACGATTTACCCATGTATTTCACCTGGATGCTGGACAAGATTATCGTCTCGATCACGGCATCCGTTCGGAGACTTTTCTTTTTCCACACAATGACGTGACAAAGGCTAAACTGAATAAAATATTTGATCGTTATGTGGCCTTTTATACTCACAACGATGTAAAACAAGACGTTATTACAAGCAAACCTATCAGGATTAATAACCGCGATATACCGGTTATTAAGCGCGCCAAATCTTGTATCTGGTTTGACTTTGATACCCTTTGTCGAGGAATGCGTGCAAGTAGTGATTATATCGCTATGGCGGAACGCTATGAGCTGGTCATTCTATCCGGGATACCTTTGTTAAAAGAGGGTGAAGAAGGCCCGGCACGACGTTTTTTGAATTTAATTGATGCTTTTTATGACCAGCATGTATTTTTAGTACTATCTTCCTCTGAAGATATTAAAAACATCTATCAAGGTAACTTGTTAGGATTTGAATTTAAACGTGCCTTGAGCCGCTTAAAAGAGATGCAAAGCCACACATGGTGGCAAGCACTGGATAAACAAATGAACATGAATCATAAAAACAAGGCTCATGCTGGCCTGGTGGGGGGTAAACAATGAACGATAACAGTCAAAGAACCGTTTTTTTTGTATCTGAAAGTACTGGTATAACGGCAGAAACCTTGGGACATAGCCTGTTATCTCAGTTCCCCCACATTGATTTTACCCTGCATCAGCG
>JALWMR010000105.1 GCA_027083815.1 Thiotrichaceae bacterium
ACACTGAGGATGTTAGTTCTACTGAAAGTAATAATCAATATAAATCAGAATCTTCGCGTTCTACGCCAAACATGGTGGCAATTAAGGGCGCTGGAAGTAATAATGGCGCTGTTGAGTCAACGTCTAGAGCTGGTCGCTTAAAATCTAAAAAAATGCCTCATCGTTCCAGTAAGAGTCTTCCCCGAGTTGAACTAAACGTTGAATTAGGAGCTAAAGAACCTCGTGGAAAACTAAATTAATAGAGATGCTGTTCAATAGCTCTTTGTTTATCAATGCATTGTTTACAGTGCTGTAACATCAACCCAATGTCATTAGACTAAGCAGTATTCGTTCTTTCATTGAATAAGTAACGGATACACTATCAAAACCCCAGAAAAGTAGGGGGGGTGTGTTTTAACTAATAAATTGTGTGACTTCTCTTCTTATATTTATAGCTTTCAGTTATAAATAATACTGTTCGTCGGTAATATTTGTCTAATATCAAAGAAAGTGTAATTATCCCTATTAGGAAATTATATCAATGTAGGCATTTTTTAATAAAATAGCTTTATCTTTCCAGAATTATACTTAAATGAATAATAAATATAAGAGTTGTCTATGAACAAGGCTTTCTATCAGCAAAGTGGCTTTTCGCTAATTGAAATATTAGTAAGCCTTTTGGTTTTGAGTGTTGGCTTGCTGGGTATGGGTGGCCTTCAAGTGGCTACGGTGAAGGGAAGCAGTAATGCGCATTATCGAACTTCAGCAAGCTTGTTAGCCACTAGCCTTGCATCTCGTATGCGTGCCAATGTTGCAGGGGTGAAGGGGGGTTACTATGGGGACACAATTCCAGATTGCCCGGCTTTATCATTACCACAATGTAAAAATTCTTTCACCCATTGCTCTTCTCAACAGCTTGCCAAATATGATCTTGTAGAAATTAAGTGTGGCGCAAAAATTGGAAGCCATCGAGAAGGTGGTGTGCAAAATTTACTGCCTAATGGGAAAATTTCTATATCTTGTACTGATGGGTGTAATAAGGAAAATGCTGTTCATGATATTACAATCACCTGGCATGAAAGTCAGGTTATAGAATCAGAAGATGTACCAGTTAGTACAATCTCCGTTCCGGTTATTCCATAAGTAATAATAAAATGATAATCGATAAAAAACAAAAAGGTTTTAGTTTAATAGAGTTATTGGTTGCTTCTACTTTAGGGATCCTGTTGATAGCGGGTGTAATAACCAGTTTTATTGGTACTAAAGAGTCAGATAAATTAAGAAATGCAATAACTGAAATGGATGCAAGTGCTCGAGTAGCTATACAAATTTTGCAGCAAACACTTTCAAACGCAGGTTATCCGTCTGTTAGAAATATACGAATTGAAAAGGCCTTTTATTCTAAAAAAGACGGTGCTGTTACCAATCTCTCTTGTGGGGGGGGCGTTAAACGCTTCAATGATTCAGATGGAACCCCAGGAGCAAGCCAATATACTCGCGATCAGGAAGCAAAAGGGGATGTGCTAACTGTTGTGTATTTAGCGGATAACCCTTGTAAGCCTGGTAATGCCAAATGTGATCTGGATGATAGCAAAATCAACCCAAATGCGATTGTTTTTACCGATTGTGCTGGTGGTGGAGCGACTAGAAAAAAACAGGCTGTGTCTTGTAGTACCGAGAATATGCCAAAACCGGAAGAAGCCAAAATTTACAGTACCTTTTATATGAGTAGTGTTAAACATACCTTGTACTGTCGGGGCAGCCGGGCAGGTACACAACCCTTGGTCGATAATATAGAGAATATTCAATTTTTATACGGTGTAACCCTGGATGATGGTACAACCCGGTATATGAAGGCAGACCTCGTTGAAGCTGGAGATGGAGCAGGCAATGACTGGTGGGGCCTGGTTAAAAGTATACAGGTCGGTTTGCTTATGCGCTCTTATGATAAATACCTTCTTAAAAAAGATGGTCCAGATAAATACATTGTTTTAGATGAGAAAATAACAATCAATGAAGAGGAGCGTCGTCGACTTTACCGTGTCTATACAACGACCATTGATTTGCAAAACCTGACTAATAAAGGTGGCTTTTTATGATTATTATTAATAATGACATGAAGCACTCATCCAGATCAAAACAACATGGCGCAACCTTATTATCAGCGTTGACTTTCTTGGTGCTGTTAACTGTTGTTGGGGTATCTGCCAGCAAAATTGCCATACAGGATATTCTAATTGCAGGTAATGATCAAAAACAGATGATGCTGTATCAGGTGACTGAAAACCAGCTTAAAAAACTAACCAATATTTCAATGCTTAGTCAAACCTTTACAGAAGATGGTTTTACTTCAAATCTTGAGGAGCAGGATGATCAGTATCAATTTGATGAAATTGATACTGATAAAGGAAAGTTCACAGAAATTATTACCGATATACCTGTCATTTACCCTTGTGAAAGACAAGGTAAGGCAACCAGTATTGGTCCAGCAGCACCACCTTGTGATCTTTATGATTTTCAAGTGAAGACCAAAGGAAAAAACTTTGGTGGAAAAGATAAGCATCATCGTGGAGCAGGAAAAATGATTCCTAACTCGGGAAGTAAAGGTAGTCTACTTTAAGTTATAAAAGCACAAATTATAGTACTTAAAACTGTACTCATAAAAATAATTCGGAATTTGCCAGTTATGAATAATCACAAGTCTATTAAAAAACATCTTACACGGATATTTATTGGTTTTATCTCCCTTGTCTCTTTAGGTGTATCGGCGGATGACACCGAAGTTTTTTATACTGAAAGCGAAGTCAACAGTAACGTGTTATTTATAATGGATAACTCGGGTAGCATGAAAGAAAAGGTTGATGGAACCGATTCAACCGGCATGACGTTGAAGAAGAGTTTTGTAAGCCCTGCCAATAAAAGAAATACGGTTGTGCAATCGGGTGACCCAGATCATAAGGGTGATAGTGATGTCTGGTCAATCGAGCTTTCAAATTGGTGGACATCTGGGGTGCGTTTTCCAGCTATTGATATTCCCAAAAATGTTCAAATAACTAAAGCATTTATTCAACTTACAGCAAGTGCCACAGAAAAAGATGCGATAAGGTGGGCAGGTGGTGTTAGCACAGACTGGACTCGAACACTAGGCAAGCCCCTGACAGCTGAGATAAGAGTCGAAGATACTGCTAATCCTAAAGAGTATAAATATTCACATAGAAATCTTAGAAATAAAAACTGGAGTGCAGAGAAAGTTGACTGGGATGTTCCTGTATTTACAGCAAAATATGCAAAATATATTACCCCTGATCTTGCTGAACTTGTTCAAAAAATAGTTAATAAAGGCTCCTGGTCTAAAGGTAAGGCGATGTCTTTTCGCTTGAAGGCTTCCTCGGGAGAGGGAAAGCGTTATGCATATTCCAGAATGCCTGACTCTGATTATTATAGACCTCGTTTATTTGTTGAATATGTTTCAACCGGAGGCAAAAAGACTCGCATGCAGATAATGCAAAGTGCTTTAAAAACAGTGCTTGAAAATGCACCGAGCAATCTAAGTGTTGGTATTATGAACTATGGCGATACAACAGGTAATAGAAGAAATAAGCCCAATGGTGTTAAGTTTCCTGTCACAAGCATCAATACGTTAGCCAGACCAATTGTGGAAGCTTCGCTAGAGGTTGATGGTGCGCCAAACTGGGCTTTTAATAATATTCCCGAGCCTGACGGGAGTGTAACTGTTCGAACATTTTTAAGCCAAATTGCTGATAGTTGGGAGCCTAAAGGTATGACGCCTATTGTCGATGCGTTGTATGAGGCAGCGCTCTATTATCGCGGAGACCCGATACATTTTGGTTACAATAGGTCAGACCGATACAAGTATGCAGCACATCCTGCTACCTATACAAAACCAGCACCTTCAAAGGTTGAGCCAGTGGTACAAAAAAGTGAAAAGACAGTGTGTGGTACTACACGTAGTGTAGAGGTGTATGATTATCACTGGGATAAAAGACTTACTCGCTGGAGAAACGGTGATACTACAGGTGTTGAAGATGAAGATGAGACTGTCTATAAATGCCCGGCTGATGTCAATAACCCAAGTGAAGCAACTTCGTCAGCTGCTAATTGTGCAGCAACTGAGTATGACTGTGATGAATCTGATCCTTACCCATTGTGTGACGGTACTTGGGTAGATGGTTATTTTACAGATTGGGTGTGTACAGGCCCTCCTGATGAGGATGGGAATCCGACAAACTGTAGTCGTGATTGGGTAGATGGTTACTGCGATGGTGAGGAAGGTGAATGGGTTACAGAAAGTTGGTGTTCTTTTAAGGTTTGCGCTACTAAGTATACACCCATTCCCGCTCCTGAATACAAAACGCCAGTGGTTGACGAATGCCAGAGCAATAATATTATTTTAATGTCCGATGGAAAGCCTGAATATACTTCGAACAGTGCCCCAAAGGCTTATTGGAAGATTAGAAGTTTAATGGGAAATGCAAGTTGTGAAAGTACACCGTTTGGCTTTAAGGCAGGTAGATGTGGCAAAGAGTTAACCCACTATCTTGCTAACAACGATATTAATTCAGGTTTAGTTGGAGATCAGAGAATTAATACCTTTGTTATCGGGTTTTCATCAGGGATTACTGCCAATGCTGAGAACTATTTAAAGAGCTTGGTAACCGTAAAGGATGACCCCGAAACAGCTGATAAAAAAGAAGGCTATTTTTCTGCTCAAAATGAAGCTGAACTGGCAGAAGCTTTTCAAACGGCTCTAGAGGATATTGCGCAGGAAGCACGTTCGCAGGCATCACCGGGTTACAGTGTAAATGTTAAAAGTGGATTAGAGCATGAGGATGATATCTATATTCCAGTCTTTGATAAAAAGAGTAGTGCCGCCTGGTCTGGTAACTTAAAGAAGTTTAGATTAGTCAATGATGGAGGACATCGTTTTATTCGTGGTAAAGTGACCAAAGAGGGGGATGCTGAAGCCAATGGTTATATAGATGCCATGACAGAGCTTGGCTTATTTAAGGATAGTGCTTGGGATGAATGGTCTCAGAGTGAGATTCCAGACGGTAATGATGTTGACAAGGGTGGGACGGCAAGTTTACTGGTTAATCCTGGGGCTCGTAAACTATATAGTAATATTAGTTCAATATCTGATCTGACGGATGCACAGAATAAAATAAAACCCGGTAATCCTCATTTATCAAATGAAATGTTGTTTGATAAAGATGCACTCGGACTATCAACTGCCGAAGCAAACGCTTACCGTAAAACGCTCATAAAATATATTCGTGGCTGGCAAAATGGTGATGACGGCGGCTGGGAATCAGGTAATGGAACAGGGTTCCCTGAAGATGAGATAGCCGATCATGCAAGAAAGCATATGGGAGATATGCTTCACTCTGAACCCGTTGTAATCACTTATGATGATAACCGTCAGTATATTTTTGCAGCAACCAATGAGGGTTACTTACACGCATTTGATACAAGTAACGGTGAAGAAATGTGGGCCTTTATGCCAAAAGAACTCCTGGGTAATATTCATCCACAGTTCGTTGGAACGGGTGATCATGTTTATGGGGTAGATGGACAAATTAGTTATTTTACCGATAAAAGAACCAATAAACGTTACTTGTATTTTGGTCTGCGTCGTGGAGGTTATTCTTACTATGCTCTGGAGATAACAGATCCAGAGAAACCAAAACTACTTTGGGTCGCTAATAAAGAGACTCTGGGTGATAGCATGGGGCAAAGCTGGTCTATGCCTTATATTGCCAACGTAAAGTACAATAATGTAAAAATCCCTGCTGTAATATTTACTGGTGGGCATGATCCGGCAACAGATTATGAGCCTTATGAAGATCACAACAGTGTCACAGCGGATGTTCTGGCAAGCATGGGTAATAATATTTTTATACTTCATGCTCTTACCGGTGAAAAACTATGGGATATGCGTAACAAGCTTGGTAATATCGTTAACCACTCGATTCCTGGCGGAGCCAGAATTCTGGATGTGGATCGTAATGGTCTATTAGACAGGCTTTACTTTGCAGATACAGGTGGCAATGTCTGGCGGTTAGATTTGGATGAATCGCTGGGTGATGAATCAAAATTAAAGAAAATTGCAAAGCTTGGTGGTGAAGGGGCTTCCTCAAGAAAATTCTATAATGAGCCAGATGTAGCCATGCTTCAGGCGAATGGTAAAACTATTTTTACCGTGTCAGTGGGTAGTGGTATTCGTCCTCATCCTTTAAATGATGTTATTGATGACAAGATGTTTATTTTGCTCGATAAACAGCCTTATGGTGAACTAAAGGATCCTGATGATGAGACGTATTTCCCAATTACTATGAGTGATCTTGCAAATGTAGAAATAGGTACTTCTGTGAGTAATGGTGTTCTAACAAAGTCAATTGATAATGATGAGTTGGAAGGAAAGAAAATCACGCAAACGGATAAAAAGGGTTGGTATATTAGCTTCCCAGAAGATGGGGAAAAAGTTTTGGCGCCTTCCATTACTTTTGAAGGATCAATTATATTCACTACTTTAGTGCCTAAAGTGCTAACTACAGGAGAATTAATTAGTGCTTGTGCAGCACCCGCAACACAAGGGCGTTTATATGCCCTGGATATATTGGAAGCAGAATCCACTATTGATCAGGATCAGAATGATACGATTGATAATAATGATGTTTTTAATACTATCTCAGCCAGTGAGATACCCGGAACGCCACAGCAAGTATTTAATAAACTTGAGTGTGATGGTGATGAATGTACGCACGAGGTGGATATTCGCATTGGCAAGAAAAGCACTGAAGTAGGTAGTGCCAATGTGGCAAAACTTGAATCTATATATTGGGGTAATCCAGAGAAAAAGTAGGTGTGAGATATGAAATTATTGAATAAGCACAATGGTATAATACTGCTGTCTGCAGGGCTTTTGATCTCTAGTGGGATGGTTCATGCGAAGATTTACAAGTGTGAAAATAAAGGGGGCAAGGTTTACTATAATGATAAACCTTGTCCTAAAAATCAGAAGGAAAGTATTATCAAGAATCAAAAAGACCCTTTAAATATACCGAAAAGAAATAACTTTGTGTTGCAGCAGGGAAGTATAGATGAGACCACAGAAGTATCATCTGTATCAGTTAGGAAGCCTAGTGAGAGTAATAAGGCGGCGTTGCTGACCAATTCACAAAAGCAGTTCAAGGAAAATGAAATAGGGCCAAAAGTGAGAGGGACAAAATTAGAAAAGCTTTCAAATCAAAAGAGAGCTGACTACCTAAAAAGAAAAAAAGAAAAAGCTGTTAATAATCTGCCCCCCTTACCAGAGGAAATAATAGAAGGAAAAATAAGAGCAGAAATGCTAGAGAAAAAAGAAATAGATAATCGAGATCTTTAGTTTTTAGCTTCGGGCAACTCCTTAATATAAACATCCTGCTTTGAATAAGGTATTTCAATCTCTTCATCGTTAAAGCGGTGATAGATAGTGACATTGAGTTTATCCAGAGTGCGTCCTCTAAGCTCGGGATCCTCGATCCAGCAAAGTAGCTCAAAGTCCAGGCTGGAATCACCAAAGGTTCTAAACCTCACTCTTGGCGTTGGGGTTTTGGTTACAAGCGGCTCATTTTCGGCAATTTCCATTAAAATTTCACGAACTTGGTCAATATCAGTACCATAGGCAACCCCCACTTTTACTCGAATTCTAAATTTTGGATTAGGCCCACCGCTTTGGTTGGTTACCTTTGAGTTGCCCATAATCGAGTTGGGAACGGTTACTTCAACATCATCACGAGTGACAAGGCGGGTGCTGCGCAAACCAATATGCGTGACTTTACCTCTTTGATTGCCATCAAGAACAACATAATCACCAATCTTATAAGGTGTGTCAGCAAGGATAAAGACACCTGAAAAGAGATTGGCCAGAGTATCCTTTGCAGCAAAGCTGATTGCCAGGCCCATAATGCCCGCAGAGGCAACCCAGGCAGTCATATCAACGCCCCAAATCTGAAAAATAATATAACCGGCAATGGCAATAATAACGAGCTTGGAAAGGTTATCAAACAGAGGCAAGGTTTGCGGTTGAATCATACGGAATTTTTCTTTACCCCATGCCAGCTGCTGTAACACTATTTTAGAGGTTCGTATCAGGGCAATCATCCAGATAAAAACACCAATTGTTTTGAATCCGTAAATTAACTTATCTGATAGGCTCTCTGATAACGGCATAATCTTGACTGCAGTAGAAAAGCCAGTAATAACAAGAGAGTAATAAATAGGTGGGCGCGCTATATTTAATAAGCGATCATCAAGATAGGTTTTAGTGCGGCTGGTCAGCATTTTTAAAATGCGGAAAATGATCCAGGAGATAATAGAAGCAAACAGGAAGGTTATTAAGAAAATAGCCCCGCCTTGCACCCAGGGTTGATCTTCAAAAAGGTGTAAAAGAGGTTCTAGAAAGGTTTTGATGTCTTCTATGTTTTCCATTGATGTATGAGCTGCTGAATTTTAATGAGTGTCGACTTTATCAGATCAATAAATAAACGTCCGCATAAACCCCATATAACGAAACAAAAAGAGGGAGAAAAGGGCAAAATAGTAGGGGGGTGTACTTTATAGTAATAAAAAATACGATTTTTAGCCCAGGAACAAGCAGCAAAGCTTGTTAATGATGCTTATTGCAGATAAAATCGCCACCCTGTTTTACTTACAAGCTATTTTATAAGCTGTATTTGATACAACAGGCGCGTAGCTCAGTTGGTTAGAGCACCACCTTGACATGGTGGGGGTCGGTGGTTCGAATCCACTCGCGCCTACCACATTAACGATCTAAATTTTAACTAAATAAAGCATGTGGCCTTTAGTATGGGTCACCACTGGAGAATAAGATGCCTATAATTACTTTACCTGACGGTAGTCAGCGTTCATTTGATAAACCTGTTTCTATTCTTGATGTTGCTGCGGACATTGGTCCCGGTTTAGCCAAGGCGACCATTGCCGGTAGTATTGATGGAAAACAATACGATGCCAGCCACCTTATTGATAACGATGCTCAGTTAAGTATTATTACCGCCAATAGCGAAGAGGGGGTTGATATTATTCGTCACTCTTCTGCTCATTTAATGGCTCAGGCGGTAAAGCAGCTATTCCCCGAAGCGCAGGTCACTATTGGTCCCGTTATCGAAGACGGCTTTTTTTATGATTTCGCCTATGAACGTCCTTTTACACCCGAAGACGTAGAAGCCATTGAAAAACGTATGCAAGAACTAATAAAACAGGATATTCCTGTCGAGCGTAGCGTGATGCCACGCGAAGAGGCAGTTAAATTCTTCCGTGATATGGGTGAAGAGTATAAGGCTGAAATTATTGAAAGCATTCCCAGTGATGAAGACCTGTCGCTTTATAAGCAGGGCGATTTTATTGATTTATGCCGTGGGCCACATGTGCCAAGCACCGGAAAAATTCCTGCGGTTAAGTTAACTAAGTTGGCAGGAGCCTACTGGCGTGGCGATTCCAACAATGAAATGCTGCAACGGATTTATGGTACGGCCTGGGAAAATAAAAAAGCGTTAAAAGCGTATATACGTCGAATCGAAGAAGCTGAAAAACGTGATCATCGAAAAATTGGTCGTAAGCTGGATTTATTCCATATTCAGGATGAAGCCCCGGGTCAGGTTTTCTGGCATGACAAAGGCTGGACAATCTATCAGGTCATTTCACAATACATGCGTGAACAGCAACGCTTACGTGATTATAAAGAAATCAATACGCCCGAATTAGTAGATTTCTCCTTGTGGGAGCGATCAGGCCATGCCGCCAAGTACAGTGAAGATATGTTCTCACTTGAATCGGATGGTCGTCAATTTGCGCTTAAGCCTATGAATTGCCCTTGTCATATTCAGGTATTTAACCAGGGCTTGAAAAGTTATCGTGACCTGCCTTTGCGTTTGGCAGAGTTTGGCTCTTGTCATCGCAACGAAATGTCAGGCGCTCTTCATGGCTTAATGCGGGTGCGTGGTTTTGTACAGGATGATGGGCATATTTTCTGTACTGAAGATCAAATACAGAGTGAAGTTTCTGATTTTATCGATTTTCTGCATGAGGTATACAAGGACTTTGGCTTTGATGAGGTGATTTACCGACTTTCTACGCGGCCAGAAAATCGTGTGGGCAGTGAAGAGAACTGGGATAAGGCTGAAAAAGCACTTGCCGATGCACTGGATGCGAAACATCTTGATTGGGAAGAATTGCCAGGAGAAGGTGCTTTTTATGGCCCAAAGATTGAATTTTCCTTAAAAGACAGCATTGGGCGTATTTGGCAACTTGGCACAATACAGGTTGATTTTTCAATGCCAGAACGACTTGACGCCGAATATGTAGCCGAAGATGGTTCGCGTAAGATTCCAGTGATGTTACATCGGGCAATACTTGGTTCTTTTGAACGATTTATCGGCATTTTGATAGAACATCATGAAGGGCGGTTTCCACTTTGGCTATCTCCCGTTCAAGCTGTTATCATGAATATTACGGATAAACAGGCTGATTTTGTCAAAGATGTTGAAAATAGATTGAAAAAAAGTGGTATTCGCGTCGTATCAGACTTGAGAAATGAGAAGATAGGCTTTAAAATCCGCGAGCACACGCTTCAACGTACACCTTATCTTTTAGTAGTGGGTGATCGAGAAGTAGAAAAAGATTCAGTCGCTGTCAGAACACGCACCGGGGAAGACCTTGGTACACTGACGGTTGACCAACTTATTGAAACAATTGAAAAAGAGAATCAGGCAAGGTTAAAAGACTGACTTTAATTGTTTAGTTTACCAAACTAGCCACATTTTTATCATTATATAGAGGAATACAGTATCGCTCGACCAAAGAAAAACCGTGTTAATGAAGAAATCACCTTACCCAAGGTTAGATTGATTAATAAAGATGGAGATAACGTCGGAGTTGTCTCAATTGATGAAGCTATGAAAATGGCATCTGAAGATGCGCTTGACCTGGTGGAAATTGTGCCAAATGCCGAACCGCCTGTTTGTCGCATTATGGATTACGGCAAGTTCAAGTTTTCTCAAAGCAAGCAAAAAAGCACGGCTAAAAAGAAACAAAAGAAAACACAGGTCAAAGAAATTAAAATGCGACCTGGAACCGATATTGGTGATTACAATATAAAGCTAAAGAAACTAAAGCAGTTTCTTGAAGACGGTGATAAGACAAAAGTCACCATCCGCTTTAGGGGTCGTGAAATGGCTCATCGCGAATTAGGCATGGAAATGCTTAAACGCGTGGAAAAAGATTTAGAAGAATATGGAGCAGTCGAGCAATTTCCCAAGATGGAAGGCCGGCAAATGATAATGGTGCTCGGCCCCGTTAAAAAGGAAAAGGGTGTCACTGCACCAAAGAAATCAGATGAAGATAAGACAGAAGCTGATTAGATAATTTTTTACCATCCCGTTTTTTACCATCCCATTAAGGAGAGGCACTCTTGTGGGATGTTTGTTAACTCAATCGCCTTTATAATATGGCGATAATTATGGAGAACCAAGATGCCTAAGATGAAAACCAACCGCGGCGCCGCCAAGCGATTCCGCAAGCGTGCTAATGGCACGTATAAGTGTAAGCAGTCTCACCTGCGTCACATCCTCACCAAGAAAAGCAGTAAGCGAAAGCGTCATTTGCGTGCTGGCGATGTTGTCGAGAAAGTCGATACGCCAATGGTTCGCAGAATGCTTCCCTATGTTTAACTGTTTGATTAAAAATTATTGAGGATTAAGTAAAATGGCTAGAGTAAAACGTGGTGTTACAGCCCGTGCAAGGCACAAGAAAGTATTAAAGAAAGCAAAAGGTTATTATGGTGCACGAAGCAGAGTCTTTCGTGTAGCAAATCAGGCAGTTACCAAAGCAGGCCAGTATGCTTATCGTGACCGTCGTCAAAAGAAGCGTCAATTCCGTCGTTTATGGATAGTTCGAATCAATGCGGCAGCTCGCATGTTTGATATGTCATACAGTCGTTTTATGGATGGCTTAAACAAAGCTGAAATTGATGTTGATCGTAAAATGTTGGCTGATTTGGCTGTACATGATATCGATGCTTTTGGACAGTTAGCAGAAAAGGCAAAAGCTGCCCTGGCTTGATTTACTGTTCAGCCTGGTTTGACCAGGCCAAAAAAAGATGTAAAACAGAGCGAGGAAAGGCTATTTGCCTTCCCTCGCTTTTTTATTGTGTTTAAAAATGGAATGAATCGGGAGAGACTTCAGTGAATGAACTGACAGAACTCATGCAACAAGCTGAAGTTCAGCTAAAAACAGCAGACACATTAACTGCATTAGATGAAGTGCGTGTACATTATCTTGGTAAAAAAGGTTTAATTACAGGTCAATTAAAGCAGTTAGGAAAATTGCCTCCCGAAGAGCGCAAGGGCGCGGGTCAGGAGATCAATAAGGCAAAGCAGTCTTTGGCTGCCGCAATTGATGAGCGCAAACTGGCTTTGGAAGAGGCAGCCTTAAATGAGAGGCTGCAAAATGAACGACTGGATGTAACACTACCGGGGCGTAATATTGGATCGGGCTCCTTACACCCTGTTACCCGCACAGCCAAACGTATCGAAGAGATTTTTATGCAATTGGGATTTGCAGTGGAAGTCGGCCCTGAAATTGAAGACGATTACCATAACTTCACGGCCTTGAATATACCCGATCATCATCCATCACGAGCCTCACATGACACTTTTTACTTTGATGATGGCACTTTGTTACGCACTCACACCTCGCCAGTACAAATTCGTACCATGGAGAATAAAGAGCCACCTTTACGGATTATTGCCCCCGGTCGTGTATATCGTTGTGATTCAGACGTAACTCATAGTCCCATGTTTCATCAGGTGGAAGGCCTAATGGTGGATAAGGATGTTACCTTTGCTGATTTAAAAGGTATTCTGGATGCTTTTTTTAAAGCTTTTTTTGAAGATGATAATTTCAAAACACGCTTTCGTCCGCACTATTTTCCCTTTACAGAGCCTTCGGCTGAAACGGATATACAATGTGTTTTGTGTCATGGAAAAGGCTGTAAAGTGTGTGGCAATACCGGCTGGATTGAAGTCATGGGCTGCGGCATGGTTAACCCGGAAGTGTTTAAACATGTTGGTATAGATCCAGAAAAATATACCGGTTTTGCCTTTGGTTTTGGTATCGACCGACTCGCCATGCTGCGTTATGGCATTGATGATTTGCGTAAGTTATTTGATAACGATGTGCGCTTCTTAAAGCAGTTCGCCTGAGGTAATAAAAATGAAAGTAAGTGAAAACTGGTTGCGTGAATGGGTCAAGCTGGAAGCCAGTACTGATGAAATTGTTCATCAGCTGATTATGTCAGGGACTGAGCTGGATGCGGTAGAGCCTGTTGCATCTGATTTTACCCATGTTGTCGTTGGGCAAATCAAAAGCATAGAAGCGCATCCAGATGCTGATCGTTTAACCGTCTGCCAGGTTGATGTAGGTGCTGATGAGTTGATTCAGATCGTGACCAATGCAAAGGTGCATGTTGATCAAAAAGTGCCGGTTGCCATGATTGGTGCACAATTACCTGAGCCTGACGGCAAGATATTTAAAATCAAAAAAAGCAAATTGCGTGGTGTTTTATCACAGGGTATGTTTTGTGGTGCAGAAACACTTGGAATGGGTGATACAGGAGAAGGGCTGCTGGAAATACCCGAAGATGCCCCATTAGGTGCTGACCTACGCGAGGTACTTGATCTTGATGATGTGGTACTTGATCTGGATGCTACGCCAAATCGTGCTGATTTATTATCAGTAGCGGGTGTTGCACGTGAGTTAGGTGTGATTATGCAAGCTCCACTGACGGAGTGGAAAAAAGAAGTGGTAGAAGTTACTCTTGAAGATTCATTCCCCGTGAATATTGAGTGTGATGATCTATGTCAGCGGTATGCCGGACGTATTGTTAGAGGTGTAGATGTTAAGGCGAAAACGCCTGAGTGGATGGTTGAAAAACTGCGCCGATCTGGAATCAGGAGCCTTGGCCCCGTAGTTGATGTGACCAATTTTGTCATGCTTGAATTAGGTCAGCCAATGCACGGCTTTGACTTTGATAAGCTTGACGGCGGTATTAAGGTCAGAAATGCCCAGGAAGGAGAGAAGCTGGTTTTGCTTGATGGCAAAGAAGTTTCCCTGCGTGCTGATACCATGGTAATTGCAGATGAAAAAAAGGCGCTAGCGCTTGCTGGTATTATGGGTGGCAATGACAGTGCTGTCAGCGATAACACTAGCAATATCTATCTTGAAAGTGCTTTCTTTGTGCCGAATAAAATTATGGGAAAAGCACGTACCTACGGTTTACACACTGATTCCTCACATCGTTTTGAGCGTGGCGTATCGCCTGATTTGCAACTCGAAGCACTGGATAGGGCAACAAGCTTAATCACCTCAATTTGTGGTGGTGGTGCCGGCCCCGTTACAGATGTGATTGCTAATGATGACCTCTTAAAGCGTGACCCTATTTATTTTGAGCGTTTTCGCATTAAGCGTCATCTTGGCATTGAGGTTGATAATGCGCGGGTTGAGGATATTCTTACTCGTTTAGGATGTGAAGTAGAACTGGCCGAAGATGGTTGGAATATAACCCCACCTATTTTTCGCTTTGATTTGGCAACCCCTGAAGATATTGTCGAAGAAATTGCCCGTATTTATGGTTATGACAATATTCCCGCACTATTACGCCCCATGGAGCCACGTATTGCACTCAAGCCTGAAACACAGGTCAGAGAAGAAACCTTGCAAGATTTACTGGTGGCACGAGGCTATCAAGAAGCGATTACCTATAGTTTTGTGCCACCCGAAGTGGAATCTTTACTTAGCGGCATGGACAAAAGTGAGCAGATCCGCCTTGCTAATCCTATTTCTGAAGAGCTATCCGTTATGCGTAGCACTTTGTGGTCAGGGCTTATTCCGGCATTAGATAAAAATGTAAAGCGCCAACAATCGCGGGTGCGCTTCTTTGAAACAGGTTTAACTTTTCAGAAAACGGATGATGCCGCCAATAATAATCTGGTTCAGCGTAAAAAAATGGCAGGTGTTATAACTGGCCCGCTTTATGATGAGCAGTGGAATGTAGATACGCGATCTGTCGATTTTTATGATCTTAAAGGTGATGTTGAAGCATTGCTGGGCGAAGCACATGGTGCTCGCTTTGAGTTTACTCCTTCTGATCATCCGGCGCTGCATCCAGGCCAGTCTGCCAATATCATGTTAGGCGAAACACAGGTTGGTGTGTTGGGCGCTCTGCACCCAGCAGTTGAAGCTAAACTGGATCTGGATCAAGTGGTGTTTGTTTTTGAAGTGGATATGGATTTAATTTCTAAAAAGGAACTGCCTTGCTATCGTAAATTATCTCCATTTCCTTCTATTCGTAGGGATTTAGCATTACTTGTTAACAAGGGTGTCGAGTATGCTTCAATTATAAAATCAGTAGAAAGTCTGGGCATTGCAGAGCTTATAGATAGCGTTATTTTCGATGTTTATCAGGGCGAGCATGTCGATTCAGATCAAAAAAGTCTGGCTTTAGGCTTGATTTTTCAGGACTTTTCACGCACCCTAGAGGAAGAGGAGATAGGCGCTTATATTGAAAAAGTTATGAGTACGTTAGAGAAGGATGTGGGAGCAGTGCTAAGATAAGCCAAGTAGAATTTGCAAGAGCTCTTTATTTCGCGGCAAGGTTAGTAGCAAAGATAGCAGTAAGAAATAGCAGAGCCATAGCACAAGAAAATAGCTGTAAAGAATAATAACCTCTCAATACCCCAAACAAAGGAGAGCAACAATAATGACCTTAACAAAAGCAGGTATGGTTGAGCATCTATATGATGAGCTTGGTCTGAATAAGCGAGAGGCAAAAGAACTTGTTGAGATGTTTTTTGAAGAGATTCGTACAGGTTTAGAACACGGGAAAAATATTAAACTATCTGGTTATGGTAACTTTATGTTACGTGATAAAGCATCCCGCCCCGGAAGAAATCCAAAATCGGGCGAGGCCATTCCGGTGAGTGCGCGTCGTGTTGTTACCTTTCGTCCCGGTCAGAAATTAAAGCAAAGAGTAGAGAAATATGCTGGAAATGTCTAATAATAAAGAATTACCAGCAATCCCGGGAAAACGTTATTTCACCATTGGTGAAGTGAGTGATTTATGTGGTGTTAAGGCACATGTATTGCGCTATTGGGAGCAGGAATTCCCCAACTTAAAGCCGATGAAACGTCGTGGTAACCGTCGTTATTATCAGCGTGCAGATGTGATATTGATTCGTCAAATTCGTAGCTTATTGCACGAACAGGGTTATACCATTAACGGTGCGCGTCAAAAATTGTCAGGTGAAGAGGCGGAAGATGATAATAATCAGGCAAACCAGTTATCCCGCCAGATTATTATGGAGCTGGAGGAAATTTTAAAGGTGCTAAAGAGCTAAAGATAAGCTTAAAAAGTACACCCCCCACCTTTTTGGCTGTTTTCTCGGCTATGTGCTTTTTAGAGGTGGCTATGCTTGTAATTGCTATTAAGCGCCAGATTAATTTTTAAATTTCCAAAAATACTTGGGTAATTTGAATATTCGCCTTTCTTCCAGGTATGACTCTTGATCTACCTGAACATAACATCGGGGATGTTCTTCCTCTGCCATTTCCAGGCAGTAATGGCTCTTTTTTAGGGTATCGGCGTCTAACTCTGCTAACCATTCTTTTTTTCTTATCGTGCAGTAGGCCCCATTTTTTATTGGCCGCTTTTTTTGTGTCCAACACCCTTTTACGTGTCTGGAATTTACACCGCCTGGTGCTACTTGCCTGTTTTCAGGGTAAAAAAGTCTACCTTTCAGTATGCAGTGTCTTTGATCAATTTTAAGCTGGTAATGATCAGTTAGATAATCGTGATGCTGGCGACTTATTTGTGTTTGATGATTTTTTAGGTGCCCAATTTTTTTGCCAAGCTGGTCATTGGTATTGGTACCATACCAGTTAAAAGGGTCATCTAAGGGTGGGCAACCGAGGTAAAATTTAACCGCAACCTCAAGGTGAATATTACAATCACGTTTAGTATCACGAATAATAAAATCAAGCTCACCCAGAGTACGTTTGTCTTTGATAATCTGAATATTCTGCGCTAAAAGAGTGTAATTGGGGCTAAGATCCAGCCAAAAAGCAATAAAGGCTTCAAAGCGTAGGCCTAGTCGCCCAGAGTTAACTTGTGCTAAATGCGCTAATAATGGATCTGGGTTACTATCCAGCTTTAATAAAAATGGTAAGCAATCCTGATATTCTGCCAAACAGGTTTTATGACTCCACCAGTTAACGCCATTGATATTACCAGACACGAGTGGCGGACTGGTGATGA
>JALWMR010000106.1 GCA_027083815.1 Thiotrichaceae bacterium
ATACCATCAATCATCTTATTCTACTCATGTCCTGCATTAAGCAGTTAATAAAAAGGGCATCTCAGGATGCTAATAAAAACGCCTGTAAATCCATGTGTCAGTCTAGATCTACAGGCAACACACTACTTCAACCAGGGAGTTAGTTTATTTCTATTTTAACACCCTGAAACTCCCTCTTCGCTTGCAGTCAAGCCCACTAGAAGACAAACAAATAGAGAAGAGAAGATCATGATTGCTTATCTACTTGCCAACAAAGCGTTTAAGAAGAAGGAGTTTCAGGGCATTAAACACGGCTGAAGCTCAGTGGCTAAATATTCACATAGAGAAAGGATATATAAAAACAGAATAAAACACTATATAAGATCGTATTTTTCGAACTATTTTTAATATCTTATCCCTTCTAACGAGCAAATGACCGAAAAGTGGGAGGGTGTACTTTTTGTTCTTTCTAAAGGGACTTATAATCGTTAAATGGCTCTCTATTTTTAATTTTTAGGGGCTAATCTCATAATAAATCTGACTTTTTTATTCACCTTATTTCAATTTGCACATCAGACTCTGCATAATAGATTATTAAAAGTACACCCCCACACTTTTTGTGCGTTTTGTCCGTAAAACAACAAAGTCCGTATTACCTGGTAAATTCATGACCCTCATCAACGCTACGCCTTTGGGATTTCATGCTAAGCTTTATAACAAGAATTACCACCAAGGAGTCTTCAGTGAGCAATGTTAGTGCGCGTGATTTACCCATTATCACTATTGGGGCAGGCTCTGTTGGCGTCCACTTCGTTCAAGAATTATTAAAACAATCAACCAATATTCCCATTAAGGTTTTTGGTGGTGAGGCAGAGTTACCTTATAAACGAGAAAACTTATCGTAGATGCTTGCTGGTGATTTAACAGAAGCAGATATTAAAGATAACTGCGCCTTCCCCGAAAGTGACCACCTGGATGTATTCTTCAATAACCCCATTACTGCTATCAACACCAAAAAATCAGAAGTTATTGATAGTGCAGGCATCCATCACCCCTACAAACAATTAGTATTTGCCGTTGGTTCTTCTCCGCGCACTATGGATATACCCGGAAATGACTTAAAGCATGTATTTACTTTCCGAAATCTTAAAGATGCTGAATTCTTAAAGAGCAGGCAAATTAGTAGTCGAAGAACTGTTGTTATCGGAGGCGGTCTCGTAGGCCTGGACGTTGCCTATGCCATGCAGCAATACAATACCAAGGTTACCGTTGTCGAAAAAAGCTCTCGACTAATGAGCCAACTGCTCGACGATCATGCATCTGTTTATTTAAGGTTGTTCCTTAGTGATATGGGTATTGATATCCGTAACAATACAGATGTTATTCGCATTGAAGGTTACTCAAAAGTTAAGCAGGTCATCCTGGAAGATGGCGAGGTAGTACCCTGTGATACTGTCATTATATCTATCGGGATTAATCCTAATATTAAATTGGCAAGCAGCATTGGCCTTGATGTAAACCGCGGAATTGTAATAGACGACTACCTGCAGACAAGCCACGCTAATATTTATGCTGTAGGTGAATGCACTGAACACCGAAACCGTGTTTATGGAATTGTTCGTCCTGGTTACGATCAGGCTGAGGTGTTAACCAGAATTATTTCTGGCAATCAAAAGATTAAATATACCGGTTCTATAACAGCCAATAAGCTAGGGGTTGTTGATTATCCGATTTTAAGTATTGGTGATAATGGCGATGGTGATGAGGCAAATAAGGAATTAATGTATCGTGATATAAAACGCATGATTTACCGAAAGCTGGTTCTCAATCATGGGCATTTACATGGGGTTGTGTCAGCTGGCCTCTGGCAAAAAAGCGATGATCTTTTTAAAATGGTAGAAAAAAAGCAATACATCTGGCCGTGGCAAAGAAGCAACTTTATGAATACCGGCAACCTTTAATTCCCTGTTTCTGAAGCTGCTTCTTTTTTAAATTTATCAGCCCACCATAAGCGAGCACGTAGCCCCCACCCACTGGTTAGACCTACTTCAGTAAAGCGAATATTGCCATTACCATCAATAATATAGCTGGTTGGGACACCCTTTACGCCAAACAATTCTGCCAAACGGCTATCATCATCAACGATGGTTGGCCAGGACTCTATGCCCCGCTCCTTCATATGCTTTTGAACTGCTTCTTTATCACCCGATTGATAAGCCACAGTCAATACCGGCCAATCTTTTGCTATTTCTGAAATACTACTTTCTTCAAGTTTACAAAAAGGGCACCACTCTGCCCAAAAATGAAGCAAAACAGGCTTGCCACTGTAGTCTTCCAGATTAACCGTCCTTCCATCCAATAAAACACTTTGAAAGCTCGGAGCCTCGCCTGTAACCAAATCTTTTTGCTGCCAGGTTCGTATACCAAATATTAATGCAGCAACGAGAAGAATCTCTATAAAAAGTTTGCCCCAGCGAATTTTTTTTCTCGTTTTTGGCGCTTTTATATTTTCAGAGGACATATTTGAATCTATATTTAGTACAGGAGATAGTGAGCTTAACACACACAAAAAAGCCGTGACAATGCCACGGCTTTTTAAACGCATATAAAGAGACCTTTGCACAAAAGTTATGACGGATAAAAATTACTTAAACTCCACTGTTTTTTACGTATATTTTCGGTTAATAGTCTGCTATTAGCCTTAAATCTACAAAATAATCAGGAAATTACACTAATTTTTCTGTCGCCATACTTTCATGCAAGGTCTCTAATAACTAATGAATAGTAACCGTTACTTTTCCAGAGCCATTATGGCCATGCCCGTCATGAACACCGTAGTAAAAGACATCAGTCTGTCCGCTGGTTCCAGGATTTGGTGTATAAACTACTTTACCATTAACCTTTTGAGTCGAACCAAAGGAACCCTGATCTACAATATCTAGTATCAATATATCACCATCGGCATCAGTATCGTTGCCAAGGACGTCAATCGTCACTGATGAGCCAACCGTGACCGTTGCAGTGTCATCTGCCACATCAGGAAATGCATCATTGCCATCATTCGGATCTGTTACAGCGACGGTAACAACGGTTGAAGCAGTGTGCCCGTGACCATCTGAAATAGTATAGCTAAATGCAATACTGCCCACTATTCCTTGTGGCACAAAGCGAATTTTATTATTCACAATTGACGTTGATGCACCTGATGGCTGTGTCACCGATACAATCTGTAGTGAATCATTATCCGGATCTGTATCATTGTCTAATACATCTATGATAATAGGTGTATTAATGCTGGTTTCTGGTGCATCCTCTACAGCATCTGGTGCTTCGTTTGGCACGGAGATAACCTTCTTCACCTTAATCGTCACTGTAGCAGTTGCTACCTGGCCATGAGCGTCTTTAACCGTGTAAGTAAAGTTATCAGACCCATAAAAATCACTATAGGGCATGTAAGATACTTCTGTTCCATTTGACAGTATTTCAACCGTACCGTTTGCACCTTGTGAGACGCTTGTGATCGTTAAACCAGGCTCATCATTACGCAATACCTTTATGACAACTCCGGTGTCCTGCGATGTTTCAGCCCGATCATTTTTTACATGAATAGGGGGCATATCAACACCTTTTACATTCACTTTTATGTTGCCGGTTGCAGTATGATTATTTCCATCAGAAATGGTATAGCTAAATGTATCAACACCTGTATTACCCTGCTGACAATTATTTGCCGGTGTATACGTTACATTATTTCCTGAGAATATTGCCGTACCAAGCTGCATTCCATCAACTGAAATAATCTTCAAAGCATCACCATCAGGGTCTGTATCATTACTCAGTACATCAAAAGTCACGGCACTACAGCTAGTTTCTGCACTATCACTATTAGCCGTTGGGGCTTCATTTGGCTGATCTGTTTCATTGATAGTAACCGTAACCACTGCGGTGTCCGTATTTCCATTCGCATCTTTTACTTCATAAGTAAAAGAATCTGTGCCGACATAACCGGTCTGTGGGGTATATTCAATCTCCCCCTTTACAATATTTGCAATACCATGTGATGGGGCGCTTACAATGCGTGTGATAACAGCATCGTCATCGTCATTAGTCAATACATTTATCATTACTGCTTCATTTTTATTGGTTGAAGCGACATCGTCAGAGGCATCAACTTTTCCTTGCGCCCTGACTACAACAGTCTCAGTTGCCGTCGCTGTTCCGCCGTTGCCATCAGAGATCGTGTAGTCAAAGGTCTCTGTGCCTACAAAACCAGCATCCGGTGTATACACAATCTGTCCACCTACAATTTCAGCCGTTCCGTGTGCTGGGTTCTCGACTGATGTAATCGTCAGTGTGTCACCATCTGGATCAGAGTCATTGACCAGTGTGTTGAGTGCAACCATTTGGCCTTGCTCAGTTGTCGCTGAATCATCAACGGCAACAGGCGCGGAGTTTTTCTGATCAGCAATGTTGACCGTTACTG
>JALWMR010000107.1 GCA_027083815.1 Thiotrichaceae bacterium
GGGTATATATCTCATTCAAAATAGGGGTTTTTCCAGCCTGGTGATACTAGCTTTGTCTTTTGGTGGTGGAATACGAGAAACATAATCAGCCAACAACGCTAAATCTTCTATTTTCATCTTTCTCACTCTTTTAGCCATCGTGCTATTCGCATTTTTCCTATCAGTTTCATGGCTTGGGTTAATTCGTTATCTAACGGAGCATCCGCATATACGCCTAACATCAAGCTAAGGGAAGTGGTAATCAAAGCTAAAAATTGTGATATTTTATTCATGGAGTCTCCTATTTTTCACAATAAACTTCCAGGCAAAGCTCTCACTCAATTTCATTTTTTAAGTCATAAATTATTCGGTGGCTACCATGACAACGCGCACAGGCTTGAACAGCAAATTCGCCCAGGGCACGACCGTTTTTTCCTGTGTCTATCGCTGACTCTAATCTATCAAGCATTCCTTCTGTTTGATTGCCAAGGTAATAATCTTTTGCTGTATCGCCTTTATGGCAATTATTACAACTTGAGCGTAAAATTTCGATGCCCTGGCGTACATCCAATAAAGAAGACATTGCCTTTGTTTTATTTTGGTCCTCACTGGCTATTTTAATACGATTGACATCGCGCATAAGCATTTTCATAAAATCAGAATATGTCACGTCCTTGCCATTAAGTTTCACCATAATGTTACTAAAGTCGGGGGCGCGATAAATGGCTGCAACCTGAGCGCGGTAGTCATTGTGACAGCCCTTACAGCTTGTCTGTATTTTTCGTATTCCCTGACTTAGTTTTTTTAGATCACCCTGAGTAGCTGCTGCCTTGATTTTATTTACCCAGCCAAGTTCTAACTCATCCTTCCATTCTGGAACCATTTCGGCAATTTTTCGATAGTGTTCTACTAAATTCAATGCCCATTTTTTGGCGTGTGGCTTATCGTTTGCAATAACATATTCCTTAACTGCCTGTATTTCACGGCGCAGTTTAAACATATTATGCTGCCAAACATTTCGTTTATTTTGAGGCTTATACCATTGTGCTAGCGAAGTCGGTGGCTTACTAAGTTGTATGCTCTCTTCTGCAGATGCGAGCGTCGATATGCTTGCTGTAACGATAAGCACGATGCTAACAACGGTAAAAAGAGAAAATGGTTTCATGCTCTGTCCTCAAGTTTACCGCCTAGTTTACTATTTTGTTAAAGCTGACTTCATTGATAGCCATCAAGCGTTGGATAAGTTAAGGAAGTCCTGATCAAGTCCAATTATTTTTAGCTTGCTAAAATCGCCGATATTTTCCACGAGGATCGGCGCAATAGAGTGACTATTACGTCTCTCTTCGTGAAAAATAGCGACAATTTTTTCTGCGCTAAATTCTAATCGACTTAATCAGGGCTTCCTTATTCAGACTCTCCTTAAGCCATTGATTCGCATCAATGCGATTTACCAGAAAGAAAAACATACTTTTACACTATGAAATATACAATTTCAGGGGTGTTATTTTTTCTTGCCGTTCAGTCAGTATTTGCTGCTAGCTCAGGCCAGGCAGAAGCGTTGTACCAACAGCATTGCAGTGCTTGTCATGGTACGGATCGTCTGGGCGTGAGTGGGCCAGCCTTGTTACCCGAGAGTTTACATAGGTTGTCTAAAGAGAAGGCCTATCAAACCATTACCAATGGTAGGGTGGCAACCCAGATGAAGGCGTTTAAATCAAGCCTAAGTGAATCACAAATACAAGCCCTTGTTAACTATATTTATACACCGTTAAAACAACCGCCAGTCTGGGGTGAAAAGCAGATTAAGGCGAGTCATATCGTTTATGCTATTGATAAATCAGTGAGCAAACCAATCTTTGATGCTGATCCGCTTAATATTTTTCTGGTGGTCGAATCTGGGGATCACCATGTGACGGTTCTTGACGGGGATAAGTTTGAACCGATTTACCGTTTTGCTTCTCGATTTGGCCTACATGGCGGCCCTAAGTTTAATTCAACCGGGCGCTATGTTTATTTTACATCCAGAGATGGCTGGATCAGTAAGTTTGATTTGTACCAGTTTAAAATGGTGGCCGAAATTCGGGTTGGAATTAATGCCCGGAACACTGCCATTTCAAGTGATGACCGTTATGTCATTGTAGGAAATTATATGCCCAATACGCTGGTTATTCTGGATGCCAGTGATTTAAGTCTAATTAAAATTATTCCGGTAGTGGATAAAAATGGTAATGAATCAAGAGTTTCAGCGGTTTATGATGCCAGACCACGAAATTCATTTATAGCAGCCCTTAAGGATAGCCCTGAATTGTGGGAAATAAGTTATCAAAACCCACCACCAGCCGGGTTTGGTAATTGGGTTCATGATTATCGTAAAACCTCAGGAGAGGCGAAGGTCAGGTTGTTTCCTATTCGACGTCTCTATTTGAAAAGTGTGCTTGATGACTTTTTTTTCGATCAGGAATATGTGCATGTATTGAGTGCTTCTCGAAAAGGAAAAGGACAAGTTGTTGATTTGGATTTAGGAGGAAAGGTAGCTGATCTTGATATCCCCGGTATGCCGCATTTAAGTTCTGGCATTACCTGGAAGCGAAAAACACCAAACGGCGTGCAAACGGTGCTGGCTACACCTAATCTAAAAGAGCCTTCAGTTAGCATCATTGATATGAAAACATGGAAGCTGATCAGGAAAATTCCTACTCTGGGTTCAGGCTTCTTTATGCGCAGCCATGAAAAATCACCCTATGCCTGGGTAGACGTTTTCTTTGGTAAAGACAAAGATGCAATGCACGTGATTGACAAACAGACATTAAAGATTGTTAAAACACTGCGCCCTGCGCCAGGAAAAACCTCGGCCCATGTTGAATTTACCAAAGATGGTCGTTATGCACTGGTCAGTATCTGGGAAATGGATGGTGAGCTGGTGGTTTACGACGCTAAAACATTAGAGGTGGTCAAACGGATTCCAATGAAAAAGCCAGTGGGCAAATATAATGTTTATAATAAAATAACGCACTCTTCCGGGACGAGTCATTAGCCAAAAACATCTAAAATAATAATGGATTATGCCTTTTGTAGTTGCAGATTGAGTTCTTTAAGGAAGCCCTGATTAAGTCGATTAGAATTTAGCGCAGAAAAAATTGTCGCTCTTTTTCACGAAGAGAGACGTAATAGTCATTCTATTGCGCCGATCTTCGTGGAAAATAGCGGCGGTTTTGGCAAGCTAAAAATAATTGGACTTGATCAGGACTTCCTTAAGAGATTCATTAATATTAAAAAGTACACCCCCCCACTTTTTATGCGTTTTGTAAACGCACCCTTACGGGTAGTCGTCGCTGCGCTCCAACATTGTCTCGCTTTCAGCTCGGCTTCGCATTTTCTCCTTTGTTACGATATTGTCTCGCCTTCGGATCGGCTGTCATTTTGTCTGAAATGGTTCTATTGACTCCACTTCTGCATAAGCTCAGAGTGGCTTCCCCAAAGTCCTTTTTTATTTTCTTGCGCGTTTTTCTGCGCTTCTTTGAGGTCTATTTTAATCGTATCATTCAATGGAAAACGTGTTAATAGAAGAGCGTAACCATCAGCTACCATGCGCTGATTAAGTGACTCGCCTTCTTTCTTGATAACGACTGCGGGAAGGCGACCATATTTATCTTTGCGTGTTAGATCGCCTTTCAGGAAAATTTCCTGATCGGGCTTTACCAGTGCTTTCAAGTGTTCGCTTGCCAGTCCCCCCATTTCCAGCAAGTCATTCTTATTAATGCTTTTTCTGCTTGAGTCTAGATTCAGTTTAGGGTTTTGAGTGTCTTCAGGAGCATCAATACCAATTAGTTGAACCCGTTGCGGCTTTCCCTTGTATTGAATAACAAGTGTGTCCCCGTCTTCGACGGATAGAAGCTTATAGCTTGTTTTGGTACTTGTTTGGTTTGATTGCTTTTTGTTGGGGGCAGTTTGTTGCCTGGCTTTAACAACATGAACCAACCCCGTCATTTTAGGGTGAGGGCCACAGCGATAGGGGAAGTCACCAATATCATTAAAGGTTTTTTCATAAAAATCACCCGGAAATAAATAGTCAGGCTCCGGGTCTCCCAGTTTTTCAAACCAAACGCTATGGTATTGTCGTTTCTCATTGTTGGTCCAGCGAATAGTGTCACCTTGCTTAATGGTGATTTCTGCGGGAGTAAATTTGAATTTTTTAATGCCTATATCGTGCTTTGTTTCGGCATAAGCTGTGCCGGTTAATAACAGGAAAAGTGATAAGAGGGTAGATAAAAAATAGTTCATTGATTGATTATAGGTTAAAATTTGTTCATTAGAGTTGATCGGCTATATAAAAGCCATAACTTCGCTTAATTCTGCATAATCAGGGCTTCCTGGGGAAACCTGATTAAGCCTGATTATGCAGAGCCAAATTGCTTGCTATTCCTATCTGGGAAAAATGTTAACAGGAGGACAACAGATTATTGTTTGGTGG
>JALWMR010000108.1 GCA_027083815.1 Thiotrichaceae bacterium
GAACCTGACCGCGCTCAACTTCTTCACGCTTGGTTCCACGCAGTAGCACACCCACGTTATCACCAGCCTGACCCTCATCCAACAACTTACGGAACATTTCAACACCGGTACACGTTGTTGTCTTTGTCTCACGAATACCAACAATTTCTATATCATCACCAACATGAACAATACCGCGCTCAATACGCCCCGTTACTACTGTTCCACGCCCTGATATTGAGAATACGTCTTCAACTGGCATCAGGTAGTCGCCATCAACTGCACGCTCTGGTTCTGGAATATAACTATCAAGTGCCTCTACCAATTCAACAATCTTTTCTACGTACTTTTCTTCACCTTCAAGTGCTTTCAATGCTGAACCGGTAACAATTGGAGTGTCGTCACCTGGGAATTCATATTGATCCAATAGTTCACGCACTTCCATTTCAACAAGCTCTAGAAGCTCTTCATCGTCAACCATATCGGCTTTATTTAAGAAAACAACGATATAAGGCACACCAACCTGGCGAGATAACAAGATGTGCTCTCGCGTTTGCGGCATGGGGCCATCAGCGGCAGACACCACAAGGATCGCTCCATCCATCTGTGCCGCACCGGTAATCATGTTCTTTACATAGTCGGCGTGACCCGGACAGTCTACGTGTGCGTAGTGACGCGTATCTGACTCATATTCAACATGCGAGGTCGCGATGGTTATTCCTCGCGCCTTCTCTTCTGGTGCATTATCTATCTCATCAAATGCTTTTACTTCCCCACCCATCTTCTCTGCCATTACTTTCGTTAATGCAGCTGTCAAGGTTGTTTTTCCATGGTCTACGTGACCAATTGTGCCCACGTTGACGTGGGGTTTATTACGTTCAAATTTTTCTTTGGACATGATTACTCACCTTTCATTTATCATTGCATCGTGCACATTCTTTGGCACTTCTGCATACTTCGAAAATTCCATTGAATAGACAGCTCTACCTTGCGTAACAGATCGTAGCGCCGTGGAATAACCAAACATTTCAGCCAATGGAACCTCCGCACGAATGATCTTTCCTGACGGAGCATCATCCATACCTTGAACAATACCACGCCGGCGATTCAAATCACCCATAACATCACCCATATTCTCTTCTGGCGTAACTACTTCAACCTTCATAATTGGCTCTAGAATCGTAGGATCAGCATCCAAAACACCTGTACGAACAGCCAAGGAGCCAGCGACCTTAAAAGCCATCTCGTTCGAATCCACATCATGATAAGAACCATCACACAAGGTAACCTTAACATCAACTACCGGGCTACCCACAAGCACACCGTTTTGAAGCTGCTCTTCGATTCCCTTATTGACAGCAGGAATAAATTCTCCCGGAATCACCCCTGCTACAATTGTATTTTCAAACTGATAACCAGTACCTTCTGGCAGAGGTTCGATCTTGATTTTCACATGACCATACTGCCCCTTACCACCAGTCTGACGAATAAACTTACCCTCAGACTCTACTGCTTTACGGATACATTCTCTGTATGAAACCTGAGGAGCACCAACATTTGCCTCAACATCGAATTCACGCTTCATACGATCAATAATAATATCAAGGTGCAGCTCACCCATTCCAGAAATTATTACCTGACCCGTATCATTGTCAGTATAAACCCTAAAAGAAGGATCTTCCTGTACTAACTTGCTAAGAGCTAATGCCATTTTCTCTTGATCTGCAGTAGTCCTAGGTTCAACTGCCACAGAAATAACAGGCTCAGGAAATTCAATCCTCTCCAGGGTAATCGGATGCGACTTATCACACAAAGTATCACCGGTAGACACATCCTTAAGACCCACTGCAGCGGCTATATCGCCTGCACATACTTCTTTCACTTCTTCACGAGAATTGGAATGCATTTGCAAAATTCGCCCAACCCTCTCCCTCTTACCCTTAAGAGGATTAAAAACCACATCTCCAGTTTTTAAAACACCAGAGTACACCCTAAAAAAAGCCAGTGTTCCAACAAATGGGTCAGTAGCAATTTTAAAGGCCAATGCTGCAAATGGATCATCATCAGTGGCTTTGCGCTCCTCTTCCACACCATCAGCCACAATACCTTTTACAGGTGGCACATCCAGTGGCGAGGGAAGATATCGCACAACCGCATCTAAAACAGCCTGCACCCCTTTATTCTTAAAGGCAGAACCACATAAAACAGGCACAATCTCATTAGCCAATGTTCTTTCCCGAATACCCTGGTGAATCTGACTAACAGAAAGATCACCTTGATTAAGATAGGCATCCATAAGCTCTTCATTTGCCTCAGCTGCCGCCTCGACCAGATCCTCTCGCCGTCTAAAGGCCTCATCCTGAAGTTCTGAGGGGATATCTTCTAGCGTATACGTTACACCCAAATCCCGCTCATTCCAGTTGATCGACTTCATCCGTATTAGGTCGACAACACCTTTAAACTCATCCTCAGAACCTATAGCCATCTGCATAGGAACAGGGTGAGCACCAAGTCGCTCTTCAATTTGCGAGATCACTCTGAAAAAATCGGCTCCAATCCTATCCATTTTATTGACAAAAGCTATTCTCGGAACCTTATACTTATCAGCTTGACGCCAAACTGTCTCCGATTGAGGTTCCACACCCCCAACCGCACAAAATACTGCTACCGCGCCATCTAAAACACGCAATGAACGCTCTACCTCAATAGTAAAATCAACATGACCCGGCGTATCAATTATATTTACTCTATGCTCATCAAAGGATTTATCCATCCCCTTCCAAAAGCATGTTGTTGCAGCCGAGGTAATTGTAATACCCCTCTCCTGCTCTTGCTCCATCCAATCCATGGTAGCAGTGCCATCGTGCACCTCACCAATTTTATGAGACACACCCGTATAAAATAAAATGCGCTCTGTTGTGGTGGTTTTTCCGGCATCGATATGCGCCATTATACCAACATTGCGATAGCGATTTAATGGAGTTACACGAGCCACAAATTTACTTCCTACAAAAAACCCTTTGCGGCACGGCCGACAAAGGATTCAATAAAATTAATAATTGTTTTAACTGATCTACCAACGAAAATGTGCAAATGCCTTATTAGCCTCTGCCATTTTATGTGTATCCTCTCTTTTCTTAACTGCTGATCCACGCTTTTCTGCCGCATCCATCAACTCTCCCGCCAATTTAAGCGCCATTGACTTTTCACCACGCTTACGAGCCGCATCCACTAACCAACGCATTGCCAAAGCATTTTGTCGGGAGGCTCGCACTTCAACAGGTACTTGGTATGTAGCCCCACCAACCCGGCGAGATTTCACCTCAACAGACGGACGAACATTATCAAGCGCCGCATCCAGGACTTCCATGCCATCACTACCCTTTTTTGCCGCTATCTCATCTAGCGCAACATAAACGACTTTTTCTGCAATTGACTTTTTTCCATCCTTCATAATGGTATTAATAAACTTAGCCAAAAGCTCACTTCCAAACTTTGGATCAGGAAGGATTATACGTTTTGGGACTTCTCTTCTTCTAGGCATAAAAAACTCGCTATAAATTTTGTTTACTATTATTCAACAGGTAGTAAAACTACCTTTTTACATACAATTAAGACTTTGGACGTTTTGCACCGTACTTAGAACGGCCCTGTCTACGATCTTGAACACCCTGAGTATCCAGAGATCCACGAACAACATGATAACGCACACCCGGCAAATCTTTTACACGACCACCTCGAATTAACACTACCGAGTGCTCCTGAAGATTGTGACCTTCACCACCAATATAGCTACTTACCTCAAAACCATTAGTCAAACGAACACGAGCAACTTTACGCATTGCGGAGTTAGGTTTCTTTGGTGTAGTTGTGTAAACACGTGTACAAACACCACGTCGCTGCGGACATGCTTCCAAAGCAGGAACATTACTTTTTTCTGCTTTGCGTTTACGTGGTTTACGTACCAACTGGTTAATAGTAGACATTAAACATACTCTCCAAATCTTTTGATAAACTATCAAATACCTTTTAGTGGCAGATGATGGCCAAAAACAACCGTCTTAACAACAAGGCGCGGAATTCTATTACCACGCGACATACATGTCAAGACAGTACTTTTTTATTTTAAAAGAACCAAGCTCTTCCAAAACTCATTAATTACTCAACAAAGGCATACTTTAAAAGAGAATAAAGTACACCCCCCTACTTTTTGCGCTTTTCTATTATCAACGTCTACTCATAAGGTCGTTACTACTCATCGATCGCCTCATTTGTATCAGCAACATCTACACTTTCAACTTCTTCCATAGAGGCTGCCTCAGCAGCTAACGCAGAAAGCTGCTGCTGAACAGCCTCTTGTTTTTTTCGTCTCTCCATGTGATGCTTGAAACCTGTCCCTGCGGGTATTAATCGTCCTACAATCACATTCTCTTTCAAACCGCGCAAATCATCCCGCGCCCCTCTCACTGAAGCCTCGGTTAAAACACGAGTTGTTTCCTGGAAGGAAGCGGCAGAAATAAATGAATCAGTAACAAGTGATGCTTTAGTAATACCTAAAAGGACTCGATCATATTTAGCAGGGAGTTTTCCTTGCGCAATCAGCTTCTCATTCTCTTCATCTACTTTCCAGTGATCAAGCTGTTCACCTTTTAACATTCGACTATCCCCGGAGGCAGTTATCAAAACCTTCCTCATCATTTGACGAGCAATTATTTCAATATGCTTATCATTGATTTTAACTCCTTGCAGTCGGTAAACTTCCTGTACCTCTTTAACAAGGTGCTCAGCTAAGACATTTGGCCCCAATAAGCGAATTATGTCGTGAGAACTTGGCTCACCATCAGCAATCATTTCGCCTTTTTCTACTTTCTCACCTTCAAAAACATCAAGGTTGCGCCATTTTGGGATCAACACCTCATAGTGCTCACCTTTTTCTGGCGTAATAACCAAACGTTTCTTGCCCTTTGTTTCACGACCCCAGGAAAAAATACCCGAAATTTCTGCAAGAATGGCTGGCTGTTTGGGTTTTCTAGCCTCAAACATGTCCGCAACCCTTGGAAGACCACCTGTGATATCGCGAGTTTTTGACGACTCTTGTGTCAATCTTGCAAGAACATCACCAACATCAACTTTAGCGCCATTGGTCAAACTTACAACAGCCCCGCCCGCTAGTGGGTATTGAACAGGTATCTCGGTATTTTCAAAGAAAAGAGAGTCGCCCTTGTCATCCAACAAACGGATCATCGGGTTTAAATCTTTTGCTCCTGCGCTTCGCGAAGCAGGATCAGTAACTACTGTGGAACTAAGTCCAGTCACTTCATCTATTTGTGTATTTATAGTCGAACCATCAACAAAATCAACAAAATCAACGGTACCAGCTACCTCTGTAACAATTGGATGAGTATGCGGATCCCAAGTTGCAACCTCCTGACCTTGTTCAACACTTTCATTATCTTTTATGGTGATTACCGCTCCATAAGGCAACTTGTATCGTTCTCTCTCTCGACCCTGCTCATCAACAATGCTAATAATTCCAGAGCGAGAAACGGTGACCAGATTACCGTCTTTATTTTCAACTGTTTTTACATTGCTTAGGCGTACAGTGCCTGCTGATTTTACAACTATATTGTTATCGGCAGCTGATCGGCTAGCAGCACCACCTATATGGAACGTACGCATTGTTAACTGTGTTCCCGGCTCTCCAATAGACTGGGCGGCAACAACGCCTACGGCCTCGCCAAGATTAACCAAGTGTCCGCGACCAAGATCACGACCATAACATTGAGCACACACACCTTTTCGGGTATCACAGCTAATAGCAGAACGAACAAGAATCTCATCGACCCCCAGGGTTTCAAGTTTAGAAACCCACTCTTCATCAAGCAGTGTCTTTTTAGGAATAACCACTTCACCTTTATGATTTTTAACATCTATAGCGGTTACTCGCCCAAGAACGCGATCACCAAGTGCCTCCACAACATCACCACCCTCAATGATAGGCTTCATTAACAAACCATTCTCAGTACCACAATCATCCAGAGTAACAACCATATCCTGTGAAACATCAACCAAGCGACGTGTAAGATAACCTGAGTTAGCCGTTTTAAGTGCCGTATCCGCTAAGCCCTTCCGTGCGCCATGAGTAGAAATAAAGTACTGCAATACATTCAACCCCTCGCGAAAGTTCGACGTAATTGGAGTTTCAATAATTGAACCGTCTGGCTTGGCCATCAAACCACGCATTCCCGCTAATTGACGAATTTGAGCCGCAGATCCACGAGCTCCTGAATCTGCCATCATATAGATTGAGTTGAATGATTCTTGGCTCACTGTTTTTCCTTCGGCATCAACCACCTGCTCTGAACCCATTCCATCCATCATTGCTTTTGCAACTTGTTCATTTGTTCGCGCCCAAATATCAACAACCTTGTTATAGCGCTCACCCTGAGTTACCAAGCCGGATGCATACTGATTTTCAATCTCTTTCACATCATCTTCAGAACGCCCTATAATTGTTGCCTTTTCTTCGGGGATAACCATATCATCAGCGCAAAAAGACACTCCCGCCAAAGTCGCATATTTATATCCCGTATACATTAGCTGATCAGCAAGAACAACGGTATCTTTGAGGCCCACACGCCGATAACCTTCATTAATTAACTCAGATATAGCCTTTTTCTTCATCACCCGATTAATTAATTCAAACGGCATACCATCAGGAAGCACTTCCGACAGGATCGCACGCCCTACTGTGGTTTCTTTACGATTAGTAGTTTCAACTATCTCACCATTTTCATCTAGGTCACTATCTGTGATTCGCACCTGCACTTTTGCATGAAGAGAGGCCTTCCCTGTATCATAAGCTCGTTTTGCTTCCTCGACATCAGCGAAGACCATGCCCTCGCCTTTAGCATTAATACTCTCGCGAGTCATATAATATAAACCGAGCACGATGTCTTGAGATGGCACAATGATTGGCTCACCATTCGCTGGTGATAATACATTATTTGTCGCCATCATTAGGACACGCGCTTCTGTTTGAGCCTCAAGTGATAATGGCACATGAACCGCCATCTGGTCCCCATCAAAATCAGCATTAAACGCTGAACACACCAAGGGGTGCAATTGGATAGCTTTGCCCTCAATTAAAACGGGTTCAAACGCTTGAATACCCAACCGATGAAGCGTCGGCGCACGATTAAGCATTATAGGGTGCTGGCGAATAATTTCAGCAAGAATATCCCAAACCTCTGGCGTTTCACGCTCTACTAGCTTTTTAGCAGCCTTAATTGTTGTGGCTAATCCACGGCGCTGTAACTTACCAAAAATAAACGGCTTAAATAACTCTAACGCCATTTTCTTTGGCAGGCCACACTGATGCAGTCTAAGGGTAGGACCAACAACGATTACTGAACGACCTGAATAATCAACACGCTTACCTAATAAATTCTGACGAAAGCGGCCCTGCTTACCTTTTATCATATCGGCCAAAGATTTTAGCTGACGACGATTAGAGCCAGTAATAGCACGCCCTCGACGACCATTATCCAGCAAAGCATCAACTGACTCTTGAAGCATGCGTTTTTCGTTACGCACAATTATGTCTGGCGCATTAAGGTCTAATAAACGACGTAAACGATTATTTCGGTTGATTACGCGCCGATATAAATCATTCAAATCAGATGTTGCAAATCGACCACCTTCCAGAGGAACCAGCGGACGCAGATCAGGAGGAAGAACCGGTAATACCGTCATAATCATCCAATCGGGTTTATTACCAGATTCTTCAAACGATTCCATGAGCTTACGTCGCTTACTGATACGCTTCAGCTTAGTTTCAGAGTTAGTGCTTGCGGCTTCTTCATCCAGTTCAGTAATTGCCTCTTTAACATCCACAGTTCTGAGCATTTTAAGAACAGCTTCGGCACCCATACCCGCATCAAACTCATCCCCAAACTCTTCCAATGCTTCTAAATAAGCCTCATCACTTAACAACTGCCCACGCTCAAGCGTAGTCATTCCCGGCTCAACAACAACAAATGCCTCAAAATATAAAACACGCTCTATATCTCGAAGCGTCATATCCAGAAACAAACCAATGCGCGATGGCAATGACTTTAAGAACCATATATGAGCAACAGGACACGCTAAATCTATATGCCCCATTCGGTCACGCCGAACCTTAGTATTTGTAACTTCTACGCCACATTTTTCACAAACAACACCCCTATGCTTCAGGCGCTTATATTTCCCACACAAACACTCATAGTCTTTTACGGGGCCAAAAATCTTAGCGCAAAATAACCCATCACGCTCCGGCTTAAACGTTCGATAATTAATCGTTTCAGGTTTCTTAACCTCACCATAGGACCAAGAACGAATAACCTCAGGTGATGCTAGTCCAATACGTATTGCATCGAATTCTTCCGTATCTGTTTGCTGCTTAAATATATTCAGCAAATCTCCCATGCCTTTATTCATCATAACGTCACCTATTTGTTGTCTTTTTCAAGTTCGATGTTTAGCCCTAAAGAGCGTATTTCTTTCATCAACACATTAAAGGACTCTGGCATTCCAGCCTCCATGTGTAAATTCCCATCAACAATATTTTTATACATACGATTTCTTCCCTGCACATCATCAGATTTAACCGTAAGTACTTCTTGAAGGGTATACGCAGCTCCATAAGCCTCTAGAGCCCAAACCTCCATCTCACCGAAGCGCTGCCCACCAAACATAGCTTTACCACCCAAAGGTTGTTGCGTAACCAAACTATAGGGGCCAGTAGAACGTGCATGCATTTTATCATCAACTAGGTGATTCAACTTTAACATGTGCATATAACCAACTGTAATTTTACGCTCAAATGGATTGCCTGTACGGCCATCATATAGGGTCGTCTGGCCAGATTCAGGTAAATCAGCCAACTTCAACATATTCTTAATCTCAGTTTCAGCCGCGCCATCAAAAACCTGCGTGGCCATGGGCACTCCTTTTCTGAGATTAGAAGCCATTTCAATGACCTCATCATCTGTCATCTCACTGATATCACCTTGCTCTGGATTACCATCTGTTGAATATATTTCTGTTAAAAACTTGCGCAGCTCATCAACCTTTGCTTTGGCATCAATCATCTTACCAATTTTCTCACCGAGGCCTTTAGCTGCCCAACCCAAGTGCATTTCCAGAACTTGACCAACATTCATTCGGGAGGGAACACCAAGAGGATTCAGGCAAATATCGACAGGTTCGCCATTTTCATCATAGGGCATATCTTCTATGGGGACAATGCGTGAAACAACGCCCTTGTTACCATGACGACCAGCCATTTTATCACCCGGCTGCATACGTCGCCTTACTGCAACATATACTTTTACCACTTTGAGAACACCGGGAGCAAGATCATCACCTGCAGTTATCTTATCTTTCTGTTTTTGTAGGCGCTCCTCATATTTCTTCTTTTGTTCTTTTAGCAAGTTTGCAAGATTCTCAAGCTGCTTATTAACGCTTTCATTACGCATGCGCAATTCAAACCAGTCTTTCTTATCTAAATCATTTAGGTAGGCTGTTGTGACTTTTCCGCCAGCTTTTATACCACCAGGCCCACCATCTGCGACTTTATTTAATACAAGATTTTCAACACGTGTGAACACATCTTCTTCAAAAACCAACAATTCATCTCGCAAATCATTACGTACTTTGACTAGCGCCTCCTCTTCAAGGGCAATCGCTCGAGCATCTTTTTCCACTCCCTCGCGAGTGAAAACACGTACATCTATCACCGTGCCAAACATACTCGACTTAACACGGGATGACGTATCTTTAACATCAGAAGCCTTTTCGCCAAAAATAGCACGTAGTAACTTTTCCTCTGGGGTCAGCTGGGTTTCACCTTTAGGCGTTACTTTACCGACTAGAATATCCCCAGGTTTAACTTCTGCCCCAACGTGAACAATACCAGACTCATCCAACTTCGAAAGTAGATGCTCACTTACATTAGGGATATCAGCAGTGATTTCCTCAGGGCCTAATTTGGTATCACGCGCCAAACAACTAATCTCTTCAATGTGAATGGAAGTAAAACGATCTTCTTCTACAACACGCTCCGATACAAGAATAGAATCCTCAAAATTGTAACCATTCCAAGGCATAAAGGCTATTTTGATATTTTGCCCTAAAGCCAACTCACCTAAATCAGTTGAAGAACCATCAGCCAACACATCACCGCGGGCTATAACATCACCAACTTTCACAATTGGTTTTTGATTAACACAGGTATTCTGATTTGAACGGGTATATTTAATTAAGCTATAGATATCAATACCGCCTTCTTGAGCCTCATCATCATTAACCCTTATGACTATTCTGGCGGCATCAACAGCAGACACAACCCCACCACGCTTTGCAACAACTGTTGAACCAGAGTCAACTGCAACAACACGCTCCATACCCGTACCACTCAATGGTGTTTGTGCACGCAAACACGGCACAGCCTGACGTTGCATATTTGAGCCCATCAAAGCTCTATTAGCATCATCATGCTCCAAGAAAGGAATTAACGATGCGGCTACTGATACTATCTGCTTAGGAGACACATCCATATACTGAACATCTTCGGGAGCCGATAAAGTAAACTCGTTCTGATATCTACAAGAAATAATATCATTACTAAACTGACCGTTTTTATCTAAATCAGCATTTGCTTGAGCAATGACATACCGTGACTCCTCAATAGCTGACAAATAATCAATATCCTCTAAAACCTTGCCGTCCTTGACCCTTCTATACGGTGTTTCCAAAAAACCATAGTCATTTGTTTTCGCAAATACAGCCAATGAATTTATTAGGCCTATATTCGGCCCCTCAGGCGTCTCAATTGGACAGACTCGTCCATAGTGTGTTGGATGAACATCTCGAACCTCAAAGCCTGCACGCTCTCGTGTTAAGCCGCCAGGGCCTAGCGCCGAGATTCGACGCTTGTGTGTAACTTCAGACAAGGGGTTGTTTTGATCCATAAATTGAGACAATTGACTTGAACCGAAAAACTCTTTAACTGCAGCCGATACAGGCTTAGCATTAACCATATCTTGCGGCATCAACCCTTCACTTTCCGCCACGGTAAGCCTTTCTTTAACAGCCCTTTCAACTCGCACAAGACCTATTCGAAAAGCATTTTCAGCCATTTCGCCAACACTCCTTACGCGTCTGTTGCCCAGATGATCTATATCATCTATCACACCATGTCCATCACGAATATCAACTAAAGTCTTTAATACATTAACGATATCAGAATCAACCTTCCCTGACTTCTTTAGAGCTTCATATTGTTCACCATATTGCTCTACAAGCGCTTTAGAGGCCGCATCACTTCGACCAGACAAGTATTTCAGATCAAACAACACTCCGGGCCCTGTCTCTACATCATACTCCAGACGTCGGTTAAACTTCATTCGCCCAACAGCAGACAGGTCATATCTATCTTCAGAAAAGAAGAGATTATGAAACAAGTTTTCTGCCGCTTCCTTTGTAGGTGGCTCGCCAGGACGCATCATACGATATATTTCTATCATCGCTTCCAAAGGAGTTGTAGTCGCATCAATTTTTAATGTATTTGATATAAATGGGCCACGATCTAATTCATTAGTATAAATTACATCGAATTTTTTAATATTATTTTCACGCAATAGCTCAACCAGCTCTTCTGTTAATTCGCTATTTGCCTCAACTAACAACTCGCCTGTCGATTCATCAATAATGTTATGAGCTAGCATTTTTCCATACATATACTCCTCAGGGACGTCTAACTTCTTAACCTTAGCCTTATCCAGAATGCGTATGTGTTTGGCTGTTATTCTACGACCTGATTCAACAACTTTCTCACCATCGACAACAATATCAAAAGATGCTAGCTCGCCTCTCAACCGGGAAGGTTCCAGAGCCAACTGTATTTTCGTTTTATGAAGACTGACCTCAGTTTTCTCAAAAAAACAATCCAATATCTCCTCAGTATCCATACCTAGTGCACGCAACAATATAGTAGCTGGCAACTTTCTTCTACGATCGATACGTACAAATACTGAGTCTTTTGGGTCAAATTCAAAATCAAGCCAAGAACCACGATAAGGAATCACCCTGGCATTATGAAGTAGTTTTCTTGCCGTATTGGTTTTCCCCTTGTCATGATCAAAAAATACACCAGGAGAACGATGCAACTGGGAAACAATAACTCTTTCAGTACCGTTTATTACAAAAGTACCTTTTTCAGTCATTAAGGGCATTTCACCTAGATAAACATCTTGCTCTTTTATATCTTTAACAACTTTTGTTTTTTTAGGAGCATCTTTATCATATATTACCAAACGCAATGTAGCTCTTAGTGATGCAGCATAAGTAAGACCTCTCTGCTGGCATTCTCTAACATCAAAAACTGGCTCTGCCATTTTATAATCAACATATTCCAACACCACAAAGCCAGAATAGCTTACTATCGGAAAAACGGAATTAAATGCCCCATGCAAACCAGCATCATTTCTTTCTGCTGCAGGAGTATCAGCTTGCAGATACTGCCTGTAAGACTCTACCTGTATGGCCAAAAGATAAGGTATATCCAATACCTGTGGTCGCTTACCAAAATCCTTACGGATACGTTTTTTCTCAGTAAAAGTTAGAGCCATTTTATTTCCTCTTCCGAAATCAATTTCGTGCCTACAGGCATTAACCTGTAGAGGTTGCCTTATAAATAAAGCAGATTCTCTAAAAGCTTATCTAGGATTAAACCCTGTCAGTTTACCAATCCAGACAATAAGCGACAAAAGGCCGACAGCGAAATATCACTGTCAGCCTAATGAAATATGAAAGAAGTTACCTTCCTTCACCTCGAATCGAATTATTTCAATTCTACTGCAGCACCAGCTTCTTCAAGCTGCTTTTTTACATCTTCAGCCTCATCTTTAGAAGCACCTTCTTTAACAGTAGCAGGAACACCTTCTACCATTTCTTTAGCCTCTTTAAGACCAAGACCTGTTATTGCGCGTACAGCTTTAATCGCAGAAATCTTGTTATCACCAAAGCTTGTCATAACAACATCAAACTCTGTTTTCTCTTCAGCAGCAGCACCGGAATCGCCACCAGCCGCAGGTGCAGCAGCAACAGCCGCAGCAGCCGAAACACCAAATTTCTCTTCCATATCAGAGATCAATTCAACGATCTCCATTACACTCATGTTTGATATTGCCTCTAGAATATCATCTTTAGAAACAGCCATTGTATTTCTCCTAAACCTAAATCAGTTAATCACAGATGTGATTATAAAATTAAAAATAAAATTAAATTGTCTACACAAAACCCGCAATCAAGCAGCCTTTGAATCACGAACAGCAGCAACAGTACGAACAAGTTTACCCGGAACCTCGTTGAGAGTGCGAGCCAGCTTCTCAACTGGAGCTCTCAAGGTGCCGGCCAAAATAGCCAGAGCTTGATCACGAGTTGGCAATTTAGCCAAACGATCAATCTCAGATGCAGGAAGCAACTCACCAGCAACGGAAAGCATCTTCACCTCTAACTTGTCATGCTCTTTAGCAAAATCATTTATGACACGGGCCGCCGAACCGGGATCTTCCTGAGAAAACTCCAAAACTAGCGGTCCAACCAAGCCATCACTCATACAAGAAAAATCAGTATCAGCGAGAGCCAGTTTAGCCAAATTGTTTTTTACTACACGTAGATAAACACCACCATCTCGCGCCTTAACACGCAATTCGGTCATTTCACCTACACTTAATCCGTGATACTCTGCAGCAACAACGGAATGAGCTTCTGATGCAACTGCAGCGACCTCGGAGACAATCTTCTTTTTGTCTTCAAAAGTTAATGCCACAACATCCACCTCTTTAATTCGGTAGCACGAACCACCGTTTAATGAAACACCCAGTTAACTAACACAACCAGGCATCATGTAACGACGCGCCCCAAATCAACTGATTTAGGCTACGCCATCTACGCAGGCTTATTAAGCTCTACAACCCACCATAATGATAAATCATAGCGCACCTACGGTCTTTGACGACATACAACCAAGTACATCAATCACTTAACTCTTCTTAGCAAAGAGCCTATTTGCACGTTAAAACGTGTAAATTCTAGGTTTGAGACAAAAGAATCTCAAGCAAAATTACTTAACTTCAACAGATGCTGTATCCACGCCCAAGCCCGCACCCATAGTGCTAGAAACGGTGATTTTCTTAAGATAAACACCCTTTGCTGAAGCTGGTTTAGCTTTAACAAGCGCCACTACTAGAGCATTTAGATTTTCTTCAAGTGCGCTCGCCTCAAAGTCAACATTACCAATAGCACAATGAACAATTCCTGCCTTATCAGTGCGATAGCGAACTTGCCCACCTTTAGCATTTTTTACAGCCGTAGCCACATCAGGAGTAACCGTACCCACCTTAGGATTAGGCATCAACCCCCTTGGGCCTAGAACCTGACCTAACTGACCAACAACACGCATTGCATCGGGGCTCGCTATAACAACATCAAAATCCATATTACCCTTCTTAACTTCCTCAGCAAGATCATCCATGCCAACTAAGTCAGCACCGGCTGCCTTAGCAGCCTCAACATTATCCCCTTGAGTAAACACAGCGACTCGAACAGTTTTTCCTGTACCGTTTGGCAATACTGTAGAACCCCTGACGACCTGATCTGATTTACGCGGATCCACTCCAAGATTTACACTAACATCTACACTTTCTGTGAACTTGGCCTTAGGCAAATCTTTTAACAACTCAAATGCTTCGCCAGCAGAATAAAGATGGTCTTCCTTCACTTTCTCTTGAATCAACTTCTGACGTTTCGTTAATTTAGCCATTACTCTACGCCCTCCACATCAATACCCATACTTCTAGCACTACCCGCAATAGTACGAACAGCTGCATCCATGTCAGCAGCAGTCAGGTCTGGCTCTTTTGCTTTAGCAATCTCTTCAAGCTGCCCCCGGTTTACCTTACCCACTTTATTAATATTTGGGACACCGCTACCCTTCTGTATACCAGCCGCTTTCTTAAGAAGAATAGAAGCTGGGGGTGTTTTTGTGACATAGGTAAAGCTACGATCATTATAAACTGTAATAACTACAGGTATAGGCATTCCTTTTTCAACATTCTGAGTTTCTGCATTAAATGCTTTACAAAACTCCATAATATTAATACCAGCTTGACCCAGCGCAGGACCCACAGGCGGACTTGGATTTGCCTCACCAGCCGGCACTTGCAACTTGAGATAAGACTCAACTTTTTTAGCCATAACATATACTCCTCGAGTTCAAACGTTTCACAAAGAATTTAATCCGCAAAACTCCTCGACATAAATTAATTTAAAAACCTTACGTCTTTTCCACTTGAAAAAACTCTAGTTCAACAGGCGTCGACCTTCCAAAAATTTGAACCGCGACACGCATTGTACTCTTTTCGTAGTTAACCTCTTCAACAACACCATTAAAGTCATTAAAGGGACCATCATTTACACGAACCACCTCACCAACCTCAAACAACACTCTTGGGCGAGGCGCATCCACACCTTCCTGCATACGATTCATGATCGCGCTTGCTTCTTTCTCCGTAATCGGAGCCGGTTTATCATTAGTACCACCTATAAAACCGAGCACTCGCGGTGTATTTTTAACCAAATGCCACGTTTCATCATTCAGCTCCATTTCAACCAACACATAACCAGGAAAAAACTTTCTTGTGCTTTTGCGTTTTTGACCTTCACGCATCTCCACAACTTCTTCCGTTGGAATCAATATCTCACCAAAAAACTCCTGAAGACCAAGACGCTCTATACGCTCCTTCAGAGCATCTCTAACTTTCATTTCATAATTGGAGTACGCATGAACAACAAACCACTGCTTAGACATATTAGCCACCCACCGATAGCAAAGCTTTTACTCCTGCCCCCAGCAACATATCCACAAACCAGAGAAATATCGCCAAAATGACCACTAAAATAAAAACCATCAGGGTTGTCTGCATTGTTTCAGCCCGAGTTGGCCACACCATCTTGCGAACCTCTGTACGAGAGGCCGACAAAAACACCAACAAACCTTTACCTTTTGCAGTTGTTACTGATATTCCAATAGCAACACCTACAGCCGCCAATAAACCCAAAACGCGATACAGCAAGGACTCTTCTTCAAAATAGTAGAACCCCACAATACCCGCCATCAAAACCAACAAAGCAAGCAACAGCTTAACCGTATCCAATACTGAGCCTTGCGCTTCTGTTTTTGTTGCCATATTTACTTATCTCAAACCAAAACAGCTAATTAAATTAAATTAAAACAACTTGAATCAGAAATGGCAGGCCAGGAGGGACTCGAACCCCCAACAATCGGTTTTGGAAACCGGCGCTCTACCAATTGGAGCTACTGGCCTAGTTTAACAATAATAAAACCAAGGCTTCTGAAACAACAAAAGAACGAAGCATAATTACCAATATAACCATGCTTCGCTCTCAAAAGGACGCGGAAGTATAACAGAAAGAGTTAACTTCTCAATCTTATTTTCACGTCAATTACGACTTACTCAATAATCTTGGCAACAACACCCGCACCTACTGTGCGACCACCTTCACGTATAGCAAAACGCAAGCCTTCTTCCATCGCAATTGGATTGATCAGTGTTACTGTCATCTTGACATTATCACCCGGCATTACCATTTCCGTTCCCTCAGGAAGATCACATGCACCCGTTACGTCGGTTGTTCTAAAATAGAACTGAGGACGATAACCATTGAAAAATGGCGTATGACGACCACCCTCATCTTTTGAAAGAACATATACTTCCGCTTCAAATTTGGTATGTGGCGTAATTGAACCCGGCTTACACAGAACCTGACCGCGCTCAACTTCTTCACGCTTGGTTCCACGCAGTAGCACACCCACGTTATCACCAGCCTGACCCTCATCCAACAACTTACGGAACATTTCAACACCGGTACACGTTGTTGTCTTTGTATCACGAATACCAACAATTTCTATATCATCACCAACATGAACAATACCGCGCTCAATACGCCCCGTTACTACTGTTCCACGCCCTGATATTGAGAAT
>JALWMR010000109.1 GCA_027083815.1 Thiotrichaceae bacterium
AAATAGCACATCTATTCTTATAACACTTGTTATAATTTCTTTATATGTGTTTTATAAAGTGATGGGAGAAGTCTCTGGAACTCAAGCCGTATCTGGAATAGTAGCAACTACTGCATTCATTGTAAGCGCCGGAGTAATTGGGTTTGTCAATCAACTAATACGTGATAAATATCTAAGGGAAAATTTTCACTTACAGCAGTCTCTTACCATTGCTCTCGAAGACAAAACAGAAGAAGCCAAAAACCATCTATACAAAGCAAATCATGATGAATTAACCGGCTTGGCTAATCGTCGCTATGTCACCGAACAACTGGAAAACTCATTACAAATAGCTAAAGAAAAGGACAAAATATTACTTATTCTGTTTATTGACCTTAATGGGTTTAAGCAAATTAATGATATCTATGGTCATGCAGCAGGCGATGAGGTTTTAACGATTGTAGCCAGGCGTTTGGAGCTTGCCGTAAGAGGAAGTGATAGTTTATCACGTTTAGGTGGAGATGAATTCCTTGTTGGCTTATTGATTGAAAAAGATCATTTAAGCGATGTTGAGTCTATGGTCGAAAAATATGTAAAGATTATTTCAGATCCAATGAATGTAGATGGCCAAAGATTAAAAGTGGGGGCTAGTATTGGTATGGCGGCTTATCCAATTCATGGTAATAAAGTGAGTATTTTGATGGATATTGCTGATAAAAAAATGTATCAAGTAAAGCACGGAAGAGTAGATAAGGAGTCAGATCAGAATCGGGAAAATGAGCCGGTTGTGATTTTTCCGGGAAATATAAGGCAAAAGTAATAATGTATCTGTAGTTTTTCTATGGCAGTAACCTGACCTCCTAGGGTAATATTCGGCTTATCATATTCAACGAAAAGCTTTTCATGTCCGACTCTCTACATCGTTTTCTTATTAAAAATCTTCATATCCGTGGTGAATGGGTATCCTTAAAATCATCCTGGCAAGAAATTCAAACTACGGCTGATTATCCTGAGCCGGTACGCAATGTACTCGGTGAAGCATTAGTGGCGATTACTTTGCTCGCTGAATCAATTAAGTTTGATGGTTCGCTTATTATGCAAATTCGGGGAACATCCCCTGTTATCCTGTTAGTTGTACAAGCCAGTTCCAATGGTGCAATCAGGGGAATAGCCCACTGGGAAGGTGATATACCAGAGGATGCTTCATTTACTGAATTATTTGGTGCTGGTACGATGGTTATTAGTGTCGAAAATAAGCCCAGGAAAGGTCAGCAACAAGGTGAGCGTTATCAAAGCCTCGTTTCATTAGAAGGTTCATCATTAACAGAATGTTTATCGTCCTACTTTGCACAATCTGAGCAATTGAAAACGGCAATGTGGCTCGCAGTAACTGATGAATACGCTGCAGGTATCATGCTGCAAAGCTTGCCAGAGGAAGAGAGTGATAGTAACCAGCTAAACTGGGAACATGCAACAATACTGGCGGACACCTTAAACAATGATAAAGGAAGGCAGGAGTTATTAACATTACCTGCAAAAGAGCTTTTATACCGGCTTTATCATGAAGAAGAACTGATCCTGTATGATGCTAAACCGATTCGATTTGAATGCAGTTGCTCACAGCAACGAATTGAAAGCACTATCTATACTCTGGGCAAAAAAGAAGCGAATAGCATTTTAAAGGAGCAGGGTAGTATTAGCATAGATTGTGATTTTTGTAATAAACATTACCAGCTTGATAGCATTGATGTTGCGCGACTCTTTCACGAAAATGCTGTTGCTGGTTCATCTAATGGATCAGGAAGTGTCCACTGATAAAACCAGTATTCCGCGTAAGATTATCCATATTGATATGGATTGCTTCTTTGCAGCGGTTGAGGTGCGCGAAAACCCTCAGTTAAACGGAAAGCCTGTTGCCGTTGGTGGCAAGCCGAATACACGCGGTGTCGTTGCAGCATGTAACTATGAGGCACGAAAATTTGGTGTTCACTCGGCGATGCCAATGTCGCTCGCTATACAAAAATGCCCTGAATTAATTATTACCCCGGTTCAGATGGATTTATACAAGGCAGTGTCAGCCGAAATTCAACAAATATTCCATAAATATACTGACATCATAGAGCCATTATCATTGGATGAAGCCTATCTGGATGTTTCTGATGTAACACATTGCAATGGAAGCGCTACCTTAATGGCACAGGAAATCCGTCAGCGCATTTTTGATACACAACGGCTTACTGCTTCTGCCGGGGTTGCGCCTAATAAGTTTTTGGCCAAGGTTGCCAGTGACTGGCATAAACCAAATGGGCAAAAAGTTATTACGCCGGATGAAGTACCAAATTTTGTTAAAAGCTTGCCCGTAAAAGCAATCTCGGGAGTTGGCAAGGTAACGGCGAAGAAAATGGAGTCGCTAGGTTTACACACTTGTGGAGATCTAGGGCATATAGGGTTAGCAGGATTAGTAAAGCATTTTGGTCGCTTTGGCGTATCACTCTATCAATACAGTCAGGGTATTGATAAACGTCCCGTTAAAAACCACTGGGTTAGAAAATCACTAAGTGTTGAAGATACTTTTGCAGATGATTTGCCAGACTCAGATGCTTGCCTGCAAGTGTTACCAATGCTTTATAAAGAGCTACTTCGTCGCCTCGAAGTAGCCATGAAAAAGCAGCCATTGACTGCAAAGTCACTGATTGTAAAAGTGCGTTTTAATGATTTTGAGACAACCACAATACAATGCCCCGGAGTAGAACCAGACGAAACAGCGTATCGTCATTTATTATTACAGGCCTGGAAGCGAGGACAGCGGCCAGTGCGCCTAATTGGCTTGGGCCTGCAATTTAACCCACCCGATAGCCCTGAACAGCTACAATTATTCGAAACAGCCAAGGTTTAAAGTACACCCCCACCTTTTTATGCCTTTTCTAGTCTCCCTTGTTACCTTGTGGGACAAAAGAGTAAAAAAGGTGGGGGGTGTACTTTAGAACCTATTTATAACCATTTATTGAGTCAAATAGCTCAGGAACAACCAGTGAAATCTGCGGAATAAAGGTTATTAGCATCAGGAACAATAATAACAATAGTAACCAGGGCAGGGAGGCACTAATTGCCCAGCCCATGCTCTTGTTGGTAATACCGGAAATGACAAACAAGTTGAGTCCCACCGGTGGCGTAATCATGCCGATTTCCATATTAACCACCATAATAATGCCTAAATGGATCGGGTCTATGCCTAACTTTGTGGCGATGGGGAATAATATGGGCGCCATAATTAGCAAGATGGCAGATGGCTCCATAAAGTTGCCAGCAATCAGTAACAACAGGTTGACGACAAGCAAGAAGCCCCAGGCGGGCAGTCCCCATTGTATAATCGTTTCGGCAATATGATGAGGAATGCGCTCCGAGGTTAATACATGCGCGAATAATATCGCATTGCCGATTACAAAGAGCAGCATAATGGAAACCTTGGAAGCATCCAGAATAACTGTGCGTACTTCTTTATCGAAGATACTTTTAGGTAATGCCGATACTATTTGCCCTAAATTGCGGCTGAATGCTGCCCCGCTGCTTTCATTCTCTTTTCGCCACGGTACATTCTTTAAAGGCCCAATATCCCGATACCCAAAGACAGCAATAAAGAAGGCATACACGGTTGCTACAGCTGCTGCTTCAGTTGGGCTGGCAATACCACCATAAATAGCGCCCAGGACAATAAAAATAAGCATAAGGCCACCCATGGCAATCATGCCCGATTTAAACAACTTCTTAAAACCGGGGAAAGGCGAGGAGGGTAAACCTTTAATGCGTGCATAAATATAGATGGCAATCATTAACATAATACCCATTAATATACCGGGTAGCATGCCGGCCATAAACATGCGAGCGGCTGATACTTCAGTCGCTGCGGCGTATACCAGCATAACGATAGAAGGTGGAATAAGAATTCCCAGTGTTCCAGCCGTGCTAATTACGCCAGCGGCAAACTTTTCGGGGTAGCCAACCCGTTTCATACCGACAATAACAATTGCACCAATGGCAGCAACAGTGGCGGGTGATGAGCCAGAAACAGCCGCAAACAGCATACAGGCAAGTACCCCGGCCATGGCTAATCCACCACGGATATGGCCTACCACATCAACGGCGAAGTCAATAATTCGTCGTGCTACCCCACCTGTTGACAAGAAAGCAGAGGAAAGGATAAAAAATGGAATCGCCAGAAAAGTGTAATGTTCAGATAAGGCTTCAAATAGTTTCAGTGCAATGGATGCCAGAGAATCATCTGAAAAAAGTAGAATGGTTACGATGCTGGAAAAGCCCAGAGAGACAGCTACTGGCACGCCTATCATCATGCAGAAAAACAGCAATAGAAAGAGGGTTGGGATTACAAAAGACTCCATTATAATTTCTCCTTATTTTC
>JALWMR010000110.1 GCA_027083815.1 Thiotrichaceae bacterium
AAATTGATCTGCACAATCACCAGCAAATTCTTGGCTCCGGCAGCCGATTTGCCTATCAGTTATTTGTGATTCTTGCGATGTTGATAGGTGGCTGGTTTATCCGTCAGGATTCTGAAAAGTGGGCCTTACCCCCGATACAACGCTGGGCGTTGTTGGGAATTGCCTTTGCTGGTGCTTTGATTGGCTCCGCTATTCCTGCCTTTTTCTCGGGAGGACTGGTTGAAGATCTTGCCTGGAAGGTGCCAATCACGCCAAAAACGGTTATGGGTGGTATTTTGGCATCCTTTATTTTTGTTGCTATTTACAAGCGTTTAACCCGTAACCATTATGATACCAGTGATGGCTTTGCCCGGGGTGCTATTGCGATGATGGCAATTGGGCGAATTGGTTGTATTTTCCAGCATTGCTGTTATGGCAAGCAAGCCTCGTGGGGGCTGGATTTTGGTGATGGGCTTGCTCGTGTGCCGGTACAATATTTTGAAGCGATTGGCTTGTTTGGAATTTTCTACTTTATTCAATATTTGCATGAAAAAGACCTCTATAAAGGGCGGCGTCTATTTATTGTTTTTGCACTGTACGGGATATTGCGATTTTTACTTGAATTTGGGCGCGAGCAAATTGCTGATAGCTATTTTGGTATTGGTTTTTATCAATGGATTGCACTTCTTATATTGGCAACGGGCATGTGGCAAATTTTTCGCCGTAATCATCAAAATGTCGCACAGCCCGTTGCGGCATGATGTTTGCTCAAGAGGCGTTGCATAAGGCGCTTCAATCACGATACTTACTCAACGAGCCACTACCGCAGCACCAGAAATCAATTTTAAAAAAGAGTAATCAAAAGGCTGCACCTGGCTGGAAAGTATCACTGGGTGAGCGCTTGCTGTTTGACTTTTCTGGCTTACAAGTCATTCAAAATGCACTTAATGTTTATCAGGGCAGTGCACAGCAACTCACTTTCCGTTTAAAACTCTCTAAAGAAGCATTACGAGATTATTACAGCCACAATAACTACCTTGATGATGAGGGCTTTATTGATCTACCAATTACAGCCGAGCGGGAATCCGAGCAAGATCTAACTATTGCCTCTGAAGCAGTCACGCTGACTTTGCCAGAAATCAGAACACCGATTAACTACCCACTCTCGCTGACAGCCGCCGATTTTAATAGCACACCTGTGGCACTATTGATGCCTTATTCATGTGAACATGATTGCTTGTTTGCCAATCAAATTGCTATTTTCTCACACCTGAATCAGGCGTTAAGACGCTCTCCGCAAAGCTGGCTAAAAGGCTTGTTATCCAGACGTAAAACACCCTTGAAACAACGAATTTCTATAGGCTGGAAACAGGTGCATCCAACGGCAAATATACACCCAACGGCAGTGATTGAAGGCGCGCAGATTGGTAAAAACTGTCGTATTGGTGCTCATTGCGTAGTTCGATACAGCGTACTGGGAAATGATGTTCAGCTACATGATGGTGCCAAAGTAGAATATTCTGTTATTGGTGATAATAGCTGGTTAATGCATGATTTAGTGCTGTATCGCAGTCTGCTTGAACAGCATGTTTTTTTAATTCACGGCCCATACCAGTTTTCTTACTTTCAAAATGAGAGTGCCGCCTTTGCCAGCATTATGATGGACTATCGACCAGACAATAAGCCAATTCGTATTAATACACCCCAAGGGATACGTGAATATCAAGGGCGTTTTCTGGGTGCCTTGCTTGAAGAGCGGGCAAAAGTCTATGGAGGAACGCTAACGGCGCCTGGCATAACTATTCCAGGGGGAAAAGAACTTACCACAAGCATTAAAAACATCACAACAGCAAAAGATTTACTTCAAGAAGGCTCTAAAGGGGCTCCTTAATAAGGGTTTAAAAGTACACCCCCCTACTTTTTTACTGTTTTCTCCGTAACAGGCGTTTCTAATGCTTCCAGGCGCTTTTTATCGCGCTTATCCAGCACCCACATGGTCATTAGGCTGCCAAAAAACAAACATAGACTAAGCAATAACATCAGATAGCCGTAGATTTTTTCCTGCTCAGAGTAAATGTACCAAATCCCAATGAGTGCATAAACAAAAGAGAGCAGGGTCGCAACGATAAAGGCATTGCGTTGTCCGCGCAAAATATTCCTTAAAAAAACCAGCAAAGGCGTGAGCAATAACGCAATCTCAATAGAGCGGGGAATCTCCTGCACCGGCGTTAGCCAGCCGTTCCAGACAATAATCAAAATGCATAGACCGACGGCGCCAATACCGGCAAGTGCTCGCCAAAAGCTTACTATATCCATAGTGTTATTATTCGCTGTCCAGTTTCCTGGCTAATGTTGCCAGGCGCTTACCCAGGGCAATACACAAGGCTTTTTCATCATCACTTATCGGCCTGTCACTTTGTGCGCCCGCTAGATGCGAAGGGCCATAGGGCGTGCCCCCGGTGTTCGTGGTAAGTAGCTCAGATTCGGTATAGGGAAGGCCACTAATCAACATGCCGTGATGCAAAAGGGGGATCATCATGCTAAGTAATGTTGTTTCTTGCCCGCCATGCAAACTGGATGTGGATGTAAAAACACCGGCGGGCTTGCCTACCAGAGAGCCGGATAGCCACTGTCCACTGGTTTTCTCCAGAAAATATTTTAGTGGTGCTGCCATATTGCCAAAACGGGTTGGACTACCCAGTGCCAGTGCGTGACAGGTCTTTAGCTCATCCAGGCTAACGTAAGGCGCGCCTTCATTCGGCACTGCTGGTGCTGTCGCTTCACAGCTTTCAGATACTTCTGGAACAGTACGCAAAACGGCCTCGACACCCGTTACGCTTTCTACACCGCGAGATACCAGGCGCGCCATTTCCGCTGTTGCGCCACTGCGCGAATAGTACAACACCAATACCTGTTTCATCATTAAAGGATCTCTACAATATTTTCAATAGGTCGGCCGATGGCTGCTTTACCATCCTTGATGACAATGGGTCGCTCAATCAACTTGGGGTATTTGAGCATGGCATCGATTAGCTCATCCCGGCTCAAGCTCTCATCAGACAGATTGTTTTCTTTATATTCCTTTTCGCCTTTACGCATAAGGTCGCGTGGCTCCATGTTTAACATATCCAGAACCTTAACCAGAGTATCTCTATCAGGAGGTGTTTCCAGATATTTCACCACATTAAGGTCTAGCCCTTTCTCTGTTAGCAGTTCCATTGCCGCTCTCGATTTTGAGCAACGGGGATTATGAAAAATTGTAGTTGTGTCAGACATAGGTTTCCTTTATTCGTTTTCAACGAGAAAAATTAGGTATTCATCATATCACTACTTGTACTTTTATAAAATTTAGGTGAGCATTGCTCTATGAAAAAAATACTCCTTATCCTTATTATTACTCTTATTTCAAGTGTGACCGTTAAAGCCTCTTCCTATGATGACGTTGAAAACTTCAGCTTTATAGATTTAGACGGTAAAAAACACAGTATCAGCGATTATCAGGGTAAGTGGCTTCTGGTCAACTATTGGGCGAGCTACTGCCCACCTTGCCTCGCTGAAATACCTGACATTGAACGTTTTTACAAAAAGAATAAAAAGAAGTTTATGGTTTTGGGGATGGATGCGGGTGGTAATACTAATGAGGACATTCTACGTTTTAAAAAGGAAAATGGTATTACTTATCCGCTAATTCCGATGCAGGAAAGCACCATGCTTGGTTTTGGCATATTAATGGGAATACCAACCAGTTTCGTTATTTCACCAAAAGGTAAGATAGTCGATAAATATGTTGGCATTATCACCTATAGCGATTTGGATTACCTTGTTAATGGTGAAGGACAATAATTATTTGTAGCTTTATTAACCCAACCCGAACCCATAAAAAAGCCCCTTTCAAATGAAAGGGGCTTTTATTAAATGATTAACGTAGTTATTTTAAACGTATTCTCTGGCCCGGGCTGATATTGTAAGGAGCCACAAGGTTATTCAGCTTGATAATATCCTTCCAGTAAACACCTGTTTGGCGCATGATTTCAAATACGGTATCACCTTTCTTAACGATATAAACATTTCCGCTGCCGCTACTGCTTGAGGTAGCTGCTGGTGCTGAGTATGTTGTTGTCGTATTGGTTGTTGCTGCGCTACCGCCCGCATAGGTTGTTGGTTTATAAGGCTGATAGGTCTTTTGCTGGTAGCTTCCCGTATAAATGCTTTTATTGCTTGCCGTTACCACCGTGTTATTTGTATTGGCTTTCTTCTGGCCTGCAGTACTGTAATCATAATAGTTCGTATTATTGGCTGCGCCCGCATCATAATTATAATTACCGCCACCGTAACCAGAATAATTATTATTTGACTTATTGGTAGTCTGTTGTCTGCCCGCAGCTTGCTGACGTTTCCAACGATCTATATAC
>JALWMR010000111.1 GCA_027083815.1 Thiotrichaceae bacterium
AATTTGTACTCCGTACAATGAATCGGTTCGAAAATTTGGCATAGACTACACAAAAAAAAGGAATGACGCCATGACAAGATGCATTTGAAAGGGTTCAAATAAGTATAAAAGTACACCCCCCACCTTTTTATGCGTTTTGTAGACGCACCCTTCGGGTAGTCGTCGCTGCGCGCCAACATTGTCTCGCTTTCAGCTCGGCTTACCCTTTTCTCATATTACACTACTATTATCACACCATGATCTGTTTAACATAGCCTGAATATGTTTCAGGCACAAAAAAGGAGCGTTAAACGCTCCTTGTTAAGCCGCTCGTCAAGGTGGATTAATCACCTTTAACCTGCGCCATAACTTCTGCAGCAAAGTCTTCTTGTTTCTTTTCGATACCTTCACCTACTTCATAACGAACAAAAGAAGTAACTTCTGCTCCAGCATCTTTTAATAGCTTTCCGATAGTTTGATCCGGATCTTTTACAAACGGCTGACCAACTAGAGTGATCTCTGCCAGATACTTACGCATACGACCCTCAACCATTTTTTCAATGATCTCCATTGGCTTACCACTTCCTTCAGCCTGAGCAATAAGTATTTCTTTTTCCTTGGCTAATGTGTCTTCTGGAACACCTTCTTCAGATATACACATTGGACGACTTGCAGCAATATGCATCGCAATATCTTTACCAAGAGCCTCATCACCACCTTTAAGTGCAACAGCTACACCAATACGAACACCATGGCTGTATGAGTAAACCTCTCCTGCATCAGAAGAAATAATCTCAAAACGGCGCACCTTCATATTCTCACCAATCTTGGCGACCAGACCCGCACGCACCTCTTCAACTGTCTCACCCGAATCAAGAGGCAATGCAGATAATGCATCTATATCGGCAGGCTTATCAGCCAACACGCGAGCACCTACAGCATTAACAAAGTTAATGAAGTTCTCATCTTTTGCAACAAAGTCTGTTTCACAGTTTACTTCGACAATAGATGCCTCTTTACCATCATCGGATACAGTAATAACTACCTTTCCGTCAGCTGCGACACGACCTGACTTTTTATCTGCTTTAGCCGCGCCCGATTTACGCATTAACTCAATTGCTGCTTCGATATCACCACCAGTCTCGGTTAACATCTTTTTACAATCCATCATGCCAGCACCAGTGCGCTCGCGTAATTCTTTTACCATTGAAGCTGTAATAGCCATTTTCTAATTCCTCAGTACTTGCCGGTAATGTATACCGGAAAATATTGTATTCAACAGGGGCTTAAACACCACCCATCAATTCATCTTGTAAAACTTTCAATTCATCCCATTTACCTTCTGCAGCAAGCTTAGCTTGCTGGGGCCATGTCTTGGGCTCTTTAGACTTAAGTGTAGGCACCGTATCAAGAATAGCTTTTATTGCATCACGATCCATTTCTGAAAGTTTCTTGAATGTAGTTACGCCTGCCTCAGCTAGTACCTCTGCGATCTTAGGGCCTATGCCTTCAATTTTCTTTAGGTCATCCGTTGCATCTGACGCTGATTTTTCTGCAGGTACAGTTTCTTTTGGGGTGGACTCAGGTGTAGTGGATTCAGGCTTCTTAGCTTCATCACCAGCATCTGTTTTGGCGGAAGCCTCTGATTTTTCAGGGGCGGGAGCCGCCTGTTTGGCAGATGTGTCTTTATTAGTCACTTTTGCAGCAGGTTTAGGTTTAGCAGCTGCCTTTGCTTTCGGAGCAGCAGCGGCCATTTCTTCCGCATTTGTAGCCGCCGCTAGATGACCTTCGTTAACGGTGTCCGCCATTGCAGAGGTATAAAGCTGTATCGCACGAATCGCATCATCATTTCCAGGAATAACATAATCAATATTATCAGCGCTATTGTTAGTATCAACAATACCAATAACAGGAATACCTAAAGTCTTTGCTTCTTTAACAGCGATATTTTCATGACCTACATCTATGATAAATAGAGCGTCAGGAAGTGAGCGCATGTCTTTGATACCACCCAGGCCTTTCTCGAGTTTCTCTAGCTCACGGGTTAACATCAAGGCTTCCTTTTTACCACCACGATTAATCGTTCCATCTGCCTGCATTTTTTCAATATCATGCAAACGTCGGATAGACTGCTTGATTGTTTTGAAATTGGTAAGCATACCGCCTAACCAACGCTGATCCACGAAAGGCATTTTACAACGCTGCGCTTCTTCTCTTACCGCTTTTTGTGCAGCACGCTTAGTACCAACAAACAGGACTTTACCGCCTTTAGCAGCTAACTTGCCAGCAAAGTTCAACGCATCGTTAAACATTGGCAAGGTTTTTTCCAGGTTGATAATATGTATTTTGTTACGGTCACCAAAGATATAAGGTGCCATTTTAGGGTTCCAGTAGCGGGTTTGGTGTCCGAAATGAACACCTGCTTCCAGCATCTGGCGCATAGTTACTTTAGCCATGATAATTTCCTCTTGGGTTAGGCCTCCACATACCCGCTATAACAACCTAATAGCCACCTTGGCTATCAAGCACCCTGTTATACCTTGTCGGTATGTGTGTGAATTTGAAGCAGCACCATGTTAATAGGCATACTTCATTTAGTATCCTTAGATTTGCTCAATAACAGCAAAAAATAAGGGCGCACTTTATACCATAAACTTATCCACACCTCTAGAGGAATATTTTAAATGTTAAAAATTATTACAAATATTTTAAGCACACCTCTAAAAACTACGGCATAATCCGGCTTATTATCTCCTCCAGAAGGCTTTAGGGACTTATTCAATGGCAATTTTAATCAAAACACCTGAACAAATAGAAAAAATGCGTATCGCAGGTCGTCTTGCAGCTGATGTACTTGATATGATTGAGCCACATGTTGTTACAGGCGTTTCCACCGATGAACTTGATCAAATTTGCCATGACTTTATCGTTAATGAGCAAAAGGCAATTCCTGCCCCCCTAAACTATCATGGTTTTCCTAAATCCATCTGTACTTCGGTCAACCATCAGGTTTGTCACGGCATTCCAAGTAATAAAGTACTGAAGAAAGGAGACATTATTAATATAGACATCACAGTTATCAAAGATGGTTTTCATGGCGACACCAGTAAAATGTTTTTGATTGGTAACAAGGTCAATATTGCGACCAAGCGTCTTTGTGATGTTGCACAAACAGCACTTTATATCGGCATTAACATGGTCAAACCCGGTATCAAGCTAGGTGATATTGGTCACGCTATCCAGACATATGCAGAAAAACAACATTACTCTGTTGTTCGGGAGTATTGTGGCCATGGCATTGGAGAAAGCTTTCACGAGGAGCCGCAAGTTTTGCACTATGGTAAGCCAGATACCGGAGTAACCCTGGAAGAAGGTATGACATTCACCATTGAGCCAATGATTAATCAAGGTCAAAGACATATCAAAACACTCCCTGATAAGTGGACAGTTATTACCAGAGACCATAAATTATCAGCTCAGTGGGAGCACACCTTACTCGTCACCCCGGACGGGGTAGAAATATTAACATTACGCGATGAAGAAAAAGACTGGAGACAACAATTACCAGCTTAAGAAGAGCCTGAATAAAGCCTCTATGATAAGCAAACTATCGTATTTACCTACCGATGTAGCGCCAAGTGCTTGACTATATAACATTATTATTATAGATTCGTGCACATGCACAGTATGGGTCTGGGGTCTACCAGATTTCACGGGATACACAAACAACAGCACCTACTACCTATTTTATGAAGGTGATTAAGTATCTAACAAAACATCAAAGCAAGATTTACCGGGGTTCAGTCTACTCAAATAAAGCGTAACTAGCTTAAAAAAACACTAAGCAACACAATTACAGTATTTTTGTTATTAGAAACTAACTAGCTAATATTACATATCCATATTAAAGAAAATCATTAAAAACAGCTAACGCCCATGCTCAAGCATAGGGGAGATAACTTTGTCATTTTCAAACTTTAACTTACAAAAAGATTTCATTTCATCAATCGAAGCAGCCGGCTATCAATCACCTACGCCCCTGCAGTCAAAATTGATACCCATTGTAAAAGATAAAAAAAATGCACTTATCTGGACGCAATCCGCTTCAGGTAAAACAGGTGCATTTCTAATACCTGCAATGAACTATATTCTGGAAAACCCCGACCCTGAAAAACGTGGCGCCAGAATACTCATTCTTACATCAAGGAGAGACCGGGTAAGCCAGATCAACTACACCATCAAGCGCTTAAGCAAAGACCACCTTATGCGCTTTGGCTTTATTGTCAGCGGCAGACCATATCAAACTCAAATGCGGTTAATGCGCCGCCCTCTTGACATCATGATAGCTACACCCGGACGACTCAATGATTTAA
>JALWMR010000112.1 GCA_027083815.1 Thiotrichaceae bacterium
CGGCAGTATGACCCCTGACTTTGCTTATTTGACACCTTTTTTGGTAGATCAACGCATGGATAGTCATTCATTAATTGGCCTTTATTTATACTGTATACCGATGGGGTTAACCGTATATTTTTTGTATCATTTATTGATGGCTCCAGTGATTGTCTCAATTTTACCAAAATCAATTCAACGCCATTTACACCCGGATTTATTTGCCGGAAAGCTACCCGATATTCCCAGTTATGCATTATTGTTTTCCATTATTCTTGGCGCATTAACCCATATTTTCTGGGATTTCTTCACGCATCAATCTGGAATTCCACAGTATGTTTCATGGATGGACATACCATTAACCAATATTGATGGTTATGACATTATGCCTTATCGGGTGTTACAGCATTTTAGCTCTATTTTTGGTTTATCATTGCTGATTTTCTGGATTTGGGCCTGGATTGGAAAAAAGAAACAAGAAAAATCATTAACCAAGCGTGACAAAGAAACAAAAATTAACAGTGGGGTCAGCTTTGACAAAAAATGGCAAGCGCCTGATTATCTAAAAAAATTAACGATCATTCTATTGCTTGCTGTGCCATTTATTGCCGGCACATTCAATGGATGGATTAATTTACCTGATACAGACGTTATGTACGGCATCTACAGCCTGCAAGTTTTTGTTAAACACGCTATTGTTGGCGCTGCAGGTGGCTTTATGCTGGCTAGCATACTGCTGGGACTACTTTATCAGTATAAAATTGATCAAAATAAAGATTAAAAAGTACACCCCCCCACTTTTTATGACTTTTCTAAAGAAAGCCCTGATTAACTCGATTAGAATTTAGCACAGAAAAAATAGCGGCGGTTTTGGCAAGCTAAAAATAATTGGACTTGATCAGGACTTCCCTAAATACAGTAGATTTCATCATCAATCAGCTTTATTTCTATTGTTTCCAGCCCGGCTCCATTACAAGGCCCGCCCAAACAGGCGCCTTCTTCAATAGAAAATTCAGCACCGTGCATGGCACATAAAATCATTTCTTTTTTATCATCCAAAAAATCATCTGGATTCCATTCTAGCGGGGCTTGAGCATGAGGGCAGCTATTGATATAGCCATAGACCTGATTGTCTTTTCTAACAATAAAAATATCAGTTTTTTTGCGCTTAAGTTTTACGCTAAAACCTCGTGAAGAGACCTCTTCCATTTCAGAGAATTTACACAAGTATTGCCCTTTTTTTGCTGCCATTATTCTTCTGTATCCACTAATCGTCGCTGGGTGCTTTTACATCGTTGGTCCCGATTTTTTCTTCCCATGTATTAATAATATTACAAAAAAGATCAGCCGTTTTTTCAGTATCATAAACCGCTGAGTGCGCCTCTGAGGCATCCCACCCAAAGCCAGCCGCCTTAACAGAGCGTGCCAATACCGTTTGCTTATACGCCATCGCTGCCAAAGTAACCGTATCAAAGGTACTAAAGGGGTGAAACGGATTGCGCTTTTTCTTGATTCGCTCAACTGCTGCATTCAAAAAATTCAAATCGAACGCTGCATTGTGCCCGACTAAAATTGCACGCTTGCATTTATTCAATTTCATTTCTTTTCGTACGATTAAAAAAAGTTCGTCCAGACATTTTTTCTCATCAACTGCAATCGCCTGTCTAAAAGGCAGATCGGGGTCGATACCATTGACCTCTAATGACGCTGGCTCCATATTGGCACCTTCAAAAGGGGCAACATGCCACCCATAAGTCTTGTGCCGTTGTAGCATACCCTTCTCATCCAGGCGCAAGGTGACAGCTGCAACTTCCAGTAAAGCATCGGTATGATGATTAAAGCCACCGGTCTCCAGATCGATAACCACGGGTAGAAAGCCGCGAAAGCGCCCCCCCATTGGCGTAATGACTGGATCACCATCTGTATCAGCTTGATCCGCCGTAGCAGAGCCTGTAATGAGTGGATTAGTCAACTTGTTTACCGCATTTGAATTCATAGCAGGTGAGCTTACATGATTGCTTTTAAAAATAACACCAAAGTTGAAATATTTTATTCTTTGATTGTATCTAATTGAATACACAGTTGTTTTTATTTATATTCTCATTATTACCTGGAAATGCTATACTTTCGCAAACTAGAGAAGGTTAGATAAGCAAGGTAAAACAATGAATGATGTAACCACGAATACCGATATTGATCCTCAGGAAACACAGGATTGGACTGAATCACTTGAAGCAATTATAGAAGCAGAGGGCGTTGAGCGCGCTCATTTTATTATTGAACAGCTCATTGATACAGCAAGACACAATGGAGCCAACCTTCCCTATTCTGCCAATACCGCTTATATCAATACTATTCCACCACATTTGGAAAAAGCGAACCCGGGAGACTTGCGCATCGAGAGTAGAATTCGCTCATATATTCGCTGGAATGCCGCTGCGATGGTGGTTAGAGCCAATCGCAAAAGTACCGAGTTAGGTGGTCATATCGCATCATTCGCCTCCTCGGCAACACTATATGACGTCGGTTTTAATCATTTCTGGCATGCCCCTTCTCCTGAGCACGGTGGTGACTTGATCTATTTTCAGGGACATATTACACCGGGTATTTATGCACGTTCTTTTATGGAAGGACGCTTTGATGAAAAAACCATGGATACCTTCCGACAGGAAGCCGATAAACCCGGCCTTTCCTCTTACCCACACCCCTGGTTAATGCCCGATTACTGGCAGTTCCCCACTGTTTCAATGGGGCTGGGCCCAATTAAGTCGATTTATCAGGCGCGCTTTATGAAGTATTTGCAGCATCGCAAACTTGCCGATACTAAAGACCGTCGCGTTTGGGCTTTTGTGGGTGATGGCGAAGTGGATGAACCAGAAACACTGGGGGCTATTTCACTGGCCGGTCGCGAGAATCTGGATAATTTAACCTGGGTAGTCAATTGTAATTTACAACGTCTTGATGGTCCCGTTCGTGGCAATGGCAAAATTGTTCAGGAACTTGAGGCCATGTTCCGTGGTGCTGGCTGGAATGTCATCAAGGTGTTATGGGGTTCATATTGGGATCCTCTTCTGGCTAAAGATAAAAATGGCATTCTTAAAAAACGTATGCTTGAAGTGGTTGATGGCGAATTCCAAAACTATAAAGCAAAAGATGGTGCTTATGTTCGCAAGCATTTCTTTGGTGCCTATCCGGAACTCGCAGCCATGGTTGAAAAAATGTCGGATGATGATATCTGGCGCTTGAACCGTGGCGGACATGATCCGCACAAGGTATATACCGCTTATGATGCCGCCGTCAATCATAAAGACCAGCCTACCGTTATTCTTGCCCATACGGTAAAAGGCTACGGCATGGGCGCTGCGGGTGAAGGACAGAACCGCACTCACTCTCAAAAGAAGCTTAGCGAAGATGAGATGATCGCTTTTAAAAACCGCTTTAATATCCCTTTGAGCGACGAGGATGCCGCTGCTGCAGCCTATTACCGCCCTGATGAGGATAGTGAAGAACGCAAATACATGTTAGAGCATCGCAAGAAATTGGGTGGCTCTTTACCCGTGCGTACCAGCCATGCTGCACCGCTTGAAGTACCACCTCTAAGTGCATTTCAGGCGATTCTTGATGGTTCAGGTGAGCGCGAGATGTCTACTACTATGGCCTTTGTTCGACTGTTAACCATGCTAACCCGCGATAAAAAAATGGGTAAATATGTCGTTCCTATCGTTCCTGATGAGGCACGTACCTTTGGCATGGAAGGCATGTTCCGCCAGCTTGGAATTTTCTCTTCGGTGGGTCAGCTTTATGAACCACAGGATAAAGAACAGGTCATGTTCTATAAAGAAGATAAATCTGGTCAGATTCTAGAGGAAGGTATTAACGAAGCCGGTGCTTTTTCATCATGGATCGCTGCCGCTACTGCCTATAGCACCCATGGTGTCAATATGATTCCATTCTATATCTATTACTCTATGTTTGGCTTTCAGCGTATTGGTGATCTTGCCTGGGCTGCCGGTGATTGCCGCTCCCGTGGCTTCCTTATCGGGGCGACAGCTGGCCGAACTACGCTGGCGGGCGAAGGTCTACAACATCAGGATGGTCATGGCATGGTGCAGGCAAGTCTGATTCCTAACTGTATTAGCTATGACCCAACCTATGCTTATGAAATGGCCGTGATTATCCATGATGGCATGAAGCGTATGTATCATAAGCAGGAAGATGTGTATTACTACATCACAGCCATGAATGAGTCCTATGTACAACCTGCCCTGCCTAAAGGTGTTGAAAAAGGCATTATTAAAGGGATGTACTT
>JALWMR010000113.1:0-13342 GCA_027083815.1 Thiotrichaceae bacterium
AAGTCACTCTTAAATATTACCAGGGTAAACCCGTTATTAATTCTTTAAAGCGTGTTAGTCGACCTGGTTTGAGAATTTTTAAAGGTAAAAATGATCTGCCAGATGTAATGTCTGGGTTAGGTGTCGCGATTGTTTCGACTTCTAAAGGGGTTATGAGTGATCGTTCTGCAAGAGCTCAAGGCCATGGTGGCGAAGTACTTTGTACTGTCGAATAATTTAAGTAGGTTGTGAGTAATGTCTAGAATTGCAAAATTGCCAATTACATTACCTTCGGGTGTTGAGGCAAACATAAAAGATCAATGCATCAGTATCAAGGGTTCTAAGGGTGCATTTGAGTATGATCTCCATCAAATGGTTGAGGTTAGCAAACATGATCAGAACCTTGTTGTAAATCCTCGAAATAAAAGTGATAAGAAAGCTTGGGCTATGGCGGGAACCATGCGAGCACTCATTAATAATATGATTGTAGGGGTGAACGAAGGATTCGAAAAAAAGCTTGAGTTAGTGGGTGTGGGTTATAGAGCACAAGCACAGGGTAATCGATTGAATTTGACATTGGGTTTTTCTCATCCTGTTGTACATGATATACCTGATGGTGTCACTTGTGAAACTCCAAGCCAAACCGAGATTTTATTGAAGGGTATTGATAAGCAGGTTATTGGTCAGACTGCCGCTGAAATTCGCGCATACAGGCCACCAGAGCCCTACAAGGGCAAAGGCGTGAAATATGCTGATGAGCATATTGTGCGAAAAGAAGCTAAGAAAACCTAAAAGATTAAAAGGTGTATTTAAGATGAATAAAAGATTAGCAAGAATAAGACGTGGGAAAAGATCTCGAATGAAGATGCGAGAGTTAGGGGTTGACCGACTTTCAATTTATAGAAGCTCACGTCATATTTATGCACAGGTAATCTCAGGTAAAGATAATACTGTCCTTGCGTCAGCATCAACAGTAGAAAAGTTAATGCGTGATGACTTAGATTATACAGGCAACTCCGCAGCAGCTGCAGCAGTCGGTAAGCTTGTTGCTGAGCGCGCTAAAAGCCAAGGCATAGAAATGGTAGCATTTGATCGCTCTGGTTTTAAATATCATGGTCGTGTTAAGGCGCTTGCGGAAGCGGCACGTGACGCTGGTTTACAGTTTTAAAGGTTTATAATAATGGCTAGAGCAGACAGTACAGAAAAAGCAACTGATGGGTTACAGGAAAAGCTTGTCCATGTTAATCGGGTGGCTAAGGTTGTAAAAGGCGGAAGAGTATTCGGTTTTACGGCACTCGCGGTTGTTGGTGATGGCAATGGTCGCATAGGTTTTGGGTATGGTAAAGCCCGAGAAGTTCCTGTTGCTATTCAAAAGGCTATGGAAAAGGCTCGTAAAAATATTATTAATGTTGCTTTGGTTAATGATACCTTACAGTATGAAATAAATTCACGTCACGGTGCAGCTCACGTGTTTATGAAGCCAGCATCTGAGGGAACTGGTATAATTGCGGGCGGAGCTATGCGCGCAGTTTTCGAGGTTGTTGGCGTGAAAAATGTACTGGCAAAGTGTGTTGGATCTCGTAATCCAATAAATGTCGTGAGAGCGACAATTAAAGGATTGGCTGACATGAACTCTCCAGAGCTCATTGCCGCTAAGCGTGGTAAGACAATCGAAGAAATAAGAGGTTGATTATGTCCGCTGCTAAACAATTAAAATTGACTATCGTTCGTAGTATGAATGGTAGATTGAAATCACACAAATCATGTGCTCGTGGTTTAGGTCTGCGTAAGATGCATAACCCGGTGCTTGTTAATGATACTCCCGAGAATAGAGGTATGATAAATAAAATATCCTATATGTTACGGGTGGAGGAAATATGATGTTTGATAGAGCAATGAAGTTGAACTCGTTATCCCCATGTAATAGCCGTAGTGCAAACCGAAAGCGCGTTGGACGAGGGATCGGTAGTGGCTGGGGCAAAACCTGTGCACGTGGTCATAAAGGCCAAAAATCTAGATCAGGTGGCTTTCATAAAGTAGGTTTTGAAGGCGGGCAAATGCCTTTGCAAAGACGACTGCCAAAGGTTGGTTTCAGTTCACGAATCGGAAGGGTTAGCAGTGAAGTTCGTTTGCATGAGCTTAATACCGTAAATGATGATGTTATCGATATTGATTCATTAAAGAAAGCAAACTTAGTAACCAAGAGTACATTGTTTGTTAAAGTCATGCTTTCTGGAGAAATAAATAAACCTGTTACATTAAAAGGTATCAGTGTTTCAAAAGGTGCCAAAGCTGCAATTGAAGCTGCTGGTGGACAAGTCGAAGACTGATAAAGGATAATATTGTGGCATCAAAAAACGCTACTAGCATGCTCTCTGGAATGGGCAATATTGCTGAAATAAAACAAAGGCTCGCCTTTGTTTTTTTCGCTTTGATTGTATATAGAATCGGCACATTTGTCCCTATTCCAGGCGTTAATCCGGCTGCTCTGCAACAGTTTTTTGATCAAAACACAGGCACTATATTGGGTGTTTTTAATATGTTTTCCGGTGGGGCATTACAGCGCTTAAGTGTTTTTGCATTAGGTATAATGCCATATATTTCTGCTTCTATCATCGTTCAATTAATGACACACGTTATACCTTCTTTGCAGCAGCTCAAAAAAGAAGGTGAATCTGGAAAGAGAAAGATCACGCAATATACTCGTTATGGCACTGTTGGACTAGCCTTATTTCAAAGTCTTGGTATTGCAATTGCGCTGGGTGGTCAGGACCTAGGAGGAGGGCAGACTATTGCTTTGAATCCTGGTCTTGGGTTCACTATTACAACTGTTGTTTCGTTGGTTACTGGCACTTTATTTTTAATGTGGCTAGGAGAGCAAATTACAGAACGTGGCATTGGTAATGGAATTTCATTGATAATATTTGCTGGTATTGTCGCTGGGCTACCTACAGCTATCGGCGGAACGCTCGAGCTAGCACGAAATGGCGAACTATCACCAGCTTTTGTTATTATTTTATTGGCTCTTGCTGTTTTGGTAACAGCTTTTATCGTGTTTGTGGAAAGAGGGCAGAGAAGAATTACTGTAAACTACGCTAATAGGCAACAAGGTCGCAAGATGGCAATGGGGCAGTCTAGTCACTTGCCTTTGAAGTTAAACATGGCTGGTGTAATTCCACCTATATTTGCTTCTAGTATTATCCTGTTTCCTTCAAGCTTGGGTCGCTGGGTTTCGGATGCACAAGGTATGGAATGGTTGCAGGATTTTGTTACTATGCTACAGCCTGGCCAACCTCTTTATGTTTTATTTTATGCGTTGGCGATAATCTTTTTTACTTTCTTCTATACTGCGCTTGTATTTAATGCCCGTGAGACGGCCGAGAACTTGAAAAAAGCTGGGGCTTTTATCCCTGGAATTAGGCCGGGCAAAGAGACGGCGAAGTATATAGATGGTGTTATGACCCGATTAACAGCTGTAGGTGCTATTTATATTACGCTGGTGTGTTTACTGCCCGAATTTTTAATTTTAGGTTGGAATGTTCCCTTTTATTTTGGGGGGACATCGTTATTAATCATTGTTGTTGTTGTGATGGACTTTATTGCACAGGTTCAATCACTCATGATGTCGCACCAGTATGAAGGTTTGATGAAAAAAGCAAACTTTAAGGCTGGTGGTAAAAAAGGAAAGAAGTAGCTTCTTTCTTCATTGTTTATTAGAGGTTTAACTCATGAAGGTTCGTGCTTCCGTAAAAAAAATGTGTCGTAATTGTCGCATAGTAAAACGTAAAGGCGTAGTACGCGTAATTTGTACTGACCCGCGCCATAAGCAGCGTCAGGGTTAATATGTTTTTTTTGTTGATTAACACTGCATTATCGGGTATTGTTGCCCGCTTTTCCAAGCAGACCGGAGAATTTTGATGGCTCGTATTGCGGGTATAAATATCCCTGTTCATAAGCATACTGTAATAGCATTAACATCTATTTACGGTATTGGTAGATCTCGTGCGGCTGATATTTGCAATCAGGCAAAAATCGCACCAGATGCTAAAATAAGTACACTTTCTGAAGAACAAATAGAGAGAATTCGTAAGGAAGTTGGCAAATTTATGGTTGAGGGTGATCTTCGTCGAGAAGTCTCAATGAATATTAAAAGCCTCATGGATCTTGGTTGTTACAGAGGTATAAGGCATCGTCGAGGCTTACCTTTAAGAGGACAACGCACAAAAACTAATGCACGTACTCGAAAGGGGCCAAGAAAACCTATTAGAAAGTAATTTCTAAAAGAATTAATTTATTATTTATTAAGTTGGGTGATTACAGATGGCAACAGCCACGAAAGCACGTAAAAAAGTTAAAAAATCGGTTAGTGACGGTATTGCGCATATACATGCGTCCTTTAATAATACCATTATTACTATTACCGATCGCCAGGGTAATGCTCTGTCTTGGGCCACAGCTGGCGGATCAGGATTTAGAGGCTCCCGTAAAAGCACACCTTTCGCTGCTCAGGTAGCTGCTGAAAAAGCAGGTGAAGCTGCAAAGCAATTTGGTTTAAAGAATTTGGATGTTCATGTCAAAGGGCCGGGGCCTGGCAGAGAGTCTGCAGTTCGTGCTCTTAATAATATTGGTTATAAAATTACTAATATCATTGATGTGACTCCAATTCCACATAATGGATGTCGCCCACCTAAGAAACGCCGCGTTTAGTCGGATACGAGAGAATTATTATGGCTAGATATATTGGACCAAAATGTAAATTAATGCGAAGAGAAGGTACTGATCTTTATCTTAAAGGTCGGGGTCGTTCGCTTGATAGTAAATGTAACCTTGAGAAAATTCCAGGGGTGCATGGTGAACGTCGTACACGTTTATCTGACTATGGTATACAGCTCAGAGAAAAGCAAAAAGTTAGAAGGATCTACGGTGTGCTTGAAAAACAGTTCAGAAATTATTTTAAGGAAGCTGTGCGTCTTAAAGGTTCAACCGGTGAGAATCTATTGCAATTATTAGAGTGTAGACTTGATAATGTTGTATATAGAATGGGTTACGGATCTACACGTGCAGAATCGCGACAACTTGTTAGCCACAAATCAATAACAGTAAATGGAAATATCGTAAATATACCTTCATACCAAGTTAAGTCGGGTGATGTGGTTGCTATTCGTGAAAAATCAAAAAAACAAACTCGAATACAGGATTCAGTATCAGTAGCGGATCAAGTTGGTTTTCCAGAGTGGATAGATGTTGATACAAAGAAGCTTGAAGGAACTTTCAAAGCCATACCAGAACGCAATGAATTACCTGCAGAGATTAATGAATCACTTATAGTGGAACTTTACTCTAAGTAAAATTGAGTTTATTTCCTAGCACAGAATTATTGAGGTCATATAGTGTCTAAATCTACAGATTTATTAAAGCCACGTAATATCCAGGTTAAAGACTTGGGTAATTATACATCTAAAATCGTATTAGAGCCCTTAGAACGTGGTTTTGGACATACATTAGGTAATGCTTTGCGCAGAATTCTTTTATCCTCTATATCAGGATGCGCAGTGACTGAGGTTAAAATTACCGGTGTTGAGCATGAGTACACTGCAATCGATGGCGTTCAAGAAGACGTTGTTGATATTCTTTTAAATCTTAAAAAGCTTGCCTTTCGCCTTAATGCCAAGGACGAGGTTACTCTTGATCTTCGTAAAAAGGGTCCTGGCGTTGTTACGGCTGCTGATATTCAGCTTGATCATGATGTTGAAATTGTTGACCCTGATGCTGTGATCGCCACGCTAACAACTGATACTGATTTTGAGATGAGTCTTAAAATTGAAAAGGGTAGAGGCTATCAGCCTGCATCCTTACGCCGTGGCCCGGACTCGCCAGAGCTTCCACTGGGTACGTTAGTTCTTGACTCTTCATTCAGTCCTATAATTCGTGTTTCATATGATGTAGATAGTGCGCGTGTTGAAAATAGAACGGACATGGATAAGCTAATCATTGAGCTGCAAACAGATGGTTCTGTCGATGCAGAAGAAACAATCAGCGATGCAGCAACGATTTTACATGAGCAGTTAGCCGTATTCTTTGATTTAACTATCATTGAAGCTGAGCCCGAAGAAGAGCCTGAGCCAGAAATAGATCCAGTTTTATTAAGGCCTGTTGATGATTTGGAGCTGACTGTTCGATCTGCTAACTGTTTAAAAGCTGAGCAAGTATATTACATAGGTGACCTAGTTCAGAAAACAGAAGTTGAGTTACTAAAAACCCCCAATCTGGGCAAGAAGTCCCTGACAGAGATAAAGGATATACTTGCTTCGCATGGGCTAACTTTGGGAGCCCGTCTAGAAAACTGGCCACCTGCTTCTATTGACATAAAAGATTCAAGAGTTGGTTAATATCCGAATACGGATTTAATCATTTTATAAAGATATTAGATATTAAGGTTTTATATCATGCGTCATCGTAAAATTGGTCGACAATTAAGTCGTAACAGTAGTCACCGTAAAGCAACATTACAGAGTTTATCAATTGCATTAATTAAACATGGTGCAATTAAAACTACTGTTGCTAAAGCTAAAGAGCTTCGTCGAGTTGCTGAGCCCTTAATCACTCGCGCAAAAGTTGATTCTGTTCATAATAGAAGAACTTGTTTTTCTCGCCTTCGTGATAAAGAGAGTGTAGGAATTCTATTTACTGACTTAGGTCCTCGATATAAAGAACGTCCAGGCGGATATACCAGAATTATTAAATGTGGATATCGTGCAGGGGACAATGCACCTATGGCTTATATAGAGCTTGTTGATCGCCCTGAAACAGTTCCAGAGTAGATACACTTTTATTTTTATCTAAAAGCCGAGTATCACTCGGCTTTTTTATTACCTTAAATCTCAATAGGCAATATTTTTATACCTTTATTTATTAGCCTTATTTTCTCATCGGAATAGTCGTTATATACTTTGAAATTCATTCCAGACCATTCTTTCAATTCTGTTTCACAACTACTTATCTTGTTTGTAATGACGTTTGCATGTATTTCCACATGGCTACTTCCTTTGCTCACAAGCATATAGCAAAATGTTGCTCCATGAAGCATCGTAATTCGTCTTACAATTTCTTTATTGGGTGTTGTATTGATCATAAATCCGTTTGAGACTAATTTATATAGATGCTTGTTTGTGGTATTTCGCATTAATCCGCAATAGAATGATTATCATATTGACAGCTTATGTATTTAACATAAACTGTGTCACCTTAAACTAATCTAAACAGTTAAATGACAAAGTCTAATCAAAATATCGTTACAGCCGAACAATCACGCAAAAGTGCCAAGGTCTTTAACTACGGAAATATTGCATCAGTATTAATTCCATTTCCTTTATTTATATTCTGGTTTGGAGCTTCAATGTTTGTTTATGCGCTTTATAGACACCATCCAAATCCAAGAGTAGGCTATTATACACAGAAAGCCGCCTATTATTATTATGCTATGGCGGGCGCCCTTGTGCCTGTATTAACCTTTGCTCCTGGCGACTTCTTTACTAAATATTGGTGGTTGCTCTGGGGGCTATGTGCATTGTATTTAATCCCTCTTTCGATATGGGAAATTATCAAAATTAATCGAGAAGAGTGGCACGATGTTGTTATTAAAGGAGATAGCTAGAGATGACTCAGGTTCGTAATAATTGGCAAATTACAGAAATAGAAGACTTATTTAATCTTCCTTTTAATGATTTGATATTTGAATCACATTCAATACATCGCAAATATTTTAATCCAAATGAGGTGCAGGTAAGCACCTTGCTGAGTATTAAAACAGGGGCGTGTCCAGAGGATTGTGCATACTGCTCTCAAAGCTCAAGAAATGACACAGGATTAGAGCGGGAAAGATTATTACCCATTGATGAGGTTGTTGAAGCCGCCCTGGAAGCAAAAAGCAATGGCGCCACACGGTTTTGTATGGGGGCAGCATGGAGAAACCCCACTGATAAAAGTTTATCGCATGTTATTGATATGGTGAGTGCCGTGAAAGACCTGGGAATGGAAACCTGTGTTACCCTGGGTATGCTAGAGAAAGATCAGGCAAAAAAGCTAAAAGGTGCGGGCCTGGATTATTACAATCATAACCTGGATACCTCTCCAGAGTTTTATGGGGAGGTCATATCGACCCGAACCTATGATGATAGGCTTAAAACATTAGAGCATGTGCGTGATGCAGGTATCAACGTATGTTCTGGTGGTATATTAGGCATGGGTGAAACCCGACATGATCGAGCCCGATTATTGCAAGAACTCGCTAATTTGCCAAAACATCCTGAATCTGTTCCTATCAATGATTTAGTGCAAATTAAGGGTACGCCACTGGATGGTATTGATAAACTTGACTCCTTTGAATTTATTAGAACAATAGCTGTTTCGCGTATTCTTATGCCTAAGTCCTATGTCCGCTTATCGGCAGGGCGAACAGAAATGAATGATGAGATGCAGTCACTTTGTTTTTTTGCCGGGGCAAACTCTATGTTTTATGGTGATCGTTTATTAACCACAGATAACCCTGATGAGAATCACGATCAAGCATTATTTTCTCGCCTGGGTATTCAATATGAAAAGAAAAAAGTTTCTGCACCTATTGGTATCTAACTCTATTTAGACCTCTTTATGTTTATCTTGGTATACATTAATCATAGAGGCTTTTGTATGAAGATATCAATGGAGAAAATAAGCCGCATTCCCCATATTTTGCTAAAAGTTGAGTGCTAGCGCTTGCGATAAGCTTATTTTTCACATTTTTCTTTCGGGTAACGGCCTCTAATATAATTAAAAAGTACACCCCCCACCTTTTTGGTACTTTTGTCCATAATTAATCACAAATACTGTTGAAGTTGCTGTTAAACATCGGCATAATACGCACCTCGTTTTTAAATGCCCTTGTGGGAGAAAAGTTTTGCCAAATATTACATCAGCCAAAAAACGTGCACGTCAATCAGAAGAGCGTCGCAAGCACAATAAACATTTCCGCTCAAGCATGAGAACCAAAGTCAAGGCTGTTGTCTATGCAATCGAAGCGGGCGATAAAGAAGCAGCGGTTACCGCGCTTAAAATAGCGATACCTGCTCTGGATGCAAGTGCAAATAAGGGCATCATCCATAAGAACAAAGCGGCACGTTCAAAGAGTCGTTTAAATTCCAGAATACAGGCAATGTAATTTTTAACCGATTATATTCAGTAGAGAACCGGCGTCAGGCCGGTTTTTTATTGCCTAAATTTCCCTGTCAGAGCTAATTTAGGCTGCTAATCAGTACTTCACCCCCTTTTGTATGGGGGTCTTATCAAGTCGGCCAGACATTGTGTAGAGTCATCAGCCAAGAGAGAAACACCTCTCAAGCTTTCAAGGATGATCGCACGATGCAAAAATCAATAACGGATAACTTTGTTGCAAGGCTTATTGCTATACTTACAGACTGGTTGCTGGTGATTATAGGCGTTAGTCTTTTTCTCTGGTTTATGATACGTCTTCCTGTTGTGCCTGCTTCAGTGACTGAGTTAAATCGTTTGCCATCTGTTCGCCAGGATAATTTGAAAAAACATGTTAAGTCCCTGGCGGATTATTATGCGCCACGTACCATAGAATATGGCAACTTGAATATTACTGCGCGCTATATTTATTCAGAGCTAGCTCAGTTCGGGACAGTTCGGTATCAGCCGTATTGGACGCTGGCGGGGCGTTTTAGCAATGTGGTTTTAACGCTCGGCCCCGAGACACGGGAAGTGCTTGTTTTTGGCGCCCATTTTGATGCTGAAAATAGCTCTCTTGATATAGATGGAAATGCCAGTGGTGTGGCAACTTTAATCGAGTTGGCAAGAGTGCTATCAGAAAAAGAGAACCAACTACCGCTACAAGTTTCAATTGTGGCTTACCCACTGTCACAGAAAAAAAGTGTACCAGTTGAGAACATGGGGAGCTATCACCACGCCTCCTTGCTTAAGCACGAAAATAAAGATGTCAGGCTAATGGTTTCATTAGATGGTGTCGGACACTTTAATGCTTCAAAAAATAGTCAGCATTATCCCTACAAGTTTATGAAACTGTTTTATCCAAACCAGGGTAATTACATTGGTTTGGTAGGGCGAATTCAAGACTTTATAAAAGTAAGGCACTTTAAGGAAAGTTTTGCCAGGGCATCATCTTTGCCCGTTTATTCATTTAATGCGCCGCAAAACTATATGCCAACCACTTCCTATGACCATATTAATTACCAAAAGTATGGATTTCCGGCAGTTTTACTTTCCGATATGGCACAATTAAGGGATCAGGCATCAAAGAGTCACAACGTAGTAGAGCAGATAGATTACAAAAAGATGTCCATGTTAGTGCAAGGCCTCTATCAATCAGTAATGGATCAAAAACCGATTGATGCAACGATTCGCCTTGTTCGCCAAAAGAGCTCCGATAATCACAAGGCTGGTTTAGTGCAATAGCCGAGAGAGAACTAGCGAGACAACAGCCCTGCTGACCCGAAGAGTGAGGCGTAGCCGAATAAAGGCCATAAAAGGGTGGGGGTGTACTTGTTAGCTTATAATGAGCAATGTTCTAAAGAGTAATTCCCTTGTTATCAGCCTTTTTGGTTGCTAGCAGCCACGTTTAAATTCTTCCTCAGTAAAATCATCGACACGAATAGCCTCTCTCATCGATGACCATAAGAGAAGTAGTTGTTCGCTGTCTTCTTTGCTAATCAGTGCTTTACCGGCGGCCTCTTTTATTCTTTCCTTGTGGGTTCTGCTCTTTAGCTGCCCAGATTTTACTATTTTCTTAAAGTTTTTCTCTAACTCTTCTGTTTGAATAGCTATGTTAAAGGCATATTCAATTCTTCCCATTGGGTCATTGGGGTCGTCTGTTATATAGCAACCTTCAGTGAGCCTATCTCGTGTTGAAGATGGCCTTAAAGCTATGCCAGCTACTTTGTGTATCAGTCTGTCGCCTGGTGGTGAGTATGGTTTTCCAAAAGGAAACATGAGTGCCCGTAAGGTTTTGGCGATGGGTTTAAAAGGGAGGTTATAAAAAACCGCAAGCATTGCCTGTTGAGCATCATGCATGGTTTTCTGGCAGGCATAATGCAATAAAGGCAGGTCTGCCTCAGGTTCGCCCTGATCTTCAAAGTGTTTAAGTGCAGCTGAACATAAATACATATTGGCAAGAATATCGGCAAAACGACCAGAAAGTCTTTCTTTGCGCTTTAGGCCACCACCTAATGTGAGTAAGGCATAGTCAGATAGCAATGCAAAACCAGCACTCAACCGGGTCAGTCTGCGGTAATACTGACGCGTTAAGGGCGTGCCGGGTGATTCAAAAATTGCATTAGTCAGTCCAAACCAGATGCTTCTTGATAGATTGCTGATAACAAAACCGATATGAGAAAAGAGGGCGTGATCCAGTTCTTTAAGGTTATTTTCTTGTGTTGCTTTCATTTCGGTTAAAAGATAAGGGTGACAGCGGATAGCGCCCTGTCCAAATACAATCAGGCTACGCGTTAGTATATTTGCTCCCTCAACGGTGATGGCAACTGGGATAGCCTGATAACCTCTACCAATAACATTAGAAGGTCCAAGGCAAATACCTGAGCCACCTTGAATATCCATGGCATCATTAACAATGGTGCGCATTCGTTCGGTGAGCTGATATTTTAGTAAAGCGGTGATAACTGCAGGTCTTTGCCCCTGATCAAGTGCCGTGGTGGTTAACTTTCGTGAGGCATCCATCAGATAGGTATTGCCCAGCATATCCGCCAGTGGTTCTTCAATTCCTTCAAAGCCTCCAATCGGCATACCAAACTGTTTACGTACCCGGGCATAAGCGCCGGTATAGCGACTGGCTATTTTTGCAGCCCCGGTAGATAAGGCTGGCAGTGAAATGCCACGGCCTTCGCCAAGACACTCGACTAACATGCGCCAGCCCTTACCGACATTATCGACCCCGCCAATTAACCAATCCATAGGGATAAAGACATCCTTTCCCCAGTTGGGGCCATTTTGAAACGGATTATTGAGGGTGAAATGGCGCTTTCCTATACTAATACCCGGTGTATCCGTGGGTATCAGTGCAACGGTTATACCAATATGGTCGCCATCGCGGATAATCTCCTGGTAGGCTGCCTGACTGCTAAAAACATCCTCGGTTAAGAGCTCATCCGGGTCATAAAGTTGAAAGGCCAAACCAAGCAAAGAGGCCACGGGGCCAAGTGTTATATAGCGTTTTTCCCAGTTGATGCGTATACCCAGGACATCTTTTTCATTATTGAAATCTTCTCGACAAACAATACCAATATCAGGAATAGATCCAGCATCACTGCCTGCCTCGGGGCCGGTCAATGCGAAGCAGGGAATATCCTTTCCGACCGCGAGGCGAGGTAAATAAAAATCTTTTTGCTTATCTGTACCATATTTCATGAGTAATTCACCTGGCCCAAGTGAATTAGGAACCATAATCGTCACGGCAGCTGTAATACTCCTGCCCGATATTTTCATGATTACTTGCGAGTGGGCAAAGGCAGAGAAACCATGTCCCCCATATTCTTTAGGAATAATCATGCCAAAGAAACGTTGTTCTTTTATATAGTCCCAGACGGTTGTTGGAAGATCTTGCAGTTCGTGTGTGATTTGCCAATCATCTAACATCTCGCAAAGTGTTTCGACAGGGCCATTTAAAAAGTCTTGCTCTTCTTTGCTGAGAGAGCCACTTGAGAGATCACGTAAACGTGTCCAGTTTGGTTTGCCTGAAAATAATTCTGCATCCCACCAGACATTGCCACCATCAAGTGCTTCTTGTTCTGTGCGTGAAACCTTGGGTAGATTCGCCTTTAAAAGACGCATGGCAGGCTGGCTTATGAGCTTTCGTCTTAAGTCAGGCATATTAATAATGGTGAGGATCAGTAGAGTAGGTATCCATAAGAGCCATAACCAACCTTGAAAGCCCTGAGTTAATGCTGTTGCGATAAGCCATGCACCTATAAGCCAGGTTGAAGAGGTAAGGGGTAGTCGAAGGTAGCCGATAAGACCAATAAGAATAATGAATAAAAGTAGCCAGATCATGTTAGCTCCTCAGCCTTTTTGGCAAATCAGTGAATTGTTTGGATTTTTTGCTAATACTCATAAGCAGACTTTTTTTGGTAGAAGGAGCTGTCGACTCATTCGTGTCACTTTCATCTTCTTCAGTCCAGGGTAAGTCTTTATAGCTTTCCTTCATAGATAATGGCCAGGCCGGAAATTTTAAAATAGTGAAATAGGGCGAATAATCAAAATCACTTGGGACAAATAACCTAAAATTGCGTTTATGAAACTTTAGGTGGTCATTTTTATCGGATTTAATTGTCGGTAA
>JALWMR010000113.1:13352-16610 GCA_027083815.1 Thiotrichaceae bacterium
AATTAACACTTTGAAAGCAGCGCGCAATCATGCTTGAACAAACAATGTTGGTCGGCCGGCCAGCATTGTGCTGAAATAGTGAAGATCGCCAGCGTCTGGGTAAAATAGCGTAAGGAAACATAAAACGCGCCAAATCAAGCAGCTGTCGAACATCGTAGTTCATGCCAATATGCTCGGTTGCAAAGCACACAACCTTGTTTTGATCGTCAAAGCTTAACCCGTCGGGCCGGCATACTCTTAAATTGTCATTAATATAATCACTGAGTGGATTAACAATGGTTCCAAAGCCCAGCAACGATTCAATTACCAAAGGTTCATTAGGGTCACCGTGGTAATGCTGTGCAATAACGGCTCGTGCACTTTCATTGCTGACTTCACTGATACGACCAATATAGAGTGCAGCATGTGTCCATGGAGATAAAGTAATCACTTTAATAACCTCACCAACACGCGTTCGACCTTCAAATAAAATGACATCAGCAGGGCGTAAGTCACGCAACATGTGGTCAAAGTTGTTGATTGCCTGCATGTCGCGGTTTTGCCTGGGTACATCGTTGAGCCAGCCAACAATAGTGTCCCAAAGCCAATTTCGAAGATGATTGAGCACTTCTGTGGATTCCTTTTTTGGTTGTTTATTGTTTGTTTTATTAGTTTAGTATAAGAACGGTAATAGCAGGGCTTTAGATTATAAATGATAATAATCCAGGGAAAGGAGGTTTATTGGATTGCTAAGTTGTTAAATGAAAAAAATCAACATGGTGTTTGACATTAGTTTATTAGAGTATTATTATATAACCATATTCAGTTAAACAACTGGATACTCCTCCATCCTCCTTTGGTGGTATTTTATGCGACTCAATATTGAGTCGCATTTTTTTTGTATCAAATTTATTGAAGCTGATTTATCGGCTTAATCAGTGTCTCCTTAAACAGAATCAGAAATTTCTTGAAAGTACGCAATGAAATAAAAGTTGAATAAATGAAACTAGTACTTGAATCAGGAGAGGCTTTCTCATAGAATATCCCGCTCTTTGAATCAGGGTGTCTTGATGCCTTGAATTTATAACATTATTTTAATTAGTGATGGTGTTAATGAATGCTCAGTGACACCATCACTAATATTTAGAAGTAGACCTTCATTTCTGGAGAATTGAAATGGGAACGACAGTCAGTACGAAACCAGCCGATGTCAAGCGTGATTGGTTTGTGGTAGACGCAGATGGCAAAACGCTTGGGCGTCTTGCTAGCGAAGTGGCGCACCGTTTACGTGGTAAACATAAGCCAACTTATACACCTCATGTAGATACAGGTGATTACATAGTTATTATCAATGCAGAGAAAATTCGCGTTACTGGTAATAAGCAAAAAAATAAAATCTATTATAAGCATACCGGTTACGTAGGTAACTTGAAATCAATTAGTTTTGAAAAGCTGAATCAAAAAGCGCCAGAGCGTATTATTGAATTAGCTGTAAAAGGCATGCTTCCTAAAAACCCGCTTGGTCGTGAAATGTACCGAAAACTAAAAGTATACGCGGGACCAGAGCATAATCATCACGCTCAACAACCTATTGCATTAGAGATATAGAACATGGCATCAACACAATATTACGGAACAGGGCGTCGCAAATCTTCATCTGCACGTGTTTTTATGACAAAAGGTACAGGCAAAATAGTCATTAACAAGTTGCCTTTAGAAGAGTACTTTGGTCGCGAAACAGCCCACATGATTTTAAAGCAGCCGCTGACAACAACTGAAACGGCTGATCAATTTGATTTCATGGTAACTGTAAAGGGTGGTGGTGATAGTGGCCAGGCAGGTGCGATTCGTCTTGGTATTGCTAGAGCGCTACTTAATTATGACGAGACATTACGCGGCACATTAAAGAAAGCTGGTTTTCTAACGCGTGATGCAAGAAAAGTGGAAAGAAAGAAAGTGGGGCTACATAAAGCAAGGCGTGCAACCCAGTTCTCGAAACGTTAACAAATTCTTTGTTCTTCAAAAGCCACCGTTCATCTGGTGGCTTTTTTTATGGGCCAAAGAAAGGCATAAACGACTAACTAAAAATACGCTTACTTTCCCCTTTATTACTTTGTAATGGCAAGATTTTATCAAAATAGTGTGTTTTTGCTGCTAATTATGTACCGTTTAAAATTAATTGTTGTGTTTTTGCAACACTATCCCTATAATTTCTACCAATTCTACAGAGAATTGTTGCAAAATAACCAAAAAGGGCTGTATAATCTCCCTCGCAAATTTGGAAAGTTTTTTATTATTTTATAGATTTATTAATATCTATATTTACAGGAGTCAAAAGATGAAAAAATTACTCGCAATCGCAGTTGCTGCTGCAATCACTGCACCTATGGCTGCAATGGCTGATACAACTGCTTATGGTAAAGCGCACGTATCTATTGCTAAGACAGAGAATATTTCTGGTGTTTCAGTAAACAGCCACAGTTCACGTATTGGCCTTAAAGGTTCAAATGCTTTAGATAATGGTTTAACAGCTACTCATAAGTTTGAGCTTGGCTATAACATCACAGATAAAGTAAAAGATGGTGGTCTAACTGATCGTGATGCATGGGTTGGTCTAAAAGGTGGTTTTGGTGAAGTTCGTTTCGGTCGTCACACTACACCATACTCAATCGTTGATGATGCAACTACATTTGTAACACGTAATGATCACGCTCTACACACTTTCCAGCGTGCGAACAACGTAATGGCTTATATTAACAAATTCGGTTCTGTTGGTGTTGCTGCTGCTTACGTACCTGCTGGTGAAGCTGAAGGCGGAAACAAGAGCGATGGCGTGTTTGATGGAATGGTTAACTATTCTGCAGGTCCATTATATGCAGGTCTTGGTTATACTAAATTAACTGACGTTGATGCTGGTACTAAAGTTGCTCTTGCTTATAAAGGTGCTAACTATGGTGTAGGTGTTAACTTCGAGAAAAAGCCTGGTTCTGGTGACAAGGTTACTACTCTTGGTGGTAAATACAGCTTTGGTAAAGCTTATATTGCTGGTCAGTTCGGTAAGAACAAAGACACAGATGTTAAGCAGAAGAACGTTGAAATTGGTTACTCTCTAGGTAAAGGCACTAAAGCTTATTACGAGTGGGAAGATCTTGCAGATGTTTCTTCAAACCGTTTAGGTTTAGTACACAACTTCTAATCTAGTTATTCATTAGATTTTACAGTTTAAAATAGGCTTCCTTCGGGGAGCCTATTTTTTTTGTCTAAAATAATTGAAAAGAC
>JALWMR010000114.1 GCA_027083815.1 Thiotrichaceae bacterium
ATTTATTTGAGCGAAAGAGTCTACGACAGATATTAAAACCAGATTCCCCGAGGCATAAAAAAAGGGAACCTCAAATGAGGCTCGTCTTTTAATTATAAACTGTGGGACAGCAGTGGGGGGGGGGTGTACTTTCTGTTTTACTATTTCGTGTCTGAATAATTAATCTTAGTACTCCAACCACGTTAAATTGGCTGTATCCGTCAATATAATGTGGTTGGAGTACTAGCTTCTACTGCTTTTAATAGGGTCTAGTATGCTGTTTACATGCTCTAATTTAGGGTCCGGGTTGGGGTAGTCGAGTGTATAATGCAGGCCACGGCTCTCTTTTCTTTGCTGAGCGGAGCGAATAATAAGCCTGGCAACTTCAGCCAGGTTTCTTAGTTCTATCAAGTCGCTGCTAACCCTGAAATTTGAATAATATTCATCAATCTCTTTTAGCAGCATTTCAATTCTGTTGCGTGCGCGTTGTAATCGTTTGGATGTTCTTACAATGCCGACATAGTCCCACATAAAACGTCGTACTTCATCCCAGTTGTGGTTGATGACAACGCGTTCGTCAGAGTCAGTTACGCGGCTTTCATCCCAGTCGGGTATTACTATGTCATCCAGATTATTAGCGCAATCACAGCGTTTGATAATGTCTTGTGCGGCTGCTTTCCCATAAACGATACACTCAAGCAGTGAGTTGCTTGCAAGGCGGTTGGCACCATGAAGCCCGGTAAAGGTTGTTTCGCCGATGGCATAGAGCCTATCCAGATCGGTTTGTCCGTGTTGATCGACCATTACTCCACCACAGGTATAATGTGCGGCAGGAACGACGGGGACGGGTTCTTTGCTCATGTCATAGCCAAACTTGCGGCACATGGCATAAACATTGGGAAAATGGTTCAGCAAAAAATCTTTCGATTTATGGCTGATATCCAAAAAGACTGAATCAATCCCGAGTCGTTTCATTTCATGGTCGATGCTACGGGCAACGATATCACGCGGAGCAAGCTCACCTCGCGGATCAAAATTTTCCATAAAGCGCGTGCCATTGGGTAACAGCAAACGCCCGCCTTCTCCACGCACTGCCTCTGTAATCAAGTTCGATTTGGCGTGAGGGTGATACAGGCAGGTGGGATGAAATTGCATGAACTCCATATTGGCGACACGACAGCCGGCTCGCCAGCCCATGGCTATGCCGTCACCACTGGCACCATCCGGGTTGCTGGTATACAGATAGACCTTGCTTGCCCCGCCCGTTGCCAGGACGGTCGTTTTGGCCTTGAATGTGTTAACCTTTTCCTCTTCTTTATCTAGAACATAAGCACCAACGCATTGGTTGTGACGCTGGTAATGAAGTTTTCGGGTGGTTATTAAATCAATGGCAATGTGATTCTCAAATAAATCAATGTTTTGCTTATCTTTTATTTGGGAGACCAGAGTGGTTTCTATGGCGCGGCCACTGGCATCGGCAGCGTGGGCGACCCGCCGGTTGCTGTGGCCCCCTTCTCGTGTTAAATGTAACTTGTCGACCTCTGCATTGCTTGCTTCTCGGGTGAAGGGTACACCTGCCTTTATTAGCCAATCTATCGCTTCGGGGCCTTTTTCAACAACTTCTCTAACCGTTTCTTCAATGCACAATCCTGCGCCTGCATCAAGCGTATCTTTTATATGTGATTCAAAAGAGTCTTCATCGTCCAAAACGGCAGAAATACCGCCCTGGGCATAAAAGGTACTGCCTTCGGTTAAAACCTCTTTACTGAGAACGGCAATTTTAAGTGTGTCGGGAAGGCTAAGTGCCAGGGTTAAGCCTGCTGCACCGCTACCGATTATGAGTACATCGTACATAGTCTATTTGTTTGGTTGGTAATATGTTGACTTTAGATTATCATACTGCACAAATAGGAGTTCCCTTTATTTTACAGTTAAAGGTTTCATTCCATATAAGCGAGAATTTTGTACGAAAGATAATGATGGTTAAAACTAGCTTAAATTTTCTCATCATGCTTTTGTGTAAAGGCCTCTAAGCAGGTATTGGGGATGTCATTATTGTTATGAACCTTGTAACGATATTTGGCACCATTAAGGAGAAAGGCCCATATGGGCGCAAAGCAAACAGATTTGGAACTGGTTAGGCGCGTGCAATCGGGGGATAAATCCGCTTTTGATGTGCTGGTGCTTAAGTATCAGCAAAAAGTGATTAATCTTGTGGCGCGTTATGTTCATGATCCACACATAGCAATGGATGTTTCTCAAGAATCATTTATTAAAGCCTACCGTGGCTTGAAAAATTTCCGTGGGGATAGTGCTTTTTATACCTGGTTATATCGTATTGCGATTAATACGGCGAAGAATTATTTGGTGTCCAAAAGTCGTCGTATGCCTGATGATGATATTGATGCGCAAGAGGCGGAGCAATATGATGGTGGCGGTAAACTCAGGGAGGATGGGACACCCGAAAATGAGATGCTGACAAACGAAATTCAGCAAACGGTCCAGAAATCAATTGAAGCTTTACCGGATGATTTGCGTATTGCGATTACCCTTAGAGAACTTGAAGGTTTGAGCTATGAAGAAATTTCAGAAGCAATGGAATGCCCTATTGGTACTGTTAGATCACGAATTTTCAGAGCGCGTGAATCAATAGAGAAAGAGCTAGCGCCGTTGCTGGATCAAACATAGCGTTTATCAGTAGTGAAATTAACCTTATATAGGGTTAATAGGGCAGTTAAGCCTGGTTTAAGTTGTAATAATTTATAGTAAAGAGTAGAACTAACCGGATTAGTTCTTGTCTGAATAGAAGACATAATTTGGAAGAAAGAAATGGATAACAGTAAATCACAATCCGAACAGGTTACATTAACAGAGCACCTATCCGCCTTGCTGGATGATGAGGCGGGAGGCTTTGAGCAAAGGCGGGTGCTTGATGAGTTATCGTCGGATGCTTCCTTGCGTCAAAAATTATCAGGCTATGCTTTAATTGGTGAGGCGATGCGCTCCGAGAATGTGCATATAGCGCGCTCTGATTTTCTGTTGTCTATTCATAATCAAATTAAGGATGAAGAGGAATATCATCATATTGAAATTGAGACACAAGCAGTTCAATCATCCAGATCATGGTTGCGCCCAATTGGTGGGTTTGCCATGGCCGCTTCTGTCGCCGCGATTGCCCTGTTGGGTTTTCAAAACTATCAACTACAAAATAATCAGCAGCCTTTACAGACCTTAGCAAGTGCCAATACAAACAGTGTAAATACTAAACAGCCTAAAACTCAACTCACGGCGGCTGAAATGAATGCTGCCAAAGTGGTTTCTGCCGCCGATATGGTTGCTGCAAATGACACTAAAGACGATGCTAACCGAGATTCTGTAACTTATCAGCAGGCTGATGCCAGCACACGTTCTTATTTAAAACGCTATGTCGATAGCCATATGCAATATGCACCGAGAGCATTTGTGCCATCGGTACGTGTCATCGCTTACGCAGATTATTAATGATGAAAGGTGGTTTAAACGTCAATCAGTTTGCGGTTTTACGCAGGAAGCTTATACAAGCATTTGTTTTAGTTGTAGGGTTCTCTACGCCATTTTTCTCTATCTATGCTGATGAAAGAGCCATAGAGCTATTAAATCGCATGAATCGGGCACTGCATCAGTTAAGTTATACAGGTACTTTGGCTTATTTACGGGGCAATACCTTATCAACACTGCATATTGAGCATCTTGTTAATAATGGTATAGAGTCTGAACGGGTGGTTCGATTAAATGAGGCAGGCAGTGAAGTTTCCAGGGAATTAAAAGGCTTTTCTCTGGCTTCTATACCAAAAATCAGGGCTGAGATGTTAAAAGTTTATTCATTTGATATGGGAAGGCGTAATCGCGTTGCTAATATTCCCTGCACTATCATTACCGCGCGCCCTAAGGATAGAGCCCGTTATTTACAGAAATACTGTATTGATACATCGACTGGTATGTTGCTGGATTATATGCTTGTAGGAAAGTCACATAAGCCTGTTGAACAGTTTATGTTTACCACCATTAACATACAAGCACCACCAAAAGCGGCACTGGAGGAGCAAGCAGAGAATCAGGATGCCATAAACAATAATGATGTTGTTCGTCAAGGAGCAGCAAAAGTCACGCAAGTTGTTAAAAAAGCAACGCTTAGTAATGCTAATAGAATGAGTAAGCCACAGGCCTTAAAAAAGCGTGATCTGGATGATGGTTGGGTGATGGAGGCACTTCCAAGAGGATATGAGGTTAATCGTGCGCC
>JALWMR010000115.1 GCA_027083815.1 Thiotrichaceae bacterium
CAGTTTCTGTCCCTTGTTGGAGGTTACCCACTTAATCAGGGCATTGGCTCCGCGATTATTCACATCTGGGTGTTTGAGCGGATTTACCGCAATAATGCCGTAAGGATTAAATAGGCTATGATCCCCTTCAAAGTCAATCTGAAGTGGTAATTTGTCATTATAGGCTAGCCATGTGCCACGATCCGTTAAGGCATAGGCATCCATCTCTCCAGCCATTTGCAGCACTTTCCCCATGCCCTGACCGGCCTCAATATACCAGGCGTTTTCTGGATGATTGTTCTTAGGTTTAATCTGGGCAGTTTGCCAAATACTCAGTTCCTTTTTATTGGTGCCTGAATCATCACCACGGGAGATAAATTTACTCTTATTTGCCGCAATGCGCTTAAAAGCATCAGCGGCAGTTTTTGCCTCAGCTAGCTTTGCAGGGTCGCTTTTAGGCCCGACGACAATAAAATCATTCATCATCACGCCAAAACGCTCAACACCGAAGCCCTGGTTGATAAACTTTTTCTCAGCATTCAGTGCATGAACCAGTAATACATCGACATCACCATCGCGCCCCATGCGTAGGGCTTTTCCAGTGCCGACGGCAATGGTATGGACTTTATAGCCCGTGTCTTTCTCAAACTGGGGCAGCAAATAACGAAGTAAGCCAGAATTTTCGGTGCTGGTGGTGGTTGCCAGGCGGATTAGAGTGTTTTCAGTGTTTTCCGCAAAAATAGTAAAAGTAAAAATAAGGGTCAAAAATAATAAAACAGCTTTGGTCATTCAACTTGCCTGGTTAGTTAATAGTTAATAGTTAAAAGGTGAGTTCACAGTAATGTTCACAGTGATAAAAGCAATATCAATGCCAATAATGAGTATACAGTGCAAACATCGCCATTATGGTCTAAATAATAGGTTGAGAGTAACGCCTTAGTCGCGCGTTGATCTCAAAAAAGTTCTAATAATCAAAAATAGCCCCCAAAAAGGGCATGCAAAAAAAGAATAATAGGACAAATTGTCGCATATGTTTGCTTAATCGAAAAAATTATTAGAGGGTATCATGACATCAGCGGTACGAAATGCTGGAAGATGAGGAGGCGATTACTGAACAATTAAAGGCAATAGAGGAGGGTGTGGTTTAGATCTCCGGCATATAAAGTTTTTCTCGTTTTCTCAAAAAAAAGGGTGCCGAAGCACCCTTTTGAATTTAACCATTAAGTGTTAAACATCACTCATCCGTTGTGTTGTCTAACTCAAATGGATCTTCTTCGCGATGCTGTGTAGCACGATTTCCTGTTCCTGATTTTGCTGCAATTTTCTTGTGCAAGCGACGATACAAGAACCAGTCAACACTGAAGAATCGGCCCGCGCCCATAAAGAACAAGGCCAGTAACATCAAGAAATAGACAATTGCTTTAGCAAATGCTGAACTACTCATATCGGTATAGCCATGCGTCATTAACAAGTCTTTCAATGCGCTAACGATATCTTGGCCATTTAGCGCAGCAATGGCGGTAACGCCGACCAAAGCCAGTAGTGGCAGTGAAATCCAGCGAACCGCAAAGCCAATCAATAAAAAGAATGCGCCAATAATTTCAAGGCCACCAATTAAGCCGGGTAAGGAATCACCCAGAAAACCAATAAAAGGAAGGTCACTCATTTTTGCAGCCGCAGCCTGATAGGTATCCATATTGATCCAGGTCATTGGGTTATACCATTTGGTGTCAGCCGCCGTAAACAGACCTAACTTCTGCTGACCAGAAACCCAAAACAGGGGCGCCAGGAACAGGCGATATAATAATGGGGGTAAGAAATCCAGACCTCTCAGCCATCCAAAGCTGAAAAAACCGAGTAAAAACTTAGTCATAGTGACATTCTCCTTTTAGGTTGTGTCGCCTATTTGACTGTTTTCTACTCAGTTTTGCAAGAAAAATCTATGGGGACTTTTTGGTCAGGCCTCATGGGTCACCTTAGCGCCAAAATGGTTTCGCTATTTCTCGCTTAACATCAGCCTTTGTTAAACCAATATCTTCAAGCAATCGATCGTCGAGTAAGGCAAGCTGTTTGCGCTGTCTGGAACGTGCTTTCCACATTTTCACTGTTCCCAGGGTTTTTTCCAAAATATTGCCTGCAACAGGTTCACAGTGAGGAAGGCACTGCGAATAATTATTATGTTGATGTGTTTCAAGTAAAGCCGACATAATGCCTCCTTAAATATTGTATAAGTTAGTTAAGGTGGAGGCCCTTTAACTTAATGAAGAATGAAGGGCCTCCTATGATTTACCCCCTACAGGTAATACCATGACTGTTATTTAACGCTTGCTGAGCAAAACAATCCAATCGTTTAATCAAAAGGGAGGTATCAGGATTACCGATTGTCCCTTAATAGAAATAATGACACTATTGGCTTATGGAACTTTATCAACTAAGAAGCTTTGTTACAGTAGCCGACACGGGCAACCTCACAAAGGCAGCAGATCGCCTTTTTACGAGTCAGCCTGCAGTAAGCGCACATATCAAGGCGCTAGAAGAAGAGCTTGAAATCAAGCTATTTGATCGTACTCCTAAAGGGATGCGTCTTACCGATCATGGCTTTGCCTTGCGTGAAAAAGCGCAGCAAGTGCTCAGTGCGGGAAGTGACCTAAAACTTAAAGCAAAAACGCTGCAAGGGGTGCTTACCGGACAGGCAAAAATTGGCCTGAATGCTGATGCTGAATATCTACATCTTGCCAAATGGCATAACACCTTGATGTCAAATTATCCGCAATTGAAAATTCAATTAACACAAGGCACCTCGGTTGATTTGCAAAAGCAGGTGGCTACTGGAACCCTTGACGTAAGTTTCTTTTCAGGTGACATGCATTATGAGGAGTTAACTTTTATTGAGCTATGTACAACACACGCTGTAATCGCCGCATCACCTAAATGGGCCGATAAAATTAAACAGGCAAGTATTGAAGATTTATCTAAATTACCCTGGATTTACCCCGAGCCACTGTGTATTTATCACAAGCTTATCAAGGAGCTTTTTGCTGAGACCAAACAACCAAAATCAATCACCAATGGTGCATCGGAGGATTCGATCAATGCGCTATTGCGTTCTGGTATCGGCCTTGCGTTTATACGCGATGATGAAGCAGATGCCATGCTAAAAAAAGGGGAAATTGTCGTTTGGCCGGGTGAATCCTTCTCATTACCCTTGCGATTGGCTTATTTAAAGTCACGTCAAGATGACCCCATTATCAAGGCATTGATAGAGGTTGTGTCAGACAAATTTACACCAATACCTAGTTAGCTGTACTGTTTAAATTAACGCTTTCCTGTGTCTGCAAGTTACAATGACAATGAGCTAGAATAGGTATTGAGCCTCTCAGGAATTTATTATGTCACTTCAAAAAATCGCATTTCTCGGCCTTGGTGCAATGGGTTACCCAATGGCAGGGCACCTTGCCAATAAAGGCTATCAGGTAACTATCTTTAACCGTACCCCAGATAAAGCAGAAAAATGGTTAAGTGAATATACGGGGGACAAAGCTGATACCCCTGAAGATGCAGTAAAAAACGCAGATATTATCCTTACCTGTGTGGGTAACGATAATGATGTAAAAGAGATTTATAAAAAAATATTAAGTGCCGCTAAATCGGGCGCTATTTTAATTGACCATACAACCACATCAGCAATTATTGCCCGTGAACTGTATCAAAAGGCAAAAGATAAGGGCATGAGTTTTATAGATGCTCCGGTATCTGGCGGACAGGCGGGTGCAGAAAATGGCGTTCTTACCGTGATGGCGGGTGGCGACCAGGAAGCATTTGACCAAGCATTACCTGTAATGCAAAGCTATGCAAAAGCAGTCACTTTAATTGGTGATGCAGGCCAGGGGCAAGTGCTTAAGATGATAAATCAGATTTGTTTTATAGGTACATTACAGGGTTTGTCAGAAGCTTTAACCTTAGCCAAAGCAGAAGGGATAGATGCAAAAACCATCGTCGATGTCTTGCAACACGGTGCTGCTGGCTCATGGCAAATGGTCAATCGTGCCGAAACTATGATGAATAATGAGTTTGATTTTGGCTTCGCTGTAGACTGGGTTCGTAAGGATCTGGCAATTTGCTTTGAAGAAGCCAAAAAGCTAGGCGTTGAATTACCCCTGGCGAAACAAATTGATGAGCGCTACAAAGCATTACAGGAGCGTGGCTATTCTAGTGCAGACACATCCGTTTTAATAAAATAGTTTAATAAGTA
>JALWMR010000116.1 GCA_027083815.1 Thiotrichaceae bacterium
CTCTATTATTTATTTTGGAATAAATCTCCTTCTTGCACATTGCTAGCAGGTGGATTAAGACCAAAATGTTGCCAGGCATGACGTGTTGCAACACGCCCACGCGGGGTTCGCATTAAAAAGCCTTGTTGTATTAAAAAAGGCTCTATTACATCTTCGATTGTTCCGCGTTCTTCACCAATAGCAGCGGCAACGCTTTCTACACCAACGGGGCCACCATCAAATTTTTCCATAATGGCAAGCAGAACGCGGCGATCCATATGATCAAACCCCTGATTATCAACATTAAGCATATTCAATGCACTGTCAGAGATTTCCTGGGTAATTTTACCGTCACTTTTTACCTGGGCATAGTCTCGTACCCGGCGTAGCAAACGATTTGCAATGCGCGGTGTTCCTCGGGAACGGCGGGCAATTTCATGTGCCCCTTTTTGATTAATTTCAACATTTAATATGCGTGCTGCCCGTCGCACAATGTGGGTTAAATCTTTAACATTATAAAACTCAAGCCGTTGCACAATGCCAAAACGATCACGCAATGGGGAGGTGAGCAAGCCCGCACGCGTAGTTGCCCCAATGAGTGTAAAAGGCGGCAAATCAAGCTTGATGGAGCGCGCTGCCGGCCCTTCTCCAATCATAATATCAAGTTGAAAATCTTCCATTGCAGGATAGAGTATTTCTTCAATAACCGGGCTTAAGCGGTGAATTTCATCAACAAATAAAACGTCGTGCTCTTCCAGATTGGTAAGTAGTGCAGCAAGGTCACCCGCTTTTTCCAGTACCGGGCCAGAGGTTTGCCGCAGATTAGCATTAAGCTCATTGGCAATAATATGGGAGAGAGTGGTTTTGCCCAAACCGGGTGGACCAAAAATAAGGACATGGTCTAGTGCTTCACCCCGATTGCGCGCCGCTGGAATAAATATTTCCATCTGTTCTCGTACTGTCGGCTGTCCTTCATAGTCTTTCAGGTATTTTGGGCGGATTTGTTCTTCGAGTGAATCCAGCTCATCATCCAGACCTGCTACAGGTGAAATCAGGCGGTCATTATCCAGGCTATCCATTATTTAAGACTTGCCTTAAGTGCACTTCGTACAATTTGTTCAACTGATAAGGTTTCGCCATGACTTTGTTTTGCACATGCTGTCACCATTTTACTGGCCTGTGCTGGCTTGTAGCCTAAGGCAAGCAACGCTTCCAGTGCTTCATCTTCTAAATTACGTGGTATTGGCACAGAACCTGAAACTGCCATTTCCGGATTATCACTCGGTTTGGGCAAGCGATCACGCATTTCTATAATCAGGCGCTCTGCCGTTTTTTTGCCAACGCCGGGCAAGCGGGTTAAGCCTGTTACATCATCTGAATGAACCAGTAGGGCAAATTCATCTGCCGTCATGCTGGAAACAATCGCCAACGCCATTTTGGGGCCAACTCCATTCACCTTTAGCAGGGTACGAAATAAGGCGCGTTCGTTTTCTGAGCTAAAGGCATACAGGGTGTGTGCGTCTTCGCGCACAATCAGGTGGGTAAATAGTGTGACTTCATTATCTATTTCGGGCAAATCAATAAAGGTTGTCATGGATGCCAGTAATTCATAACCCACGCCGCTGACGTCAAGTAATAAATCTGGTGCCTGTTTTTGTATGATAATGCCGCGTAATCGTCCAATCATGGTTATTAACTCTTGGCTAAGGCTTCTTCTAAGCGGGTTTTAGTCGCACCAACATGGGCATGGCTTAAGGCAATCGCCAGGCCATCGGCGGTGTCTGATTGTATTTTACCTTGCAGGTTTAGCAGCAATTTTACCATGTGTTGCACTTGTGATTTATCAGCATTTCCTTTGCCTACCACGGCCTGTTTTATCTCGCGGGCGCTGTATTCAAACACCGGGACTCCTTGCATTACGGTAGCACAAATAGCTGCCCCGCGCGCTTGTCCAAGCTTGATTGCAGACGAAGGATTATTCGACAAGAATACATCTTCTATTGCCATTTGCTGGGGTCGAAATTCATGGATAATCAGCTCGATTTCTTTATATATTTTACCCAGTCGTGCCGGAAAGGCATCATTACCCAGGTGGATACAGGTACTGAAAATATGTTTTGAGTAGCGCCCATCGCTTTCGATTATGCCAATTCCGGTAATCCGTGACCCGGGGTCTATGCCTAAAATACGCATTAGCTTAGTGCTTCCAACACTTCATCAGGAATATCAGCATTGAAATACACTTCCTGAACGTCATCCAAATCTTCCAGGGTATCAATCAAGCGCATTAGTTTTTCTGCCGTTTCAACATCAACCGGGGTAAGTATATCTGCGCGCATGGTGATTTCTGATGCTATCGGCATGAGCCCGGATTCTTTTAAGGCATGGTCGACTTTGCTGTGGTTTTCCGGTGTGGTAATCACTTCAATTGAACCATCTTCGTCTGTGACTATATCATCGGCTCCGGCTTCGAGAGCAATCTCCATAATGGCATCTTCATTGGCCTCGGCATCAAAAATAATAGAGCCTATTTTATTGAACATATAGGAAACGGAGCCATCTGTACCCAAATTTCCACCTGCTTTGGTAAAGGCATGACGTACTTCTGATACGGTACGGTTGCGGTTATCGGTCATGCAATCTGCTAATACCGCGATACCACCGGGGCCGTAGCCTTCATAGCGAACTTCTTCGTAATTTGCACCTTCTGTTTCACCCGCACCACGCTTGCAGGCTCGTTCTATAGTGTCTTTAGGCATATTAGCAGCAAGTGCTTTATCAACCGCAAGTCGTAAACGTGGGTGTGCATTTGGATCAGATGTGTTGCCTTCGCGTGCGGCAACGGTAATTTCCCGGATTATTTTGGACCAGACTTTAGCGCGTTTTTTATCATTCGCCGCTTTTTTGTGCTTTATATTCGCCCATTTACTGTGACCAGCCATTATTCCCCCGTTATTCCTTTATCGACCAGATTTTGTAAATATTAGCATAGTTCAGAGCAAAGACTTTAATTATGTTCTAGTTTTGTTTCCTTTTAGAGAAAATGCCCAATAAGTAGGGGGGTGTACTTTTTTGAGACCTTTGCATGAGAGTATGGCGAGAGAAAAATTAGCGTAATTTTCCTGGTTTTTTGTAGATTTGAGGGTAATAGCAGGGCTATTGACCGAAAATATACGAAAAAACAGGGGAATTTAAGCAATGTTTATCCGTCATATCTTTCGTGCAAAGGTCTCTTTATATTTCAATCATTTCAAAATCTGATTTTCCTACACCGCAGTCGGGGCATTCCCAGTCTTCTGGCACGTCTTCCCATTTTGTGCCTGGCTCAATACCATCTTCTGGCCAGCCTTTCTCTTCTTCGTATACTAAGCCGCAAACTACGCATAAATATGTCTTCATTTTATTTTATTACCTTTTTCCTAATAATTGCCATTATACCGGTCGTCATTTGTTTCTTTTATTCTTGTCAACCTAATCGTAGAATATACAACTGAAATTCTAATAAAACTAATAACTACAATAATAACAAACGAATAATGTCTAGTATTCTAAACAAAAGCCTTCCCAGTTTACTTAAACAATTAGTAGCTGACGGTAAAATTACGCCACAGATTGCTGAAAAGGCAATTGAGGATTCTCGTGAGAGAGATATCCCAATTACTACACATCTTGCCCAAAAACAGCTGGTGAGCGAAAAAGACTTAGCGCATTACAACAGCAAGGAATATGGTCTTGCGCTGGTTGACCTTGACGTTATTGAAATACCACTGGATATTCAATCTCTTTTATCCAGTGACATGTTGAAAAAGGCTCAGCTTTATCCGCTCTTTAGAATGAGTAAAGCCTTAACTGTTGCGGTGGCTGATCCAGCTTATCTTTCACAACTTAGTGATATCCGCTTTGCAACAGAGTTAGTGCCTGAGCCTGTCATTGTTGAATACACAAAACTACAAAAACTTTTACACCCTGATTATGATGATGATTCTAGTGCAGGGCTTTCAATATCATCTGATGCGGCAGCGCAAGACCTGGTTATTGACGCTGAAGAACTGGAAGCAGAAGAAGAGGAAGATGATTCTGTTGATGTGACTCAGTTTGTTAATGAGTTATTAAGTCATGCAATAAAAAAGAAGGTTTCTGATATTCATATAGAGCCTTATGAGAAAATATTACGGGTACGCTTCCGCCTGGATGGTATCTTGCAAGTGGTTAGTATGCCGCCAAAAGGCATTGCCCGCAAGATGACATCACGTATCAAGGTTATGGCGCGCCTAAATAGTTCAGAGCGGCGTATTCCTCAGGATGGACGTATTCATTTTAAGGTTAGTGATGAAAAGTTTATTGATTTTCGTGTCAATACCTTACCCACCTTATATGGCGAAAAAATTGTCTTGCGAATACTTGATTCAGATACAGCTTCTTTGGGGGTTGATAACCTTGGTTTTGATTCTAAGCAAAAGAAAGACTTGTTAAATGCCTTATCAAAACCCGACGGAATGATACTGGTAACCGGTCCAACGGGAAGTGGTAAAACAGTAACGCTTTATGCTGGTTTAAATATCTTAAATACATCTGAAAAGAATATTTCTACTGCTGAAGATCCGGCAGAAATACAGGTTCCTGGCATCAACCAGGTTAATGTTGATCCTAAGGTCGGCTTAACTTTCGCCAGTGCCTTACGTGCCTTTTTAAGACAAGATCCTGACATCATCATGGTTGGTGAGATTCGCGACCTTGAAACAGCTGAAATATCGGTAAAAGCGGCACAAACAGGTCACCTGGTATTATCTACATTACATACCAATTCTGCACCCGAAACACTTACCAGACTTATTAATATGGGTGTGCCCGCTTTTAATATAGCTTCTTCTGTCCATTTAATTGTTGCACAACGTTTGGCCAGACGACTCTGTAAACATTGCAAGGTTTTAGTTGAAGAACTACCGCCCAAAAAGGCATTGCTTGAACTAGGTTTCGATGAAGATGAAATTGATAATCATTCTTTAGAAATTTTTCAACCTAATGGCTGTGGCGAATGCTCTAACGGCTACAAGGGTCGTGTTGGTATTTATCAAGTCATGCCTATTTCTTCTGAAATGGAAACCATGATTATGGAAGATGCGAATGCCCTGGAGCTTGCAATCCAGGCGCAAAAAGAAGGGGTATTAGATTTAAGACAGTCAGCATTAAATAAAGTACGAGAAGGCATCACGTCTCTTGCTGAACTTGAGCGCGTAACAAAAGATTAATTAGGATAATAATAATGGCTACTACAACTGCACAACGTAAAAATGTTAATAATAAAAAAGATTTACCTACTTTTATCTGGGAAGGCATTAATAAAGCTGGTGTAAAAATACGCGGAGAAAACCAGGCAATTAACGAAAACTTCCTGCGAGCTGAATTAAGACGTCAGGGAATCGCGCCTAAGACAATCAGAAAGAAAAGTAATAGAATGACGGGTGGTAAAATCAAACCCAGTGATATTGCCCAGTTTGCCCGCCAGCTAACTACCATGATGCGTGCCGGTGTTCCCATGGTTCAGTCACTTGAACTTATTAGTTCAGGACATGAAAAGCCTGCCATGAGAGAGCTTGTAATCAAAATCACCAAAGATATTGAAGGTGGTCAAGATCTTGCCGGAGCATTGGCACAGCATCCAATATATTTTGATGACTTATTTGTCAACCTTATACGCGCTGGTGAACAGGCCGGTACACTTGAAGACATGATGGATAAAGTTGCTACTTATAAAGAAAAAACTGAATCCATGAAGGCTAAAGTTAAAAAGGCCATGATGTACCCGATTATGGTTATCATCGCAGCAGTAATTGTTTCAACGATTATGCTTATCTGGGTTATACCAACCTTTAAAGATATATTTTCTGGTTTTGGAGCTGATCTTCCTGCTTTCACGCTTTGGGTTATTGGTCTTTCGGAATGGTTACAAGCCACCTGGTGGTTACCCCTGGGTATTATTATTGGCACTATTGTTTTCTTCCGTGAAGGTAGGCGCCGTTCAAAAAAGTTTAATGAGTTTGTCGATAGAACCGTATTAAAAATTCCTGTAATGGGATTAATTATTAATAAATCATCAGTTGCGCGCTTTGCCAGAACGCTTTCTACCATGTTTGCCGCTGGTGTACCCCTGGTTGAAGCGATGGACGCTGTAGCGGGTGCCACGGGTAATATTGTTTATGAAAAAGCAACTTTACAAATGAAAGAAGATACCGCTAAAGGTGTTCAATTGTACGTATCAATGCAAACTACCCAACAATTTCCCAGTATGGTTGTACAAATGACCAAAATAGGTGAAGAATCTGGTCGATTGGAAGAAATGCTAGATCGCGTAGCTGATTATTTTGAAGAGCAGGTTGATGATTTGGTTGATAACTTATCAAAACAGATCGAACCGATGATTATGGCAATATTAGGTGTCTTGGTTGGTGGTTTGGTAATCGCTATGTACTTGCCAATCTTTAAATTAGGTGCAGCTGTTGGCTAATCGGTTTAAAATTAGTGTTTAATTTTACAAAAATGAGATAAACCTAACACAAATTAGGTTTATCTCATGCCATTTTAAGGGGACAAAATGGATTTTATTACGCTGCTCAAAGAAAACACCGTTTTCTTTTTATCGTTTGTTGGGATCATTTCACTACTCGTCGGTAGTTTTCTAAATGCGGCCATTTACCGTATTCCCATCATGCTACAAAGAGGCTGGCGAGAAGAGTGCCAGGAAGTTTTTGGTGGTGAAAATCCTGAAATATTAAAAAATCACGATAGTGAGAAGAAATTCAATCTGTTTGTTCCCCGTTCACAGTGCCCTCATTGTGGCCATATGATTACCGCAATGGAGAATATTCCCGTAATCAGTTATCTCTTTTTAGGCGGTAAGTGCTCCTCTTGCAAAACGGGTATCTCTATTCAATATCCTCTCATTGAGCTATTTACGGCGCTACTTTCTGTTTTTGTTGCCTGGAAGGTTGGCTTTGGATGGCAAACATTGGCAGCACTTATTTTTACCTGGACGCTTATTACTCTTTCGTTAATTGACGCAAAGACAATGTTACTGCCCGATAACCTGACCATACCCTTAATGTGGCTTGGTATTGCAGTAAATTATCAACATTTGTTTGTGGGTCTGCAAAGCAGTGTATTAGGTGCAATGATTGGTTATATGTCTTTATGGACATTATTCCATGTATTCCGCTTAATTACTGGCAAAGAAGGCATGGGTTATGGAGACTTTAAAATTCTCGCCGCAGTTGGTGCCTGGGGTGGCTGGCAGATTCTGCCTTTTACTATTTTTGTTGCATCCCTTTTAGGATCAGTACTGGGTATTTTATGGATGCTTATCCAGCGTCAAAAAGAAAGCCAACCTATTCCTTTTGGTCCGTGGCTTGCTTTAGCTGGGTTTATTGGCTTTATCTGGCGAAACGAAATTATCGATTTTATGAATAGCTACTTTGGTTTAAATTAAGGAAACTCTGATTAACCTAGTTGAATTCTGGCAACGCCAAATTTCCAGAATCAAGGCATGTGAGCTTAGAATGCTTACTGCCTTGTAAGCGAACATAACGCAGAGTCTGGGAATTTGGCTAAGCCCCGTAGGGTAAGACTCTAGGGCATCATCTCCGTTGTTGCACTTTTCATGAAGGCAATAAGCATTCATTTCAAAGCGCGCCTAGGATATGATGCCCTAGAGACTTACAGAATTTCACCTAGGTTATTCAGAGATTCCTTAAAATATTATTTTCCAATACAGAAATTACTGAATATCTCGCCTAATAAGTCATCTGACGTAAACTTACCCGTGATGGTTCCCAGCTCATCCTGAGCAAGACGTAATTCTTCCGCCATCAATTCACCTGCATTAAACTGCGTTAATTGCAGTTCAGCATTATCAACGTATTCTTTTGTTCTCTCTAGTGCAGTTAAATGCCTCCGACGGGCAATAAAAGTATCTTCTGTCGACTCCTTATAGCCAATTTTCTTCTTGATCGTGTCTTTTAGCTCATCTATTCCCAGCTTATATTTAGCAGATATACCAATTACATCATTATCACCTTCTAAAATGTCTTTAATAAGTACACCCCCCCACTTTTTATGGCTTTTCTCCGGTTCCGTTGGTGTATTATCCTTTTCAATTAAATCGATTTTGTTATAAACTTTTAATACTGGTATAGACTGAGGTATAAGTTTTAAAAATTCAGGTTTAATTGATAAACGGGTAGCATCGAGTAACAAAATAGCAAGATCCGCCTTTTCCAGAGCTTCCAAGGCACGCTTAATCCCTATTTTTTCTACGGGGTCCTGACTTTCTCTTAAGCCAGCAGTATCAACAATGTGTAGCGGAATGCCATGCAGATTAATTGATTCTCTTAAAACATCCCGTGTTGTTCCTGCAATGTCGGTCACTATTGCTGTTTCATTGCCTGCTAGTGCATTTAATAAACTTGATTTTCCTGCATTCGGTTCACCAATAATGACTAGATGCAAGCCATTACGTAATAAACTGCCTTGCTCTGCTTTTTTCATTATTTCATGAAGATCTTCTTTAATCGCCTGCATACGATTTAATACACTTTTATCGGCTAAAAAGTCTATTTCTTCTTCTGGAAAATCAAGCGCCGCCTCAACGTAGACACGCATCTCTATCATTTTCTCAAGAAGAGAATTGATTGCTTTGGAAAAATCTCCCTGCAATGAGCGTATAGCTGAACGAGCAGCTTGCTCCGAGCTAGAATCAATCAGGTCAGCTATCGCTTCGGCCTGAGTTAGATCTAACTTATCATTAAGAAAAGCACGCTCTGAGAATTCGCCTGGTTTTGCTAATCTCGCACCTAACTCAACACAGTGCTTCAATAGCATGTCCATGACAACGTTACCACCATGACCTTGTAATTCTAAAACATCTTCGCCTGTGAATGATGTTGGCCCAGGAAAGTAAATAGCAATACCATCATCAAGTATTTTCTGCTGTTTATCTTTAAACAAACGATGTGTTGCTTTAAAAGGAGTAGGCAGCTGACCCAGGATACTTTCTGCAATAATCGGAACTTGAGCACCTGATATCCTGATAATACCGACACCGCCACGACCTGGAGGTGTTGCAATCGCGGCGATAGTATCTACTTCAGGCATATTTTTGCGTTCTTAAGACAAAAGTGGCAAAAAGTGGGGGGTGTACTTATTATATTAACTTATGTTTCGCCAATGATCTTTTTATTGATATACCACTGCTGTGCAATAGAAAGAACCTGATTGACTACCCAATATAAAACTAAACCAGCCGGGAAGAACAGGAATAAGAAGGTAAAGATGATCGGCATGTAGGTAAACATCTTTTGAGTAGTAGGATCTTGTGCTACTGGTGGGTTAAGTTTTTGCTGAAGAAACATACTGACTCCATATAATAATGGCAATACAAAATAAGGGTCTCTAATTGATAAATCTTTATACCAGAGAATCCATGGTGCCTGACGTAACTCCACACTTTCTTGTAAAACCCAATACAGCCCCATAAATACCGGCATTTGTATTAGCATTGGTAAACAACCACCTAGCGGATTTATTTTTTCCTTGCGGTAAAAATCCATAGTGGCTTTTTGTTTTGCCTGAGGATCATTCTTATATTTTAAGCTAATCTCTTTAATCTTTGGTGCCAGTTTCTTCATTTTCGCCATTGATTTATAACTCATTGCCGAGGGATAGAAGAATATAATTTTAATTAAAAGTGTTAACAAGATAATCGTCCAACCCCAATTTCCTACATACCTATGAATAAATTTCATCACCGAAAAAATTGGTTTGGAAACAAAGGCAAAAATTCCATAATCTACTGTTAAATCCAGGCCTTTAGCAATTGAAGCCAGTTTGTCCTGATCGGTTGGACCTACATAAAATTTACTTGTAAAACTGCCGCTTGAACCACTATTAATTGTTATATCTGGTGATTTAACACCTAATATATAATTATTTTTATTCTTGTCATATATTGAATAATACGTGTTAATTACCTTTTGGTTTGGGATCCAAGCACTAATAAAGTAGTGTTCTAAGGCAGCAGCCCAGCCTCCCTGAGTTTGGTCATTAAGTTTTTCTTCTTCAACATCTTCAAATTTAATTTTGATATATTTATCATGATAATACGCAAAGCCAACATAAGCTATAACACCACCTAACAAGCTACTTTTGCTTTGATGCTTATTATGCGTTAATTGTAAATACTCACTTCCTGTCCAGGCATTAGGTGATTGATTATTAATCGTTTGGGTTTGCGTTACTACAAAATCACCACGCTTAAATGTATAAGTTTTGATTACCGTCAAACCTTTATCATTGGTCCATCTAAGTGGAATAGAAATACTAGTATCATCCTTTCCTAATATATATTCATTCTTATTAGCTATAAATTTTGCATAATGATTTGGCCCCAAATCACTTCGATATACACCATTAACATCTTGGTGTCGAAGACCTGACTGAGCCGTATAACCCTTTGTTTTCTTATCTAAAATACGTACTGGCACATCTTTCTTTTCTAGACTTATTGGATACGTTGGTAAGTCAGCTTGTACGATTGTTCCACCTTGGGTATCAATATACAGATCCAGCACATCTGTTTTTATATGTATTAATTGCTGTTTATTGGCGCCAGTTTCTTGAGCGCTACTAACATCAGCTGATGCTGAGTTGGAAGCAGAGGGTATAGTAGTAGCTGTATCATTGGATGGAAGTGTCTGAGTCTGCGATTGCGTGATTGTTTGACCCGCTTCTTTCGTAGGCTTCGGTGCATTCCAAGTTGTCCAGATCAAAAAGCCAAGAAAAAAAAGTGTTAGATAAAGAAAAGGGCGTTGTTGGTCCATTTGAGTGACTCTATTTTAAGGAACGTTTAGCAAACTTTTTTTTCATGAAATACCATTGGCTATCAATTTGCTTGAGCATTTCATTATCATCAAGTAATGGAGCATCTTTCTTGCTCATTGCTACAATATCGACACAGGGTAAATTATGCTGATTCAAGCGAAAACTTTCACGAAAATAACGTTTTATACGATTTCTATCAATTGCTCGCTTGGCATTTTTTTTCGAAATTGCCAAGCCTAAACGCGCATAGCCTAGCCCATTTTCTCTCGCTAACAGAGTAAATGACCGATTTCCAAACCGTTGTGCATCAGAAAAAACGTTATTATAATCTTTTGCAGTAAGAAGTCTTGAATCGCGTTTAAATGTTAAATTTTTATGCGATTTTTTTTTATCTTGTTCCAATTTATCTAAGTGGTTTTGTATTATTAAACCCTGATTTTATGGACAAAGAACTGCACGTCCCTTAGCACGGCGAGCTTTTAATACTTTTCGACCGCCAACGGTACTCATACGTGCGCGAAAACCATGAGTGCGTTTACGTTTTATATTGCTGGGCTGAAATGTTCTTTTCATGATAAAACCTATAAATTATTAATAATGTATATTAGTCAATTTGCTTTAAATGACTATCCTAAACTTTAGTATGGCAAGTAAGCAAAAGGGCGGAAAAAATACGCTATCAAAGCCGAAAAGTCAATATTTTTTAAATATTGTTTGAACCAAATATTACTTGTGGATAACTCACTCTAGAGGGTAATATTTAGCCTCGTTATCCTTTTTGATTATTTAATCAATGATAACAGATTATTTCTGGTATATTAAACCACAGTATTATAATAAGTTATTGATTTACATCATTTTTCATTCTTGTGCTTATATATTTCATATTCGGATTGATTTATAAAATATCCTTTTATAGTTTATCCACCTACACTCATGGGAGTACTGCTAATGCTCTGGCAACAGTGCCTGAACAGACTTGAATCTTCTTTATCTGACCAAGAAATAAACACTTGGTTACGAACATTACATGGAACACAACATGAGTCTGTGCTTGTACTTCTTGCTCCAAATACGTTTGTATATCAACATGTTAAAGATCAACATCTAAAAATTATTACTGATACTGTTCGAAACATTTCAAATAATGACAATCTACAAGTTATTTTACAAATTGGCTCGGCCGATACTTTGCCAACCGAGTCCCCAATTGACAAACATACTGAAATAAACCTAAACACTAGCCAATCTGTTAATAATAATTATGCTCCGCCTACAAAATTTAATTCGGAATCAAACAATTCACCAAAACCAAACGTAACTAAAAAAAGTTTTACCAATAACCTCAATATATCAATGACCTTTGACAACTTTGTTCAAGGTAAATCAAATCAACTTGCAGTTGCTTCAGCAAAACAAGTTGGTGACAATCCTGGTTTATCCTATAACCCATTATTTATTTATGGAGGTGTAGGTCTTGGAAAAACACATTTAATGCATGCCATTGGCAACCAGATTCGCGAAGGAAATCCCGCAGCGACGGTCGTTTATTTGCATTCAGAACGTTTTGTTAATGATATGATCACTGCATTACGCACAAATAGTATTGACCAATTCAAACTTTATTATCGGTCTGTTGATGCATTGTTAATTGATGATATTCAATTTTTCGCCGGGAAAAACAGATCTGTTGAAGAATTCTTTCATACATTTAATGCGCTATTGGAGGGTCAAAAACAAATTATTTTAACCAGTGATCGTTATCCACGAGATGTTGAGGGAATTGATGATAGACTCCGCTCACGCTTAAACTGGGGATTAACCGTAGAAATAGAACCACCAGAATTAGAAACCCGTGTAGCAATTCTTACTAAGAAAGTTGAACAATATCATCTAGAACTTCCAAAAGATGCAGCTTTTTTCATTGCAAAAAGATTTAGATCCAATGTTAGAGATTTAGAAGGTGCTTTACAACGCGTTTTAGCAAGTTTACGTTTACACCAACAAACGGACATCACACTTGATTTTGTACATGATGCTTTACGCGATCAATTAGCAAGTCAGGATAAAATGGTAACGATTGAAAATATTAAAAAGACGGTTGCTCAGCATTATAATATCAAAACTTCTGATTTAGATTCAAAAAGGCGGACTCGTTCTATTGCTCGACCACGGCAGGTTGCTATGGCTTTATCGAAAGAATTAACGAATCATAGCTTACCTGAAATCGGTACTTACTTTGGCAATAGAGACCATACTACTGTATTACATGCCTGCAGAAAAATTAAAGAACTACGCACTGAAGATATTAGTTTAGATGAAAATTACAGAATATTAGAAAGGACATTAACAAGATAGTGGCAACTCAGGTATAAAAAATGAATAAGCTGTGGACTAAATACATTTAAACTCAATTTAGCTAGTTATCCACAATCAATTAACACTATAATTAGCTATTTACATGTTACTTTTAAACAGACATTTATTAATATAACTATCTGAAAATATTATATTAATAATAAACTATACAGTTTTAAGCAATCCCTTATTACTACTACTATTTTATATATATAAACATATAACCATTATGAAGCTAACGATTTCTAGAGACACATTATTTGATTTGTTAAATCACGTTATTGGCGCTGTTGAGAAGAAACAAACAAGCAAAATACTTGAGAATGTTTTAATTGAGGTGTCTGAAACTAGTATAAAAATAGTAGGAACGGATCTAGAAATAGAAATGTTAGCTCGTCAAGATATAAAGGCCGAATCAAGTGGAAAAACTACTGCGCCTGCCAGGAAACTTTTCGATATTTGTAAAGCATTACCATCTGACTCTTTTATTCTTTTAGAGACTAACGATAATCGCCTTAATATCAAAGGTGTAAGAAGTAAATTCGAATTAGTTACTCTACCAGCAGATGAATATCCGCTTCTTGATGATATTCCTATTAATCATGAAATCCAGATCGCAGAAAACCAGCTGAAAAATATCTTCGAAAGAGTTTCTTTTTCTATGGCAAATCAAGATGTTAGATATTATTTAAATGGTTTGTTATTAGAAATAAACTCTAAAAAAATTATTGCGGTATCTACTGATGGTCATAGACTTGCTGTTTCACAATTAGCCCTGGATAATGAACAAGCTGGGATTGACGATATAAAAATAATTGTGCCTCGAAAGGGTATTTTAGAATTAACTCGCTTGTTGGATTCAACAAGCGAGTTACCTGTTACTCTTCAAATCAGCGATAATCATATTCGTGTCAATAAAGAAAATATTCGTTTTACATCAAAATTAATAGATGGTAAATATCCTGATTACCAAGCAGCAATTCCAAATAATTGCACCCATGTCATTGAGTTAGATCGTGATCAATTCAAAGATACTTTAGCTCGTGTTGCGATACTTTCTAACGAAAAATTTCGTGGTATCAGACTTCGTTTAGATAATGGTGTAATGACACTTCACTCAAATAATCCTGATAATGAAAGTGCAGAAGAGGAAATTGATATTACTTACACTGATGAACCCTTTGAAATTGGTTTTAATGTCACTTATTTATTAGAAGCTGTAAATCATCTTGACAGTGAAGGTGTATTTCTTGAATTATCATCACCCGATAGTAGTGCACTATTACATTCAACAGATAACTCAGACACACGTTATATTGTAATGCCTATTCGTTTATGATTATTTAAAATGTGGATTGAGTCTCTCAATATTAATAATTGTAGAAACCTAAAAGATATATCAATCAATCTTTCTCCAGGAATTAATATTTTTTTTGGTGAAAATGCCTCGGGTAAAACTAGCCTTCTAGAATCTATTTCGATATTGTCAAAAGGTCGCTCTTTTCGTTCTTCTCATATATCTGATGTAATAACACACGGTTATAAAAGCGTATTGGTATCAGCAAAAATTTCTGATAATTCCAGTGATTATCATATTGGCATTGAGAGATCACCAAGAAAAACTCATATTCGCATAAATCAGCAAGATATTTATACACAAGCAGAATTAAGTTTGCATATTCCGGTCACAATCATTCATCCTGATTCTATTAATATTATCACCGGATCACCATCTATACGACGTTCTTATATTGACTGGTTAGCCTTTTACTTATTTCCGGATTTCCATTTACAATGGAAGAATTACAGACACATTCTTAAACAAAGAAATCTTTGCTTGAGAGATGCTAAGCATAGATATGCTCTTGATAAATGGACCAATGAATTAATTAAATCTCAACCCAAAATTAATAGTTATCGAAAACAAATCATCGATTTAATTGTTCCTATATTCAAAGATGTATCATCTGATCTTCTTAGTGATATAGATGTTGATATTTATTACAAAAATGGTTTTCCTGAAGATGTAATTATGGATGTCGAAGAATTAAGCCGGTTTTATAATATAAAAACTGATTCAGATATTGTTTTAAAAAGAACCGCTTTTGGCGTCCACCGTGCTGATATGAAAATTTTAATAAATAATAAGCTTGCTATTGATAATGCATCCAGAGGGCAGTTAAAACTCTTAGCTATATCGCTCTCACTTTCACAAAGCATCCTCATTGCTAATAAAATCAATAAAAAAGGTGTGCTCTTAGTAGATGACCTAAGAGCAGAACTCGATAAAACTAACTCTGATCGCTTGGTTGGTTATATTAAACAAATGCAATTACAAACTATTATTACCACCACAACCAATGATTCATATTTAGCTGAACAAAAAATGTTTCACGTGAAACATGGTGAAATTACTGAGCATACTAATAATCAGGGTTAAGTAGAAAACATTGTAATTTAATAATTATTTATAAAAAAATAGGTTCACTTAGGATACATAACTTTGATTTAGAATTGCCCTTAATAAATAGATATAGTGTATAATAGCTTGGTTAATATAATAGGGATTACTATGTCTGAAGAGCAAGATTACGATTCATCGAGTATTACAGTATTAAAAGGTCTGGAAGCTGTAAGAAAAAGACCAGGTATGTATATCGGTGATACTGATGATGGGACTGGTCTCCATCATATGGTTTTTGAGGTAGTTGATAACTCAATTGATGAAGCATTAGCGGGCCATTGTTCTGAAATAACGGTAGAATTACATACAGACGGTTCGGTCTCAGTATCTGATGATGGACGAGGTATACCTGTAGGAGAGCATGAAGAAGGTGCATCTGCTGCAGAGGTGATCATGACGGTGCTTCATGCTGGCGGTAAATTTGATGATAACTCCTATAAGGTGTCTGGTGGATTACATGGCGTAGGTGTTTCTGTTGTTAATGCCTTGTCGGAAAAATTAATATTGACCATTAAGCGAGATGGTTTTATTCATAGACAGGAATATTCTCTTGGTGAGCCAGTTACATCCTTAGAGAAGATTGGTGAGACTAAAGAAACTGGTACAAAAGTTCGGTTTTTACCCAGTAAAGAAATATTCACAATTAACGAATTTAGCTTTGATGTTTTAGCAAAAAGGCTTCGCGAATTATCGTTTTTGAACTCTGGAGTTAGAATTCACCTGGTGGATGAGCGTGGTGAAGGTGAAGAT
>JALWMR010000117.1 GCA_027083815.1 Thiotrichaceae bacterium
TTATTATGTGCCAAAGCCTGAACTCCTTATATATAGTGCTTGATGGTACAAACATTATACAACAAGGATTCAGGCTTTCTGCTTTTGTGGGATATTTGTGGGACAGCAGTGGGGGGGGTGTACTTTTAAAGGTTAGTTTTTATAGTATGTTTGGGCTCATTCTGCAGAAAGGGGGTGAAAAAATAAATATTAGCTAGAAAACTAGATGCCTTGATCTGAAAGTAAGGGAAAACTTGCATGAAAGCCTTGTTTTTAATGAAAGCATAAAAAAATCTGCTTATTTCGCTTTTGTTATACTTTCATGCAAAACTCTCATGTTATTATTGTTAAATCAGAAATCGCAAACAGACGCATAATAATGAGTAGAAGGTATTTTGGCACAGATGGTATCAGGGGTGAAATAGGAAAGGCTCCGTTAACCCCTGATTTTGTACTAAAACTGGGCTGGGCTGCAGGCAGAGTGCTTGCTTCACAGGGCGTTCCACTTGTTGTTATTGGAAAGGATACGCGTATTTCTGGTTATATGTTAGAAAGCGCTTTGGAGGCGGGACTAGTGGCAGCAGGCGTAAATATTCGTTTGTTAGGCCCAATGCCAACCCCGGCTGTTGCCTATTTGACAAGAACATTTAGAGCCGCAGCAGGGATTGTTATTAGTGCATCTCATAACCCCTTTCAGGATAATGGCGTAAAATTCTTTTCAAGTGATGGTACAAAATTATCTGATGAGGTTGAACAAAAAATCGAAGAATACATTGATCGTGATATTGAAACGGTTAGTTCAGAAAAGCTTGGTAAAGTTGAAAGAGTGGAAGATGCGGCGGGTCGCTATATCGAGTTTTGTAAGCGCGCTATTCCAAATGATATAACCCTGGAAGGTTTAAGAATTGTAGTTGATTGTGCTAATGGTGCGACTTATCACGTTAGTCCTTACGTGTTTTCAGAGCTTGGTGCAGATGTAATTACTATTGCAGCAACGCCTGATGGGGTCAATATTAACGATAACTGCGGTGCAACGTCACTGGCATTACTGCAAAAAAGCGTAAAAGAATATCGTGCTGATCTAGGTATTGCGCTTGATGGGGATGGCGACCGTTTAATGATGGTCGATCATTTGGGTGAGGTTGTAGATGGTGATGAGGTGTTGGCTATAATCGCTGCCCATAAACATGCTTCTAACACGTTGGGAGAGCATGTTGTTGGTACATTAATGAGTAATTTGGGATTGGAGAAAGCCGTTACTTCAATGGGGCTAACCTTTCACCGGGCAAATGTTGGTGATCGATATGTCATGGAAATCATGCGTAAAACGGGAGGTATGCTTGGTGGTGAATCCTCGGGGCATATCATAGCGCGAGATCGTATTTCTACAGGAGATGGAACGATTGCGGCATTGCAAGTGTTACATGCCTTGATTGATAGTGGCAAAGTACTGCATGATCTAAAGCAGATTATGGAGAAGTATCCACAAACCTTAGTTAATGTGAGAATTAAAGAAAAAGTAGATTTACATGACAATAGTGAGATTCAGAAGGCTGTTGAACAAGCAGAGCAGCAAATGGGGAGTAGGGGGCGTGTTTTGTTGCGGGCATCGGGTACTGAGCCCTTGATTCGTGTAATGGTTGAGGCTGAGGATAGGGCGGAAACAAAAGAGCTCGCTGAAATGATCGCTAGTGTTGTGAGCAAAGTCGCCGCATAACCGGGTTGATCAGTGTCTCCTTAAAGACCCTTGCAGAAAATGCTTAATATAAACTTTATCCTGTCTGCTGGATTCGTATAACGAAGTGCAATAGGGGAAAAACTCTCGAAGCTTAAAACTCAACGTATGTGCCGGGTGGTTGGTAGTACTCCAAAAACCGAGTAATGGGTTTGTTATTAAAAACACGTTGTATATTGATACCAATAGCAACATAGGGGTTTCGGGACTTCTCATAATATCCTTTATCGTAGCTCCGATAGCCTCTGGTGTAATATCCTAAATGGATTTCAAGATATTTAAGAGGCGTATGCTGTAGTGATTTAAAACCGCTCCCCTTAATAGCGAATAAATGCTTCATTCCGGAATAATCTGCCACTTGATCAACTTTTCCATTGGAGCCTTTTGAGGGCGTATATTCAATTCTAAAATCAATTTTGTTATCTAGATCAGGGTGTTTTGCCAGTAAGTATGATGTGCCGGCTCCAAGTGAATCTGCTATGAGGTCTTCGGGGGAGAAGCCAAATCTTCTAGAGGTTGAGTCGCCGACCTCTAATAGAGTCATGGCTGCAATGGAAGTGAGGGCTGCTTTTTCTTCGGCGTAAGCGATATTATTTCTTCTGAAGTCCCAAATGAGTATTTCAGAAAGAAAAAAAGTGGTAAACATGTGTCCCGTTTTGTCTGATCCGCCTGTTGCTGTGTTGGCCCCAAACCATCCTTCTCTGTGAATTTTGGGTGAGTCATGAAACCAGTCCCACTTGTTAACCCCCCAGGCAGTTATGGCGCTAGAAGCTAATAAGAAATCACGATAAACGGTCTTATTATCTTTAAAACCTAGTGAAAACTTAATGGGCTCTTTTGCATAAAGTGCAGTGCCTAGAGATAAACTTAGAATAAGTAAGTATTTAATTAAAGATTTCATATAAGGTAATGTTTGGGTAAAAATTGACGAATCATAGCAAAAATTACAAACTTGGTTGCAAAATTAATTGCTTTCTGTGTAATGTAGAGTTACTCTTCCGCGATTCGGAATAGACTGGACTGGGAAATTAATAATGCGTCAAACATTGGTTGCAGGAAATTGGAAACTAAATGGCTCAAAAGAGAGTATTGAGGAGCTGTTAAAGGGTGTTTTATCTGGAATGTCGGAGGTGAAATCTGATGTTGCGGTTTGTGCGCCCTATGTTTATATTCCCTTGGTGGAAGAGCTGTTAAAAGATACCGACGTGGCTTTTGGTTCACAAGATATTTCAATGTATGAGTCAGGTGCTTATACGGGCGAGATATCAGGTGCTATGCTGACAGATTTCTCTTGTAAGTTTTCGATAGTAGGGCATTCTGAAAGACGTACATTGTTTGGTGAAAAAGATGCTGACACAGCTAAAAAGTTCGCTGCAGCACAGAAGTATGGCTTAACTCCTATTCTATGTGTTGGTGAATTATTGGAAGAACGCGAAAATGGAACAACCGAAGCTGTTGTAGCCCGTCAACTTGATGCTGTAATTAATCTGGTAGGTGTCGAGGCCCTGGAAAAGGCGGTAATAGCCTATGAGCCGGTTTGGGCTATTGGCACAGGAAAAACAGCATCTCCACAACAAGCGCAGGATGTTCATGCCTTTATTCGTTCTAAGATTGCTAATTTGAACAAAAGTGTTGCTGAAAAAATACAGATTCTTTATGGCGGGAGCGTCAATGGTGGTAACGCAGATGAGTTGTTCGCGATGCCTGACATTGATGGTGGATTAATAGGTGGTGCATCGTTAAAAGCAGATGACTTCCTGGCTATTTGTCAAGCTGGCTAGTTTAATAAGTGCATTATGAAATAAGGTTTTTCGATGTTATATAATATATTATTGATCGTCCAGATCATTGTTGCATTAGGTATAATAGGTTTGGTGCTAATACAGCATGGTAAAGGTGCTGATGCCGGAGCAGCGTTTGGTGGTGGTGCCTCAGGGACAGTATTTGGTTCGAAAGGCTCAGGAAATTTTTTGACTAAGCTAACCACTGGACTTGCTGTTGTGTTCTTTTCGAACTCCTTGATGCTAGCATGGCTTGTGGCTCATCCGGATAATATTGGTGATAATCAATCAATAGTTCCCTCTGCGGTAACCGAAAGCGTTGACACCTCTACCCCGGTCGATATACCGAGTGCAGCACCTGAAGCACCGTCTCGTATAAAAGAGGGTTCCGCACCGTCGGATATACCGAAGTAAAACTTTGCCGACGTGGTGAAATTGGTAGACACGCACGCTTGAGGGGCGTGTTGCGCAAGCAGTGCCGGTTCGACTCCGGCCGTCGGCACCACATATGAACCTTGGAGTGCTTCAAGGTATCCATAAGCCCAGCATTCTGCTGGGCTTTTTTGTTTTTTATCTGAAAAACATCTTTGGTTGTTTTAAATTTTATTCCTAGATTTTTATAAAATAAATATATATCTTGTTTATATCAAAAAAATTAAAATATCTTTTAAAGTTTATTGTGG
>JALWMR010000118.1 GCA_027083815.1 Thiotrichaceae bacterium
GAATATGAGCAGCTGCCGGTTTTTTGGGCATCGCAGGAGCAACTTTCGTTTGATGTGGCATTGTCATGCGCTGTTTTGGCATGGCTTTGGGCGCGGGCCTTTGCATTGGTTTTTGTACTGGTTGCTGCATAGGCTTTTGCTGTTGCAAGCGCGGTGCATACTGCGGTGCAATCGGTCTTTGTGGTGCTTTGTATTGTTGGTTCGGGTATTGCCTGTTTGGAACACGTGGTGCATAAGAGTATGATGGAACGTAACCATTATTATAATAACGGTTTCCACCATTACTCCAGGGCTGATTACCGTTAAAGAAAGGCATGCCCCAGTTAGAGCCATTGTTGTAACCGTTATTGAAACCATTGCCCCAGTTAAAGTTTGGCATACTCCAGTTTGAACCGCTGCCATAGCCGTTATTATTGCCCCAATTAAAGCTTGGCATGCTCCAGCTGGAGCCATTATTAAAGCCTGAACGATTGTTGCCCCAGTTAAAATTAGGCATATTCCAGCTACTACCGTTATTAAAGCCGTTATTATTATTCCAGGGCATATTCCAGTTATTGGCGTGTGCTGAGAAGCTTGCACCGACTAGTGCTATTGAGAGAATCAGTTTTTTCATTTTGTTTCCTTGCGATTATGAGTTTATATAATTGTAAATCTATTATGATTGTGCATACGAGTTTAGCACAGCTACAGCGGGGCTACTTAGTAGCCCCGCTGTATGGTTATATTTTAACCAGTCGAACTGTTTGTGTTTCAGGATTATTTAACAGGAACGCTTGGTACGGGCACTGAAGGGTATTGGTATTGATAGGCTCCGGCAGGTGGCATATAACCATAGGGTGCTACTGGTGCAACGCCACCATAAGGCATGCCATATCCACCGCCATAATTTCCATAGGGTGCACCATAGTAGCCTCCGCCATATCCGCCATAATAGTCATTATTGTTATCATCCCATGAGTCAAAAAACTCTTCCATCCAGTACATGGGCGTCCACTCGGGCCAATCACTCTCATCCCAGTAGGGGCCATTAGGACCCATTTTCCACTTGCCGTTGTTGCTACCGAACCAGTCAGAGGCTGATGCAACACTTGTAACTGATACAGATGCCATTATCAGGCTTAAAACAATTAATAATTTTTTCATGGCTTGTCTCCTGAATTTAAACTGTTATTCTCGTTGCCCCTTGCTTATGGGAGTATAGTATACAAGCTATTGAAGAATATCTATATATACTAATATAGATAGATGGTTTTATGAGTTTTATCAAGAAATACGGCATAATACCGAATATTTTAAATATTAGTTTAAGGAAGTAACCCTTGGAACAAGCGTCAAAAAATGGAATACCAGTAATAACGATTGATGGACCAGCTGGGTCAGGTAAAGGAACGATATCTCAACGGGTTGCCGAGACCCTGGGTTGGAATATGCTTGATAGTGGTGCTCTATACCGTTTAGTTGCCTTGGCTGCACAACGAAAGGGGGTTAACTTTAATCAGATTGATGCAGAAGAAAAATCTCTGGCGAATATAGCTGAACAACTCAATGTGGTATTTAAGCCCTGTGCCAATGGTGGCGTAGAAATTATTATGGATAACGATGATGTTAGCCAGGCCATACGCAGCGAAGATTGCGGGTGCGCCGCATCACAAGTTGCAGCACAAAAACCGGTCAGAGCCGCTTTGCTAGAGCGTCAAAGACAGTTTCGAGAGGCTCCCGGATTAGTCGCTGATGGCAGAGATATGGGTACGGTAGTATTTCCCGATGCAAAGCTAAAAGTTTTTTTAACGGCTAGTCCGCAAATACGTGGAGAACGCAGACGTAATCAGTTGAAAGAAAGCGGAATAGATGCTAATCTGGCGGGCTTGATTAAAGATATTGAAGAGCGTGATGCCCGCGATATGAATCGTAAGGACGCGCCTTTAGTGCCCGCAGATGATGCGATCATCATTGATACCGGCAAGTTATCAATTGAAGAGGTCGTTAAGCAGGTTTTGGATGCAGTAAAAAAAGTCTATTAATCAATTGATTGCCAATATTTGGCTTTATATTTAAGTAGCAGACTAGCTAACAACCCGACAGTTGAATTTGTCCTTAGCTATTTCTGTTTATTGAACATCCTGAGCATCTAAATGATAAACGCCAGGATTTAATTTGACCGATGGCGGGGTTGCTATCGTTATATTTTTATAGGTTTTTATACCATGAGTGAAAGTTTTGCGGAGTTATTTGAAGAGAGTCTAACGTATATCGAGATGACGCCAGGTTCTCTGGTTAGTGCAACCATCGTTGATGTAACTCCAGATTTTGTAACCGTTAGTGCTGGTCTAAAGTCTGAAGGCGTTATACCAGCTGAACAATTTAAAAATGAAGCCGGCGAAATCACCGCTAAAGTAGGTGATGTTGTTGAAGTAGCTTTGGAAAGTGTTGAAGATGGATTTGGTGAAACCAAATTATCTCGTGAAAAAGCGCGTCGTTTACGTGCCTGGGAGATTCTTCAGGAAGCACTGGATAATGATGAAATTATTACGGGTGTGATTACTGGCAAGGTTAAGGGTGGTTTCACCGTTGAACTTGGCGATATTCGTGCCTTCTTGCCTGGCTCATTAGTTGATGTTCGTCCGGTGCGCGACACGGCATACCTTGAAGGTAAAGAGCTTGAGTTTAAATTGATCAAACTTGACCAGAAGCGTAACAATGTGGTTGTGTCACGTCGTGCTGTTGTTGAAGATGAATACAGCGTAGAGCGCGAAGCATTGCTTGAAAGCATTGAAGAAGGTAAGCAAATTAAAGGTGTTGTTAAGAACCTTACTGATTACGGTGCATTTATTGATCTTGGCGGTATTGATGGCTTGCTACATATCACTGATATGGCCTGGAAGCGTGTTAAGCATCCTTCTGAAGTACTTGAAATCGGATCTGAGATTGATGTGATGGTACTTAAGTTTGATAAAGAAAAGAGCCGTGTATCGCTTGGTCTTAAGCAATTGGGTGAAGATCCATGGCAAGATCTGGTACGTCGCTATCCTGTTAACACTCGCCTGTTTGGTAAAGTTAGTAATCTTACTGATTATGGTTGTTTTGTTGAGATTGAAGATGGCGTTGAAGGTCTGGTACACGTATCTGAAATGGATTGGACTAACAAAAATGTTAACCCTGCGAAAGTAGTAACCCTGGGTGATGAAGTTGAAGTCATGATCCTTGAGATTGATGCTGATCGTCGTCGTATTTCACTGGGCATGAAGCAGTGTAAAGCGAACCCCTGGGATGAGTTTGCCAAAACAGCGACTAAAGGTGATCAAGTTAAAGGTGTTATCAAGTCAATTACTGACTTTGGTATCTTTATTGGTCTTGATGGCGGTATTGATGGCCTGGTTCATCTTTCTGATATTTCCTGGAATGTACCGGGTGAAGAAGCGGTTCGTGACTATAAGAAAGGTGATGAGGTTGAAGCGGTTATTCTTGCTGTTGATCCTGAGCGCGAGCGTATCTCTTTAGGTATTAAACAGCTGGATCAAGACCCATTCTCCCTGTTTGTAGCGGCTAATGAGAAAGGTAGTATTGTAAAAGGCAAGATTACCGAAGTAACACCTAAAATGGCCAAGGTTGATTTGGGTGATAATATCGAAGGTATCCTTCGAGCTTCTGAAATCTCTCGTGATCGTGTTGAGGATGCAACCACTGTACTGAACGTTGGCGATGAAATTGAAGCCAAGTTCATGGGTGTGGATCGTAAGACTCGTGCTATCAACTTATCCATTAAAGCGAAAGATTATGCTGAAGAAGCTGAAGTACTAAAAGAATACAGTGGAAGTACTACAAGTACAGGTACACTGGGTGATATCTTTAAAGAGCAGCTGGATAAGTAAACCATAATATTAGAAAACAGTATTATGTGAGTGTTATTAAGACACTTTGAGAAAAAGCCGATTATATCTTAATATAATCGGCTTTTTTTATGGTTTTCAGTTGCTTATTAAATTTTGTGTACTATTCTTTTCTGAATAAGAATAGTAGAATTATGCGTTATCCAGGTATTTAGTTAGTAATTATTAGATATTTTAGAATCAAGCGAAAATTAGGGAGAAGAGGGAATGACCAAATCGGAGATTATAAATATCCTTTCAAGAAAGCAAAGCCACTTGAGTAGTAAAGATATTGAG
>JALWMR010000119.1 GCA_027083815.1 Thiotrichaceae bacterium
GGTGCCCATGTGGCCGGTTCATACCTGGTTGCCTGATGCTCATGTGCAAGCACCAACGGGTGGCTCGGTGATATTGGCTGCCGTCATGCTTAAAATTGGTGGATATGGTTTTTTACGGTTTTCACTTCCTATGGTTCCTGATGCATCTAGTGAACTGGCATGGTTAGTCATTTTTATGTCCTTAACCGCAATTGTTTATATTGGCTTTATCGCTTTAGTGCAAAGTGATATGAAAAAACTGGTTGCCTATTCATCTATTGCGCATATGGGCTTTGTAACGTTGGGTTTTTTCTTGTTATTCCCAATCCTGAAAAATACGGGTAGTACCGAAGGTTCTTTGCTTGCTTTGCAAGGTGGTATGGTACAAATGCTATCTCACGGTTTTATTTCGGGCGCCATGTTTCTGTGTATTGGTGTGCTTTATGATCGCATGCATACAAGAGAAATATCAGCCTATGGAGGCGTAGCCAATAAAATGCCCTGGTTTGCTGCTTTTTTCGTGTTGTTTGCAATGGCAAATACCGGCTTACCAGGAACATCGGGTTTTGTCGGTGAGTTTATGGTCATATTGGCAAGCCTTAAGGCGAATTTCTGGATTGCCTTACTGGCTGCTACAACCCTGATAGTTGGGGCTGCATATACGTTATGGCTGGTTAAGCGCGTTATCTTTGGTGCAGTTGCTAACAAAAAGGTAGAAGCTCTTACCGATATTAACAAAAGAGAGACCTTAATCTTATCTGCTTTGGCTATCTTTGTTTTAGCGCTCGGATTATGGCCACAACCTTTGGTGCATGTGATGAATGATTCATTGGCCCATGTGATTGAACAAGCAACAACCAGTAAGTTGGTAAATTAAATTATGTTATTTGCTACATTGATTCCAATGCAATTTAGTCTGCCGAATATCATGTTGGCGGCACCTGAGATGTTTTTATTAGCAGGTACTTGCTTTGTTTTGCTGGCTGACTTGTTTATCAAAGATTCACAGCGTTTTATTACCTATTTACTGGCTCAAATTGTTTTGCTTGCAACTGTTGCGCTTGTTTGGTTAGGAACTTCAGATGGAAATTTGATAGTCGCTGAGTCCCTGCAAGCCAATGGCAGCCTTAGCGTTACAGCATTTAGTGACATGTTTGTTTTAGATCCGCTGGCACGCGTTTTGAAGGTGTCGATATTACTGGTTACTAGCGGGGTGTTTGTTTATTCGCGTGCATATTTGCGTAATCAAGGTATGTATAAAGGGGAATACTTTACCTTAGGCTTATTTGCTGTTTTGGGTATGATGATAATGGTATCTGCTAAAACAATGTTGCTTATATATCTTGGTTTAGAATTGTTGTCATTATCAATGTATGCAATGGTTGCATTTAAGCGAAATGATGGGCGCGCATCAGAAGCGGCTATGAAGTATTTTGTACTAGGTGCAATTGCCTCCGGGATGCTGTTATATGGCATGTCTTTAATTTATGGCATAACGGGAAGTCTTGATTTTGCTCATATTGCTAGCTATATGTCTGCTCATCCGGTAATGCAAAATATTGGTTTGCTTCTTGGTTTGGCATTTATCATTGTTGGGCTTGGCTTTAAATTAGGTTTGGTACCTTTTCATATGTGGGTTCCTGATGTTTATGATGGATCTCCTACTGCAGTAACCATGTTTTTGGGAACAGCCCCAAAAATAGCGGCCTTCGCTATGGTTATCAGAATTCTCGCCGAAGGCTTGGGCGATATGGTGCAAGGCTGGCAGCAAATACTCTCCTTATTAGCTGCTGCTTCATTATTGTTAGGTAATGTTGTTGCTATTGCCCAGACGAATATCAAAAGAATGCTGGCATACTCAACAATCTCGCACATGGGTTTTGTAGTGATGGGAATTCTTGCTGGGTCACAGGAAGGTTATGCGGCATCCATGTTTTATGTTATTACCTACGCCATCATTGCAATGGGGGGCTTTGCGATTGTTATATTGTTGAGTCGTTCAGGTTATGAAGCAGATCAATTAAATGATTTAAAGGGCTTAAGTAGTCGTCATCCGTGGTATGCATTCATGATGATGTTGTTTTTGTTTTCAATGGCTGGGGTGCCTCCCACCGTTGGATTCTATGCAAAGCTTGCGGTTATCAATGCGGTTGTAGATGAAAATATTATCTGGCTAGCAGTATTGGCTGTAGTTATGTCAGTAATAGGGGCGTTTTATTATTTGCGCGCAATAAAATTAATGTACTTTGATAAGCTTGCCGATAATGGAAAAGATGTTTCAACGCCTAATGTTACTGCCCCAATGGATTTTAATATTTTGTTAAGTTCCAATGGTATAGCGGTATTGGCTTTAGGGATTCTTCCTGGGGCTTTAATGTCTGTTTGTGTTTGGGCTGTAAAAGCCAGTCTCTAAATCTATTATCATTAAATGTTATAATTTAATGATAAGTGCCTGTTTGTGAACCGATAAACGGTTGCTCATTGTCGATGAATGGATTATCCTTGGCTAATCTGCCATTTCTTAATGGGGATGGTATTGCGTGAATAATTTTCAATTGTGGCTAACACAATAAAAAAGATAAGAACTTAAAGGAGTTTTGAATGTTTACTAAGAGTTTTGCTTCGGCAGCCGTTTTGGCGCTTTTACTACCTGCCACACAGGCAATAGGTGCCTCTCATGAAGGGATGAAGGATCGTGTTGATGCTACTAATACATTACCCGATGCAAAACCTGGAGAATGTTACGCCAAGGTAATCGTTCCCGCGAAATATGAGGTGAAGGCTGAAAAGGTTATGATAAAGCCGGAGACTGAAAAAGTTGAAATTAAACCGGCAGCTTTTGATGTAAGTGAGAAAACGGTTGTTGCAAAAGAAGGCTATACCAAAATAAAAGCAGTTCCAGCAAAATTTCGTGAAGAAATTGAAGAAGTGGAAATCTCTCCTTCCAGAACTGTTTGGGTAACGAGTCTTGGTAAAAAAGGTATTCCAGCAAGCCCAGCGCTGTTAGCTGCGGCCAAGACTAATGGCATAGCTATTGAAGATGCTAAAGTAGGACAGTGTTTTAAAGAGTATTTTATTCCTGCAAAGTTTGAGCAGATTGAAAAAGAAGTACTGGTAAAAGAAGAGTCGGAAGAGATTAAGATTGCACCTGCACAGTTTGAAGAAGCTGAGGAAAAAGTTGTAGTTAAGCAAGCTAGCAAGAAAAAAGTTTATAAGCCTGCTGAGTATGAAACAATAGAAGAAAAGATTGAAATCGAACCTGCAAAATCGGTTTGGAAGAAAGGTGATGGCCCTATTACGAGAATAGATAACTCTACAGGCGAGATCATGTGTCTGGTACAAGTGCCTGCTAAGTACCAGACGATTAAGAAGACCGTTTTAAAATCTGAGCCTGCAGTAGATATTGTTGAAGTCCCAGAAGAAACAAAAGCAGTTAAGGTCTCAAAGTTAGTCAGTGATGCCGTTATTGATAAGGTAAAAATACCTGCTAAATACAAGAAGGTAACTATTACAAAGAAAGTTTCTGATGCGAAATTTGTTTGGCGCCCTGCAGGTGTTGATGGTGAAGGCACCTATACGGGTAACCAGATATGTTTGAAAGAAGTCCCGGCAAAATACGCTAAAGTTAAAAAGCTGGTTCTTGATACTGCTGCAACTGTCGAAGAAGAAAAAGTACCGCCTGTTACAAAAGTTGTAAAAGTGAAGAAGGTGGTTGCTGAAGCAGAAGAAATTCGCAAAAAGATTCCTGCTGTATATAAAACAGTTGAAAAACGGGCGAAAGTCTCAAAAGAGCGCCTAGAGTGGCGTCGGGTTCTTTGTAAAACCAATATGGGGCCAGATATTAATAAGCGAATCCAGCAAGCATTGAAAGATGCGGGTGTTTATAATGGTCCAATTGATGGTGCGATAGGTCGTGGTACTATGTCTGCAGTCGAGAGGTTCCAAAAGAAAAATGGGCTTCCAACTGGTGGCTTGACCATAGATGTGCTTGAAAAATTGGGTGTTAAGTAATTATAACCTTAACTATTTAAAACAAAAAAGCCGCGTTATGCGGCTTTTTTGTTTTAACCCTTCCTTTATTTGAGAAAATGCACAAAAAGGTGGGGGGTGTACTTTTTAGAATACTATTTTTCCCGCAAGGCGTAGAATTCAGTACTGTATTCATCAAATCTATCCTTTTCGATGGCATTTCTTATCTCTCTCATTAATTCCTGGTAATAATAGAGGTTGTGAATGGTGTTTAAGTGGGCTCCCAGAATTTCTTTGCATTTGTCGAGGTGCCTTAAATATGAGCGTGAATAATTACGACACGTATAACACTGGCATTGCTCATCAATTGGGTTGCTATCAAACTTGTTTTTACTATTGCGTATATTCAAGTTTCCAGTGCGGGTAAATATTGAACCATTTCTGGCATTGCGCGTTGGAATAACGCAATCAAACATATCAACTCCACGTTTTACTGATTCTATAATGTCTTCAGGCTTTCCTACGCCCATTAAATAGCGTGGTTTGTTCTTAGGTAATAGAGGGGTGGTCACTTCTAAAACATGATTGCGCTCATCTTTTGGTTCTCCGACTGATAGGCCTCCAATAGCGTAACCGTCAAAGCCAATATTTTCTAATTCACCGGCCGATACCTCTCTTAGCTCCTGGTGCATGCCACCTTGTACAATCCCAAATAACGCGGCTTGATTAGCTTCATGGGCTTGTTTGCTTCTGTGCGCCCAGCGAAGAGATAGCTCCATGGACTCCCTTGCCTGTGTAATATTGGCAGGGTAAGGCGTGCATTCATCAAAAATCATTACGATATCAGAACCTAGTTCACGTTGTATTTGCATGGAATATTCAGGAGATAATAAAAACTTCTGACCATTAACAGGAGAACGAAAATGAACGCCTTCTTCTGTTATTTTGCGCATCTTGGCGAGGGAGAAAACCTGAAACCCTCCCGAATCGGTAAGAATAGGTTTTTTCCAGTTCATAAAGTCATGCAGATCCCCGTGTTTTTGTATGACTTCTGTGCCTGGGCGTAACATAAGGTGAAAAGTGTTGCCGAGAATGATTTCAGCACCAAGGTTAGTTAGTTCTTCAGGCTTCATTGACTTTACAGTGCCATAGGTGCCGACAGGCATAAAAGCAGGAGTTTGTATTTTGCCCCGGGGAAAGGAAAGTGTCCCTCGCCTTGCGTTATTATTCTTCGAAATGTCGTTATGTAGAAGTTTGAATCGCATATGACTCATGTGCTTGTCCAAATTATCTTATTAATAAGTAGCTTATGTTAAGTTGCTTAAGAGTTGTAAACAATAAATAGTTGTTAACAATTAAAAATTGATTCGCTGAAAAGGTTATTTTGAGGTGTAGAGGTGCAATGAAAATCAATAAATTAGAATATAATTGTTTATTAATATAAGTAAAATCAAGAGCTTAGCCAGTTTCTTTATTGCAGTAAGGGGCATTGTCTGTCATTATGTAACGGATAGCTCACAAGTCGATGAGCATATGCACATTATTAAATACCGCACAAGGAGAGAGTAAACGTGAATCATATATTCAAGAAAAAAGTATTGGCTGCTTCAATCGCCATGTTGATAGCCCCTACTGTTTTTGCTACTAATGGTTTGGCGCCAACGGGCTTAGGCCAGGTACACAAGGCTATGGGTGGCGCTGCCGCAGGTAATCCGCAAAATACTACAACTATGATGACAAACCCGGCAGCGGCTTCATTTGTTAGTGATGGGTTTGATGTGGCTGGTGAGCTTTTTAAGCCAAATAGAACGATAAAAAATAACACGCCTTTTACTGCGTCAGGCGCATCACCTTATGACCAACAAGGTAACGCGGTTAACCCCCCTCCCTATGGAACACTGACGCCGGGAGCATCAATAGCAGCAGGTACCAGTTATTCAGGTGATGGAAAAAGTGTTTTCTTTATCCCAGAGGCTGGCTATAAAAAGACTATGGGTAATTACTCAATCGGTATAACAGCTTATGGTAATGGTGGTATGAATACCCAGTATAATAAGTCACCCGCGTTTGCTGCAGATGCTTTGTCGGCAAACGGAATTCCCATTATTGGAAATGATGGCAAGCCTACAGGGCAGGCGCCAGATCATCAGTATGATTCAGTATTTAATTTTAATAGCACACCTGCTGGGCCAAAAGGTACGACAGGTGTCAATCTTGAGCAGTTATTTATTGCGCCAACAGTGTCAGTAAAACTTAATAACAAACACAGTGTTGGTTTGTCGGTAAATTTAGTGGCGCAGCGTTTTGAAGCTAAGGGTTTATCTGCTTTGGCGGCTGGTTCAACTGATCCAGCTAATTTTACTGATCGTGGTAAGTCAACAGCTACGGGTATTGGTGCAACAATTGGTTGGATGGGACAATTATCTGATACTTTCACAGTGGGTGCTTCTTATCGGATGAAAACCAAGATGAGCAAGTTTAAAGAATATGCCGGCTTATTTCCTGATGCCACTATGGATGTTCCTGCGGCATTGACGGTTGGTATGTCGATTAAACCAACCCCAGCTACCACATTAGCATTTGATATACAAAAAATATATTACTCAGATGTTGATGCAACGGGTAATCCTTTTGCACCATCAGGGTTTGGTGCTAAGAATGGTCCTGGTTTTGGCTGGGATGATCAGTTAGTTTATAAGATGGGTTTAAAGAATCAGATAAATCCTAAGTTGGCTGTAATGGCTGGTTTCAACTATGGTGCATCACCAGTAGGTCCGGAAGACACTTTCTTTAATGCGTTAACACCTGCTGTTGTTGAAGAGCATTTATCATTAGGTTTTGATTATAAATTATCCAAGAACTCATCAATTGTAGGTTCTTATACGCATACTTTTGGAAATGAAGTAAAAGGTAATCCCGCTTTGGGTCAGCAATATGACCTTCATATGGATCAGGATGCTTTTGGTATTGGTTACAGTAAAACATTTTAATCAATAAGAGGGGTGGGCAGATTGTGGCCTGTTTCCTCGCTATAGTAGATCAAAATTTTGGAGGAAAGAATGTTATTTAAGAAAATAAGTGTACTTGTATCTTTGGTATTAGCTAGTAGTGCAGCAATGGCTGATTTTATGGATGAAAAGTGGGCTCAGCAGGCTTGTGACGCATGGAATAAAACCCCGGTATTAACCGATCAGCTAGCACAGATGCCGGGAGATATGTTTGGCGATGGTTATAAATGGATTGATAATGATGCAGGTAGGGGTTATAAAATAATCAATATCTATCGTGATGGTAATAATTGCGGCCCTAAAAAAGCGATTCAGTTAACGATAGCTAAGAAAAATGGCAAAGCCATGTGTGTTTATGGTGGTAAGCCAGATGGAAAGAAATTGAATTTTAGTGTTGATTATGTCATGCATGCGACAGATAAAAACTGGACTTGTATGGGAACAGGTAGTTGTGGGGTCATGGGTTCTATGATGACGGGTAAATTAAAATTTCAAGGTCCAAAAATGGAGGCAATGAAGGTAATGGATCCATTTGCTGCTTTCCTCAAGCTTACAGGAAAAGTACCTGGTGCTAAAAACGCGTGCAAATAAACTTTTGTTTTCATCTTGTATTAAAGCCCGGCATTTGTCGGGCTTTTTTTAGGCTTAACCATCATGCTTGAGCAGGAGAGGAGAGGCAGAAAGACATTGATATATCGAAGAGAAAAGCCCTAAAAAGGTGGGGGGTGTACTTTATAAGCATTACATATTGAGTTGAACCAGTATAAAACTCATTAAAATTGATGCTTTTCACAGGCTTTTAAGGTGTTTTTCATCAGCATTGCGACGGTCATTGGCCCAACACCGCCTGGGACAGGTGTTATCCATTCCGCGCGCTCAGATGCTTTATCAAATTCAACGTCACCAGTAAGCTTGCCATTTTCAAGGCGGTTTACGCCTACATCAATTACTGTGGCGCCTTTCTTGATCCATTCACCTTTAACGAGTCCGGCTTTTCCAACTGCAACTATTACTATATCAGCTTGAGAAACAAGTTCAGGTGTATTATTGGTAAAACGATGACAGACGGTAACGGTTGACCCGGCAAGAAGTAATTCAAGCATCATTGGTCTGCCAACAATATTAGAGGCACCAACAATGACGGCATGTTTGCCATAAAAAGTTTCACCAATAGACTCCAGTAATCTGATTATACCAAAGGGTGTGCAGGGGCGTAGAGCAGGTATTCGTAGTGCTAAGCGTCCTACATTAACGGGGTGAAACCCATCGACATCTTTATCAGGGTGGATTTGTTCAATGACGAGTGATGCATCAAGGTGGTCTGGTAAGGGTAGCTGGACAAGGATACCATCAATATCACTATCACGGTTTAGTTCCTCAATGAGAGTTATAAGTTCATGTTGAGTCGTTTCGGTGGGTAAATCATAAGAGCGCGAATAAATTCCGATTTCTTTGCACGCTTTTCGCTTATGGCCAACATATACTTGAGATGCGGGGTCTCCACCAATCAAAATAACCGCAAGCCCTGGAGGGCGTTTTCCTTGCTCTTTACGTTTTAAAACAGCTTCCATAACCTCGTTTCTAACTTCGGCAGAAACCTTTTTTCCATCAATGATTTTGGCAGGCATATTAGCGATCTCGTGGTATTAAATAGTTTAGGGAATCTTCTCATGGAGTTGAATGCGCGACAATAAAATATTCTATAAAATCTATTGCCAATGGGCTTGACGAGATTACTATTGATGCGTATCATTCGCGCTCTTCTATTTGCTTACGAGAATAATCTGGGTGGATAGGGTTAGTGTCGGGATATAGCGCAGTCTGGTAGCGCGCCTGCTTTGGGTGCAGGATGTCGGGAGTTCGAATCTCTCTATCCCGACCAATTTTAGATTTTGGCAGTACTTGATATTGCGCCTGTAGCTCAACTGGATAGAGCAACAGCCTTCTAAGCCGTAGGTTGCAGGTTCGAGTCCTGCCAGGCGCGCCATTAAGCCGGCGCCATTTATGGTGGGTATAGCTCAGTTGGTAGAGCCCCGGCTTGTGATGCCGGTCGTCGTGGGTTCGAGTCCCATTACCCACCCCATATATAAAATCAAACGGGTTGGTATAAATTGTTTGATTGTTTGTCCCAACGGGTTATACAAGTGGGAAATTGCACTGTATAATCGCGCTCTTTATGCGAAAGTGGCGGAATTGGTAGACGCGCTGGATTTAGGTTCCAGTGTCGCAAGACGTGAGAGTTCGAGTCTCTCCTTTCGCACCATTATTCATAGTTATGAATTCACTCGTTAACCTTATGATTTGATAACGTGGGTTCATGGCTAAATTATTATTTTAGCTAAGGAAAACTTAACTGGTTGTCGGTTAAGGTGAGGTTTATTGCATGCAAGTTTCAGTCGAAGCTACCGGAAATATCGAACGTAAATTATCAATTGTTGTCCCTGCTGAGCGCGTAGATAGCGAGGTTGATAAACGCTTAAAATCTATGCGAAGTCGTGTGAAAATTGATGGCTTCCGCCCTGGTAAAGTCCCCTTGAGTGTCGTTAGTCAGCAATATGGGGATGCTGTATATCAAGAAGTCGTGGGTGAGCTGTTTCAGTCAACTTTTTACGAGGCTGCACAGCAAGAGAATCTTAGGGTGGCTGGCATGCCAAAGATAGAAGCCAAAACGCTTGAGCCAGGAAAAGATTTGGAATATACCGCAACATTTGATACCTATCCTGATTTTGAAATTGCTGATGTCAGCAAGATGACAGTCAAGCGACCTAAAGTGAAAGTGACTGCTGCTGATGTAGATGAAATGATAGAGACCCTGCGTGATCAACAAAAAGAATGGAAGGAAGTGAAGCGAGCTGCAAAGGAAGGTGACCTTGTTGTTGTTGATTTTGAAGGGAAAATTGACGGGGAAACCTTTGATGGTGGGGCTGCAGAGGACTTTTCGGTAGAGCTTGGTGCTGGCCGTATGCTAAAAGACTTTGAAGATGCAATAATTGGTATGAAGGCTGGCTCTGAGAAAACAGTCGATGTTGCTTTTCCGGATGATTATCCATCGGATGACTTGAAAGGCAAGAAAGCTCAGTTTGAGATTAAAGTTAAATCAGTAAGTTCTCCCTCGCTTCCTACTGTAAATAAAGAGTTTATTCAAAAGTTTGGTGTTGAAGATGGCACTAAAAAGAGCTTTAAAGAAGAGATTAAGGCTAATATGGAGCGTGAGCTGGAGCAAAGAGTGAAAGCTCGTGTTAAGCAGTCTGTCATGGAGGGTCTTCATGATCTTCATGAGATTGATTTGCCAGAAGCATTGGTAAATGACGAAGTACAACAGGTTAGAAATGAAATGGCTCAAAATGCTCAAGGCGCTGATTTATCGACCTTGCCTGATGATATGTTTAAAGAGCAGGCAGCAAGGCGTGTTAAGCTGGGCTTAATTGTGGGCGAGATTATTACAAAGAATAAGTTGGAAAAGGATCAGTCTCGAGTTGATGAGATGTTAAATACGCTTGCATCAAGCTATGAAGATCCAAATGCTTTAATAGAATATTACCGTAGTAATCAGGAGGCTATGCAAACGATTGAAGCAGCCGTCATGGAAGAGATGATTGTCGAGTGGGTTCTTGATAAGGCTAAGGTTGAAGATGAATCATTGAAATTTACTGATTTGGTAAATTCATAGCTTATACTGGTATTTAAGTATTTATCTGAAAAAGAAGGCAAGAGATATGTTTATTAAAGATAATAGTGCATCAGGTTCAAAAGCTATTGGTTTAATCCCGATGGTTGTGGAGCAAACCTCCCGTGGTGAAAGGTCCTATGATATTTATTCACGCTTATTGAAAGAACGTGTAATTTTTGTTGTAGGTCAGATTGAAGACCACATGGCAAATTTGATTGTGGCACAGCTTCTTTTTTTAGAGTCTGAAAACCCTGAAAAGGATATTCATCTTTATATCAATTCGCCCGGTGGTGTTGTAACGGCTGGAATGGCTATCTATGATACAATGCAGTTCATTAAGCCTCAGGTTAGTACCTTGTGTATTGGGCAAGCTGCGAGCATGGGAGCAGTGTTGTTGGCTGGAGGAGAGAAAGGGAAGCGGTTTGCGTTACCCCATTCCAGAGTGATGATTCATCAGCCTTTGGGTGGTTTTCAAGGGCAGGCATCAGATATTGATATCCATGCGCGGGAAATATTAAAAATACGTGAGGAGCTAAATCGGGTATTGGCAAATCATACAGGACAGTCATTGAAAACTATCTCGAAGGATACGGATAGAGATAATTTTATGGATGCGGAAGCTGCCAAGGCTTATGGCTTGATTGATGAGGTTCTGGATAGCCGAACTAAATAGTAATTTTTGCACTATCACTGTAAAGCCTGATTCATTTCAGGCTTTTTTGTATATATTTGTTAAGAATCGTCTTTGTTTGGTTGTCAAAAATAGAGACAGGCATAATATTTAACAGACTTTATCTGTTCTTACTGTACTTTTCTCCTGTTTAGGATTAACTTTAGAGCTGAGAATAGGGGAAAAGAGTAATATTGAGGTTTTAGAGTCAATGAGTAAAGATAAAAAAGAGAACGGAAAGGGTGATGGCAAGTTGCTGTATTGCTCATTTTGTGGGAAGAGTCAGCACGAGGTTAGAAAACTAATTGCGGGGCCATCTGTTTTTATTTGTGATGAATGTGTCGATCTTTGCAATGATATCATTACAGAAGAATTACAAGAAAAGGATGAGGGTGATAAGCAAAGTCTGCCTATTCCTCGCGAAATAAATGATTTTTTGAATGATTATGTTATAGATCAGGATGCGGCAAAGCGGGTTTTATCCGTTGCTGTATATAATCATTATAAGCGAATGGAAGGTAATGTCAGTAAAGATGATATAGAGCTTTCTAAAAGTAATATCTTGCTAATTGGTCCGACAGGAAGTGGTAAGACATTACTTGCTGAAACTTTGGCTCGTATGCTTAATGTTCCTTTTACAATGGCTGATGCAACCACTTTGACAGAGGCGGGCTACGTTGGGGAAGATGTTGAGAACATTATACAAAAGCTCCTGCAAAAATGTGATTATGATGTAGCAAAAGCAGAGACAGGCATCGTCTACATTGATGAAATTGATAAAATTTCACGTAAGTCAGACAATCCGTCAATTACTCGCGATGTGTCTGGTGAGGGTGTCCAGCAAGCATTGCTTAAACTTATTGAGGGAACGGTCGCTTCGGTTCCTCCGCAAGGTGGAAGAAAACACCCTCAGCAAGAATTTTTGCAAGTTGATACCAAAAATATACTCTTTATATGTGGTGGTGCTTTTTCTGGACTGGATAAGGTTGTTCTTGATCGTACCGAGAAGAGCAGTATTGGTTTTTCCGCAGAGGTTAAGGCGCCTGATGACGATAAATTATTTGGTGAAGTAATAAAGGATATTGAAGCTGAAGATTTGGTTCGCTATGGCTTGATTCCTGAATTTGTTGGTCGTCTACCGGTTATTGCAACACTGGAAGAATTAAATGAAGATGCTTTGGTGCGTATTCTTACAGAGCCAAAAAATGCATTAACCAAACAATATGGCAAGCTTTTTGAGATGGAAGGTGTCGAGATAGATTTTCGGGATGATGCATTACATGCTATTGCCAGAAAGGCAATGGAAAGAAAGACGGGTGCACGGGGCTTGCGCTCAATAATGGAAAACATTTTGCTCGATACGATGTATGAGTTGCCATCATTAAATGATGTGAGCAAGGTTGTTGTTGATGAAACTGTTGTAACGGGGGATTCGCAACCTTATCTGATCTACGAAAATACTAAAACAGACAAGAAGGCATCATCGGCGAAGTCGTAGTAGTAAATGTTTTTATTGTAAAACATGATCAGAGGAGACTCTGTTATTGAGCCTCGTAAACTGATATCTTTTTGATGTTGGTTGCGAGGCTTTTTAATTGCACAAAACCATAAAAAAGGTGGGGGGGGGTGTACTTTCAAAAGATTGATAAATGTCACTATGCCCCCACTTTTAGATGAAAGATACTAAGTGCAATAACTGGAAAGAGAAATTATGGCTAGTAATAAAGAAAACAATGTCAAGAAAGAGAGTATTAAGGGTATTCCTGTTCTTACATTAAGAGATGTGGTTGTTTATCCGCATATGGTGATTCCCCTTTTTGTGGGGAGGGAAAAGTCAATCAAGTCACTTGATGAGGCGATGAACAAAGATAAGCAGGTATTGCTTGTTGCACAGAAAAGCGCTGAGGTCGATGAGCCAGGCAGCGATGACGTATTTGAAATTGGCACATTGGCAACAATACTGCAATTACTTAAATTACCTGATGGTACTTTGAAGGTTCTGGTTGAAGGAGTGGAGCGGGTAAATATTGAATCACTTGATACTACTGGTGATTACTTTACAGCTGATATTAATATTATTGACGTAGATAATAGTGAAGATGTTGAGGAGGATAGAAAGGCTGAATTATTAAGTCGTGCACTGATAAATTTATTCGATAAATATGTCAATCTCAACAAAAAAGTCCCGCCAGAAATTTTATCTTCACTTTCGGGTATAGATGAGCCGGATAGATTATCTGATGCAATCGCGGCTCATTTGGGGCTTAAGGTTGCGGATAAGCAAAAAATTCTCGAAATAACATCGGTTATAGGGCGTTTGGAGCATTTGGTATCGCTCGTTGAGGGTGAAATTGACTTGTTGCAAGTTGAAAAAAGAATTCGTGGGCGTGTTAAGCAGCAGATGGATAAAAGTCAGCGAGAGTATTATTTGAATGAACAAATGAAGGCCATTCAAAAAGAGCTGGGTGACCTTGAAGATACGCCTGCAAATGAGCTTGATGAACTGGCTGAAAAGCTGGAAAAAGCAAAGATGCCTAAGGAGGCACGAGAGAAGGCAGAAGAGGAGTTGAAAAAACTCAAAATGATGTCTCCCATGTCTGCAGAAGCGACTGTGGTTAGAAATTATATTGACTGGATGGTAGGCTTGCCGTGGAGTAAAAAGTCTAAAATCTCAAAAGATCTAAGCAAAGCACAAAAAATTCTGGATGAAGATCACTATGGTTTGAACGAAGTTAAAGAGCGGATTGTTGAGTATCTGGCGGTACAGCAAAGAGTAAAAAAACTCAAAGGTCCTATTATGTGTCTTGTTGGGCCTCCTGGAGTTGGTAAAACATCCTTGGGGAAATCTCTCGCCAGAGCAACGGGTCGCAAATATACCCGTATGGCTCTAGGTGGCGTGCGTGATGAGGCTGAGATTCGAGGTCATCGGCGTACTTATATTGGTGCGCTACCGGGCAAGATCATACAGAATTTATCTAGAGTCAAAACACGAAACCCACTATTTTTGCTAGATGAAATTGACAAAATGGCCACAGATTTTCGGGGTGATCCGGCCTCTGCAATGTTAGAAGTCTTAGACCCAGAGCAAAATAATACTTTCGCAGATCATTACCTGGAAGTGGATTTTGATCTATCTGATGTGATGTTTGTAGCGACCTCAAATAGTATGAATATTCCAGGTCCCCTATTAGATCGGATGGAAATTATTCGGATACCTGGTTATACAGAAGATGAAAAATTGAATATTGCCAAGAACTATCTTGTTCCGAAGCAATTTAAGGATAATGGCGTTAAGAAGGGTGAAGTTACTATAAGTGACTCGGCACTACTTTCTATTATTCGTCATTATACGAGAGAAGCGGGTGTTAGAAGTCTTGATCGGGAAATATCCAAAATATGTCGAAAGGTTATTCGAGAGCACTTGTTAGGCAAGAAAACAAAGACATCAGTAACTTCCCGTAATATCAATAAATACCTTGGTGTGCAGCGCTTTGATTATGGGCGAGCGGACAAGAAAAATCAGATTGGTCAGGTAACCGGGCTGGCATGGACATCGGTTGGTGGAGAGCTGTTAACCATTGAAAGTGTTGTAGTAGCTGGTAATGGCCATGTGAAAAGTACAGGTAGCCTGGGCAAGGTTATGCAGGAGTCTATTCAAGCTGCAGAGACGGTGGTAAAAAGTCGTTCTAGAGAGTTGGGTATAAAGCAAAAGTTCTTAAAGAAGAAAAATGTACATATCCATGTTCCTGAAGGTGCTACACCGAAGGATGGGCCAAGTGCTGGTGTAGGAATGGTAACTGCTATTGTTTCTTCAATGACAGGGATCCCTGTAAAGGCAGAGGTAGCAATGACCGGAGAGATTACTTTACGTGGTGAAGTGCTCCCTATAGGAGGTTTAAAAGAAAAGCTTTTGGCTGCACACAGGGGAGGTATAAAAGTAGTTGTTATACCAGCTGAGAATGAAAAAGATCTTGCTGAGGTGCCTGATAATGTCACTAAGGGTTTAACCATTAAGCCGGTAAAATGGATTGACGAAGTCCTTGAAATTGCTTTAGAGAGTTTGCCGAATCCACTAACAGAGGAGGAGGATATTGATGATGATTGTGATCAGTCGTCAAGCTCTAGCAATAGCACAGATCAAGATGAAGAGTTAAGGGCGCACTAGCAGGCTGTTGAAATTCGCTTAGGCGAGTGCGAGACAGGGAAAATAGACCAAAAAAGCGCAGTTTACTGGAGTAAATAAGCATTTTGGAGTCTATTTTAACGCAGTATCGTGCCGTCTAAGTAGAAATTCAACAGCCTGCTAGAATATACCAAGCGTGTGATTTCAATATCTTGTTTATTGGTTGTATATAATAACCATAAAAAAATATCAAGCTAGGGAGCTCATGAGTTCCCTAGCTTTTATAAGAATTTTTTATTAGTTTTCTAAGTGTGTGTTTTATTGAAACTAGATGAAACACGTCAAAGAAGCTATTATTTTTACTTTTTTATGTTGAATCTTATTGTTTGCGCTGGTATAAATGCACGGCTTGCGGGGATGTGGTGGAAACATCATGATTTAAACTAGTTATTAGAAGACTCTTTTGTAAAAGAGCAGAATAATCTCACAACTTAAGGAAGGAATAGATTTCATGAATAAATCAGAATTAATTAATGCTGTTGCCGAAAAATCAGGTTTAACAAAAGCAGACGCAGAACGTGCATTTAAAGGTTTCGTTGAAACCATTACAGAAACTCTTAAAAAGGGTGATCAGGTAACAATGATTGGCTTTGGAACATTCCTGGTT
>JALWMR010000120.1 GCA_027083815.1 Thiotrichaceae bacterium
GTCTAAGATGGCCCACCGTTCACATTCTTGAAGCAAATTTCATGTCAAGCCAGCTAAACCCACAACAACAGGCCGCTGTTGAGCATATTGGCTCACCCCTATTGGTGCTTGCCGGTGCGGGTAGCGGTAAAACACGGGTAATTACCCAGAAAATCGCATGGTTAATACGCAATGCCGGCGTTAACGCAAAAAATATTGCTGCCATTACCTTTACCAATAAAGCCTCACGTGAAATGAAGGCACGCGTGGGTGAATTATTAAACAGCGAGGAAGGACGTGGCCTAACCGTATCGACCTTTCATAATCTGGGTTTGAATATTCTAAGGCGCGAATATAAAACGCTCGGCTACAAGGCTGGCTTCACTATTTTTGATTCACAGGATAGCAGCACTATTCTAAAAGAACTCACCATGAATGAAGCCAAGCTCGTCGATGATAGCGACGATGATGAAGATGTTCGCTGGATTATTTCACGCTGGAAAAATGATTTTATTAGCCCGTCCAAAGCCTTTGAAGTCGCCACATCCGGGCATGAAGTTCACGCGGCGAAACTTTATCGAGCCTATCAGCGCCAACTCAAGGCCTATAACGCCATAGATTTCGATGATTTGATTTTATTGCCATTACAGCTGTTTAAAGAAAACCCTGAAATTTTAAAAAAATGGCAAAATAAATTACGCTTTTTACTGGTCGATGAATATCAGGACACCAATACTTGTCAGTATGAACTGGTCAAACTACTGGCTGGCGTTCGCAAAGAATTGACCGTTGTTGGCGATGATGACCAGTCAATCTACGCCTGGCGTGGCGCAAAACCGGAGAATATTGCGCAACTACAACAGGATTACCCGAACCTTAAAATCGTCAAGCTTGAGCAAAATTACCGGTCTACTTCGCGCATACTCGAAAGTGCCAATGCGCTCATTTCAAATAACCCGCACCTGTTTGAGAAAAAGCTGTGGAGCGCTCTGGGTGAAGGAGAAAAAATTCGCATTGTTCCCTGTAAAAATGCCGAACATGAAGTCGAAACGGTGATTGGCGAAATCATGAAATACACCTTTCGTGACAAGGCAAAATATCAGGAAATGGCCATTTTATACCGCAGTAATTATCAAAGTCGCTTATTTGAACGTTATCTGCGTAGCAATAATATTGCCTACAAAATCAGTGGTGGAACCTCATTTTTTGAACGCGCCGAGGTCAAAGATATACTCGCTTATTTACGATTGATTTGTAATACGGCTGACGATGCCGCTTTTTTGCGTGTGGTCAATACGCCCAAGCGATCTATTGGTGCCAGCACGTTGGAAAAGTTGGGCAATTACGCCAATGAGCGTCATATCAGCCTGTTTGCCGCCAGTCAGGAAATGGGCTTTGCGCAACGCGTTTCGGGCAAGGCTAAAGCGCGGGTACAAGGCTTTGTCTTCTGGATTCAGGAGCTTATGCAAGCAAGCAATGACACTGCGCCGCACCATTTGATCGAACGCATTATTACTGAAATTGCCTATGAAGACTGGCTACTCAACACCAGCTCTTCTGAAAAGATTGCAGAACAGCGCATGGCTAACGTTACCGAAATTGTCGATTGGACCAGACGTTTATACGAAGATGGCGAAGGCAAGGAAACGCTGGCGGAAATCATCGCTCATATGTGTTTAATGGATTTACTGGAACGCAACCAGGAAGAAGCAGAAGAAAATGCGATTAGCCTGATGACTATGCACACCGCAAAGGGCCTTGAATTTCCTTATGTCTTCATTATTGGTGCAGAAGAAGAAATTCTGCCTCACGCCAACAGCCTTGAAGACGATGCCATAGAAGAAGAACGTCGCCTCGCCTATGTTGGCATCACCCGGGCGCAACGAAACCTGTGTATAACCTTTGCCAAAACTCGTATGCGTTACGGCGAAAAAACCAGCTGCGAGCCCAGCCGTTTTTTAGAAGAACTACCCACTGAACATATAGAATGGGCAGACCGACAAGAAACCACTCCCGAACAGATGCAGGAAACCGCCAGTTCTTATATCTCTAATTTACAAGCCATGCTGGATGATTAAGGAGACGCTGAACTAAAATAGCCTCGCACCAAGCTCTACTTACCTTAATATATATTTAGAAAATCCAGCCTTCGGCGCGACAGCCCAAAGGTACGTAAAAAATGCCTAAAAAGTGGGGGGGTGTACTTTTCACTTATCGCTTATAAGCTTAATCCTGTTGTGAATCATCCCGAAAGGTATTTCCACAAAAGCGGCAGCGTGAAAATCGAATATTAGGTAACGATGAAGCTTCCTGAGATGGTTTTAACTGGTAGACATTATTACTTCGGCAGTTTGGACAGGATATACCCGAGAAGTTTTGTACATTTGGCAAGTCCACTTTGGTATCGTCTACTTTTCGATGCCCATTACTGTGTTGATTAAAGTTACTTGCAGAGTAAGCAGCATGCGTCTTATTTATCTGCTGTCCCTTGCGCCTGTCGTATAAAGGCGGAAAACGATTTTCGTGTTCGTGTATTAAGCGTTGGCATTGCTTTCTAAATGGCTTTAGTAAGCCCACTTTGTCAAATTCATCTCTGAATTGCTTGAGTAATTTTTTGGTAGGTAAGCGCGGTTGATAGCCTGGTTGTAAAAACTTAAAAGCATATAACTGATTTTTAGTCCAGGCGATAAGTGCATCATCATCCAAACACAACAGCTCTTGGATAGCTAGCAAACGCAATAATATTAGCTGATCTTCACCGCTTAAATCTACCAGCTTTCTTTTTTCAAAAAATGTTTCAAATTTCTGCCACGGTAGACTACTCGCAAATAACGTTAGCGAGCTTATAAAGTGTGGCGTTGGAGCCACATAAGATTCCCCTTCTCCTGCTTCATCAGCAATATACAAATTCACGCAATACTCCCTGTTGCTTGTCAATTCTCTACTCTGTGATAAAGCATAAGTGAATCATCCTCAGCTTAGAAAGGAGGCTATGTGCGTAGGTAGATTTTTACGGATAAACGGTCATAAAAAAACTGAAAAACAGCCGCCATTTTTATCAACTATAAAAGGCATAAAGACAGGTAATTAGCAGATATTATTCGTTAAGGAAGCTCTGAATAACCTAGGTGAAATTCTGTAAGCCTCTAAGGCATCATATCCTAGGCGCGCTTCGCAGGGAATGCTTATTGCCTTCACAAGAAGTGCAACAACGGAGATGATGCCTTAGAGGCTTACCCTACGGGGCTTAGCCAGAATTCATCTAGGATAATCAGAGCTTCCTTAATTATTCTTTGCAGACAACTGATTATCTTTAACCGGTGGATTAAAAAACTCATCCGCCCAGTCCGGGTCTACTGGATTTCCCTCATCATCAAACAGGGGCAAATCAGAATCATTCCAGCCTTTTATCCCGGTTTTAAGGGAGGTAATATCCGAATAACCCAGCTGCATCATCGTTTGACCTGCTAATACGCTTCGATTTCCGGACCGGCAAATCACTAAAACAGGCTTGTTTCTGGCCTTAACCAACTCAGGGATGGTTTCAGCATAATCCCACTCACACGATTGTTCCAAAACACCGCGTGGCGCATACAGTGTGTCGGCAATATGTGCCCCCTGATATTCATCTGGCTCACGCACATCCAGCAAAATTGCATCGGGATTATCTTGCAGAAAATCTTCCACATCCCAGGGGTATATTTCTTTAACACCCTGATCGAGTGCATCTTCTATTAATTCTTTAAATGTTTTTGCCACGACAAACCCACACTGAAAAAAAATCGCATTATACTCTTTTTTTTAGTGCTTAAAACGCTCAACCGAAGATAAAATTCCACGCATAATATTGAGTTCTGTTTCATCCATCTCAGCACGAGTAAACAGTCTTTTTAGTTTTTTCATGACTTCACCGGGATGCTTTTTATTAATAAATCCAGTTTCTTTGAGAGTAGTTTCAAGGTGCTGATAGAAAAGATCCATGGCCTGTGCATCTGGCAATAAGCGCGTAGCTTCGTTTCTTTCTGATTGAAGCTGATTTGCTTTGCATATTTCATAACACAATGTCTGCACGGCGGCCGCCAAATTGAGTGAGCTGTAGTCCGGGCTGGTAGGTATTGTTACCC
>JALWMR010000121.1 GCA_027083815.1 Thiotrichaceae bacterium
GCTTAAAAAACAGAAAGAACTGGCACTGGCTGAGCAGCAGAAACAAAAGGCACTTGAGCAAGCAGCCCAAAAAGAACAAAAAGAAAAAGAGCAACTTGCCAGGGAGCAAGCGCAAAAAAAGGCCCAGGAAGAAGCCAGGGAAAAACAGGAAGCAGAGGCGCAAGCGCAACGTCGTAAAGAAGCCAAAGAAAAAGCACTTGCTGAAAAAAAGGCTGAGGAAAAAGCATTAGCAAAAGCAAAAAAGAAAGCTAGGGAAAAGGCCCGTAAAGAAGCTGCCAGAAAGAAAGCGAAGAAAGAAGAAAAAGAGCGCATAGCGCGTAAAAAAGCCAAAAAACGCGCTAAAGAAAAAGCTGCACGTAAAAAGAAAGAAGAGGAAGAAAAAGCTAAAAAAGAAGCCCTGGCCAAGAAAAAAGCGCAAGAGAAAGCCAGAAAAAAACGTGAAAAAGAACAGCGCCTTGCTAAAGAAAAGGCAGAAAAAGAGGCGGCTGAACGTGCTGCAAAGGCCAGGGCAGAAAAGGAAGCAGCCGAAGCTTTAGCAGAAAAAAAAGCAGAGTACCGGCGCAAATGGCGGGAAGCACAAGAAAAGAAAAAAGCTGAAGAAGCGGCAGCTGAAGCACGTAAAAAAGCCGAGGCCGACGCCGCCAAAAAACGCGCCAGTGACGAGTTCGCCAAAGCAAAGCGGGGCGCTCAAATTACCTGGGGAAGCAAAATCCAACGCCATGTCAAACGTCGCTGGCATCCGCCTCCTGGCACCAGTGGTAAATCGGCCAGGGTCAAAATAACTGTTTCAAATAGTGGCTATATTTCAGGCGGAATAAAAATGCTATCGTGCTCAGGATCCGCCGCTTTTTGTGCATCGGTAAAGGATGCCTTTGAGCGCTCAGAACCTCTACCAAGACCGCCAAGCAAATACCATTTAAATAAATCGGATCGAACTATTACGTTTAAAATGGACTAATAAAGCTAGAAACAATAAGGAAGAACCTTTTATATGATTGATGATAGACAGTCGGAGAAAAGCCAGAAAAAGTGGGGGGGTGTACTTTTAAACCTAACTTTTTTGATTGCTTTCATGTTTTTAATGCCTCTAGCACATGCAGAGCTTGAATTACATATTACGAAAACGACTCAGGAAGGCATTCCAATCTATATTGCCAATATTTCAGGCGGAGCTAATGGCATTATAGAGGCAGATCTTAAACGTAGCGGCCGTTTTGATATTGTGCCCCGATCAACAATCGCCAATATACCTCCCATGGGCGCTAGTTTTAATGCTGGTTCATATCAAGATAAGGCAGACTTTATTGTGCGTGGCAAGCAGGCTGCCGATGGTGGGCTAAGCATTGAACTGACCAGTACATCGGATAATGCTAAAACCTTTTACACCATTTCAACCAATACAAACCGGCGTCGTGTTGCTCACAAAGCGGCGGATAAAATATATGAAAAAATTACCCGTGAGAAAGGAGCATTTGATACCCGCCTGGCCTTCGTTACCGTTACTAACAAGGCAAGTAGTAACCGGAAGTTCAGGCTTTATATATCGGATTCTGATGGTTATAACCCACAAGCTATTTTAACCTCGCGTGAGCCGATTATGTCGCCCACATGGTCACCTGATGGTAAGAAACTTGCTTATGTTTCTTTTGAGAGAAATAGCCCTGCCATTTACATGCAAGATATTTTCACGGGAGAAAAACGTCTTATTTCTGCTCGTGAAGGAATTAACAGTGCGCCCGCATGGTCACCTGATGGCAATTATATTGCGATGAGCTTGTCTATTAATGGAAACCCCGATATTTATACAAGCAATGTAGCGAGCGGTGCTTTAAAGCAAATTACCACTTCATCTGCTATTGATACTGAGCCAGTCTGGAGTGGTACTAACTCCATTATCTTCACCTCAAACCGGGGTGGCGGCCCACAACTGTATCGCGTATCATCAAACGGAGGAAAGGCACAACGATTAACATTTGATGCCTACTACAACAGTGCGGCAGACGTTAAAAACCAAAAGCTGGCCTTTATTACGGGGAAACGTGGCTCTTTTCATGTTGCCATTAAATCATTAGGGGACACGGGCAGGGATATTCTGTCAAATGGACCGCTTGATGAGTCACCATCGTTATCTCCAAATGGTGCAATGATTGCCTATACTACGATACGTAATGGACAAAATACCTTATCGGTTGTTAGTGATAATGCCAAATCAAGACAGTTTTTAACATCGCCAGCCGGTGATGTGCGTGAGCCAGCATGGTCACCTTATTTACGATAGAATACACTCAAGGGGAATATAATATGATAAAACAAGTAAAGCCGTTACGAACGGTCAGACAGTTCTTTATACCAACAATATTATCGCTACTTGTTGTTTCAGGCTGTGCACAAAATGACAAAGGAAAACTGGCAGGTGCAAACAAAGGTGGTGTCATAAAATCTGAAACAAACACTGCCGGGAAAGCTGGGCCAAGCAGTGGAACCATTCGTGGTGGTGGCGCATCAAGCGTTAATAGCAGAAGCCAGGAGGGTGACCGTGCCAATTTTAATTATCTACCTGGAAACGCTAACGGTGCATCCAATGACACCAGCGATATTACGATGGCGGGTTTAAAAGACCCAAATAATTTGCTTTCACAACGTGTGATTTATTTTGATTATGACAAAGCTGCAATTCGCCCAGAATATCTTGTGTTAATTAACACCCATGCCAAGTTGCTGGCAAAGTACCCAAATTTGAAAATGCGTCTTGAAGGTCATGCCGATGAACGTGGCTCTAGAGAATATAATGTAGCCCTTTCTGCCGAACGTGCGAAATCAGTTAAGCAACTGATGGGAGCAAACGGCGCAAGAAGTAACCAAATACGCACTATCGGCTACGGTGAAGAGGTACCTCTTGTTACTGGCCACGGTGAACGCTCCTGGCAGAAAAACCGTCGTGTTGAGATAAAATATGAGGGAATTCAATGAAAAAGTTTCGTTATGGATTAATTCTTTCTCTTGCGATGGTGTTTACTTCTGCTTATGCGGAAGTAAACCCGGACTCTATCGTCAATATTTTTCAGCGTCTTGAAACGCTAGAAAAGAAGGTACGAGAGCTAAACGGGGATAATGAGGTTCTTGAACACAAAATCGATCAGCTAAAAAAAGCTCAGAAAGAAGGTTTTTTGAATATTGATGAGCGAATGGAAGAACTTGCTAAACCCAAAGAACAAAAAGAGGCAGCTGTAAAATCGAATGAAGACAGCAAAGGTAAAGATGCGAAAGTTAAAATAGTTGACTACAAGCCTACAGCAAAAACAGCTGTAGGCTCATCCGTACCAGATGAAAAGAAAGATGAAAATATAAAAAGCGATAGCGATAAAACAGAGCCCAATAAAGCTGAAGCGAAAAAAACTTCTAATATTGCAGTTTCCCAAAAAAATAAGCCGAGGGCTCCCACTGCTTATGAAAAAGAGACTTATCAGGCTGCTTTTAACCTAATGAAAACTTCACCAACCGCTGCTACAAAAGCTTTTCAGGAATACATAAAAATGCAACCAAACAGTCCACTGGCGGCTAATGCACAATACTGGATTGCTGAGATCATGTATTCTCACAACAATTATAAGGGTGCTGTTAACGAGTTTATAAAGGTTTTACAAAAATATAAATACAGCAATAAAGCGCCAGATGCAGCTATAAAACTGGGCTATAGTTTTTATGCTTTAAAAAATTGGGATTTTGCCAGGCGCACGTTTGAAGATGTTTTAAAGTATTTCCCTGAGAATAAGAATGCCACTAATTTAGCTAATAAGCGATTGGCTAAAATGAAGGCTGAAGGGCACTAGGACTTGACGCTTCTAAAAGCGCTTTTCCTGTGCTTGCTCCTTTTCGGAATCTTTTATCCATGACTCATAGTCCATCTCGCTGGAAAATAAACAAAGTAATATCCCCATGCCATCATTCGGGGTACTACCATCCTGGGTAATAATACCTAAAGGAATTAGATTAATAACAGCTCCCACCAGTGCAGCAAAAGCAAAGCTTTGCAAGATGATCCGTAGATAATCATTATTGATACTAAAGAATTGATCAATCCCCCCCATATAGACAAGCACTAATAAGAAGATTAATAATTCAATGCCCGGTCCGGCAAAATAGATTAAGGCGTGTTTAAAACGCGCTAGCGTTAATTCTTTTGGGGCGATCTGAACAAAGCCTTCTAAGGGAATAGAGCGAATTTCCATTGGCGCATTCATAAAGCGAATAAGGGTTAGTGTTTTTCCAACACCAATCACAATGCGCTGAATTCTCCAGCCCATGAGCTTTGCCATGAGCGCATGACCAAATTCATGTATAAAAAGCAGGGGCACCCATGAAATAACAAAAAATAAAGCGCCCAGTTTTTTAGGCTCATAGCTAGTAGCAACTTCCATTACCATCATAAAGAGAAATACAAGCGTAATCAGGACTATAAAGATTTTTTCTGCTTTAGATGCTGGTTTTTTATCGGAATCACGCTGGTCTAAATGCATTTAAGAGCCTTGTAATGATAGAATAATATTAGTAAGAAATATTAACAGGTATTAAAAGTACACCCCCCACTTTTTATGCATTTTGTTGGTATTGGGTGTAAGAATTGGGAAGGGAGAAAGAAAATGGTACCAGCGGGCGGACTCGAACCGCCACGCCCGAAGGCGGGGGATTTTGAATCCCCTTTGTCTACCAATTCCAACACGCTGGCATCTTTCAAGTCGCGAAGTATAGCACCTGCTTTTAAAAATGAAAGCATATTCCTTGTACCCCGGTTGAGTAATTTAGCCTGTAGAACCCAATAAAGTAATCAAAGATAATTACACCAGGTGTGTTTGAGTTAAATCAATTATATTACGCCCACAAAATGTATTCTTGCTTATAGAGACTTTTGCACAAAAGATATGGCGGATAAAAATTGCTTAAATTTCCCTGATTCTTCGTATATTTTCGGGCAATAGCCCTGCTATTACCCTCAAATCTACAAAAAATCAGAAAAGTTGCGCTAATTTTTCTCTCGCCACCCTCTTGTGCAAAGGTCTCTTATAATATTAATGACTTTAGGAGTAGTAGCCCATGTTTGGAGAACAACACGATTTACACCATGAATTCCCAGAATATGAACAAAAGATACATGACTTAAAAATGACAAACGGGCATTTTAAGCAATTGTTTAAAGAGTACGATGACCTGGCTCATCAAATGACCCGTATTCAACAAGAGATTGAAACCCCTTCAGATGAAGTTGTTGAAGAGCTTAAGGTTAAACGACTTCACCTAAAGGATCAGCTTTACCAGATGTTAAAAGGTTAATCAGATACCTTAAATAGGTTTGAAGTTAAGTACGGCATCAAACTCTTCTTTACTAAAGGTTTTTTCTATCGCGGGGAAGAGTTCACGTTCTTCCACGCGGGTGTGATCTTTAAGCAATGCAGCGAAGGTTGCTAAACCATCCCTGGCGGTATCAGGGGTTAAGGCTGGTATGAGCATTCTTATTAAACCATGCTCTTTTAAAAGAGGCTTTGCCAGGCCAATGTGTTCTTTATGAACTTTAAAAATAGGTGCAAAAATTGTATGTTCCTCATGCTGGAAGTGCTCTTCCAGCTCATCATCATAATATTTTTGCACCGTTTTGATTGCCTCAAGAAGCTCTTCTTCATTGCCCTCTTCAGCAATCTTGGCAATTCTCTTTGCCATAACCAGAGAGCCATGATGTTCGCTGGATAGTTTGTGTAACTGTTCTTTTCGTTTCATTTTTTTGCTCACGCCAATACTAAGTAATGCCTATAATAGGCAAAATAAAGGAGTTAGTGCAATGTCTTATGAGGCTGCTATTACATTTATTTTAGCTATTTTTATTTTTGCCATTACGCCGGGGCCTGGAACTTTCGCACTATTGGCAAGAGCATTAGGTACAGGAGCCATGTCTTGTCTACCGATGGCCTTTGGAATGGCAATTAGCGATATTATTTATTTAATTCTGGCAACTTTTGGGCTTGCTACAATTGCTGAAAACTATAGTGAACTCTTTAGCATTATTCGTTTTGCAGGCGCTGCCTATCTTTTTTATCTGGGGTGGAAAATGTGGACGACTAGCGCTGATGCTCATTTTGAGAATAAGAATTTGAAAGCAGATAGCGGCTTAGCTTTGTTTTTACAAGGCTTTCTCATCTCCGCATCTAATCCAAAAGTTATCCTGTTTTATATCGCTTTCTTGCCGACTTTTATTGATTTAACCTCTCTCACTAGCAGTGATATAGTACTTGTCAGCTTTTTAACTCTTATAGGCTTAATGGCTGGTCTAATGTTGGTTTCTGTCGGTGCTTCATCAATTAGAAACTACTTAAAATCTTCACGTGCCATAAAAAACCTGAACCGAACTGCGGGTAGTATAATGGTTGGTGCAGGTGCTTTTCTCGTCTATAGCGGCAGCAAATGAATAAATGCACATAATATCCATATAATATGTTCTAAAGCGCAACATAGCCTTTGCTTCAACTGCTATAGTAAGTACCTTAGATAATTCATATCGTTGGGGAATTTAGATGTATATTCGCATTTTATTTATTTTCTTTTTTACACTTTTTATAAGCGCCTGTAATTCAGATAATCAGCAATCAAAAACAGAGAAAGTTAGTGCTCCTGTTTCTCCAACTTCAGAGCCGCTACAAGCGACGGAAGACGCAACAAATAAAATGGGTGAGAAGTCATCTTCTGATTTAACTAAAGCACCTTTTAATTGGCAAAAGGTACGAGGGTGGCATACAAATGGAGCCATCTCGCGCAATAGCCCTATCCGCGTTTATTTTAATCGTGACATAATCTCCAAAGATCAAGTCGGCAAAGATGCCTCAAAAGTCATACACATTGACCCGGCCATAAAAGGCTCGGCCGTATTTGAAAGCCAATCAAAAATAGCCTTCTTACCCGATGAGCCGTTAAAACCGGGCACACAATATAAGGTCACTATCAAGCCTGACAAGCTCAAGGATATTCCCTCAAAAGCATCACCATTTCAATTTACCTTTAACGTAATTCCGCTTGAGTTTGAGGTTAAAACAACGGGATTAACAAGTGCCGCAGATGATGAAAACAAAATGGTGCTAAGTGGTGAGTTATATGTCTCTGATCGGGTAGATTCAGAAGCTCTTGAGTCTGTGATTAAAGCCAGTTTACAAGGAAAGTCTTTACCCGTTAAATGGACTCATGACCGTAATGGAAAAAAGCATCGCTTCACGATCAACGGTATTACCAAGGAAACATTTGCTACTGATGTAAAACTAAGCTGGAATGGAAAGCCGATTAATATTGACTCGCATGGCTCTCAGGATATAGCGGTTCCCAGCGTTAATGATTTTAAGCTGCTAGGTTTAAGCATTGTGCAGGATGCTGGAAGTAATCCTTATATACAGGCGCGATTTTCAGATGAACTTGATAAGCAGCAGAACCTGAAAGGTCTTGTTCAACTGGCAAAACAAAAAAAATACAAGATTCGGCTTAGTCAAAACGTCATTAATATTTACCCGAATAAAAACCTAACGGGTAAATATACGGTTCGGTTTAACGAGGGAATCCGCTCAAAAAATAATAAAAAAGTATTAAAGAAAAGCATAGAAAAAAGCGTTACCTTTGGTGATACCAAACCACAGGTAAAATTTGTTGGCAATGGCTCAATTCTGCCTGAGAACTCAATCCTTGAAATACCTTTTAAAGCAGTTGGGGTAAATGCTGTTGATGTAACCGCATTTGAAATTTATCCTGATAATATGCGCCAGTTTTTACAGGTGAACAATTATTCAGGTGGCAATGAAACAGGCCGGGTGGGGCGTTATTTATGGCGCAAAACTATTCCTCTCACACCTGCTAATCCCAATCAATGGAACCGCTATTCATTCGATGCTACCGAGCTGGTAAAGAAGCATCGTGGTGGTTTGATCCGCTTGACCTTATCGATAAAAAGGCGACACTCAACGTATCACTGCTTGGGTGAGTACCCAAAAGCAGAAACACGTCCAACCCTGCTTAAAGATTATGAAGACAATAATAGCCAGCAGGCCAGCGGCTGGGATGGAATCAGTGACTATGTTGAAGATAGCCAAAGTTATGATTATGACTGGGACAATCGCAATGATCCCTGTACTGATTCTTACTTCACCTTTAATGAAGAAAAAACCAGGGTCAGCCAAAACTTTATTGCCAGTAATATTGGCCTGATTGCAAAGCGGGATGCCAAAGGGAAGCTGCGGATAATTTCTACGGATATTCGCACCGCCGAGCCCTTAACCGGTGTTAACCTGGAAGTCCGTAATTTTCAGGGACAAGTGCTGGGTAAAGCCACCTCGGACGGATCGGGCTTTGCTGAAATAGATATTTCTGCCACGCCCTTTTTGCTGGTCGCAAAAAAGTTTGATGACACGGCTTACTTGAAGCTGAATGCCAAAACTGCACTTTCGGTCAGTCATTTTGACGTAGGCGGTGCCAAAGTACAAAAAGGCATTAAAGGCTATATCTACGGTGAACGTGGTGTTTGGCGACCCGGTGATAATATTTACTTAACCTTTGTTATGCAGGACAAATCAGGCAAAGTTCCCGAGAATCATCCTGTTACCATGAAATTGATAGATCCCCAGGGGCGCGTCGTTGATAGCAAAACCAGTACAAATTCAGTTGGCGGCTTTTATGCTTTCAAGTTTAAAACCAAAGAAAAAGATCAAACTGGCCGCTGGATGGTTAAGGCCTTTTTAGGTGGCAGCACCTTTAGCAAGGCTTTAATGATTGAAACAGTTCGGCCAAATCGCCTTAAAATTGAATTGAGTTTTGATAATGAGGGGCAACAACAAAACAAAGAGCCGGTACTCTACAGCAGTGATGGCCCAGTCAAAGGCACACTTTTTTCACAATGGCTACACGGTGCAACTGCCAGCAACCTGAAAGCCGATATTAAAGTACGTTTTAAACAGAAAAAAACCCGCTTCGGGCGTTTTAGCGATTACGTGTTTGATGACCCAGGCCGTCAGTTAAACAGTGAAGAAACAACCATTCTGGAAGGTCGTCTGGATGACAAGGGCTATCTTAAATTTGAAAAAGACATTAAGCCAGATGGCAAGCCAGCGGGAATGTTGAGGGCTAATTTTACAAGCCGTGTTTTTGAAGAAGGCGGCGCATTTAGTATTAGTAGCATGGGCATTGACTACCATCCATATGAAAATTATGTTGGTATCAAGCTACCAAAAGGCGATGCTACACGCGGCATGCTCCTTACTGATAAAACACATATCGTTAAAATTGGCAGTCTTAGCGCGAAAGGAGAGCCTGTTTCACTAAACCGCGTAAAAGTGAGTCTCTATAAAGTTAGCTGGAAATGGTGGTGGGATAAATCCTCCAAATCGCTTGCTGAATTTGCCGATAGTAGAAGCACGCGTTTATTGCAATCCTCCGAAGTTAGCACACTCAATGGCAATGGAGAATGGAAATTTGAAATAAAGTACCCCGATTGGGGACGTTACTTTGTTAGAGCCTGTGATCTTGAAGGCAAACATTGCAGCGGAAAAATTGTCTATATTGACTGGCCGGGCTGGGCAGGGCGCGCTCAGGAAGAAGGTAGTGGTGCAGCAAGCCGTCTCAACCTGTTTTCAGACAAGCCCGCCTATAGCGTAGGCGAAACCGCTCATATTCAGCTACCTACTGCATCACAAGGTCGTGCCTTACTCAGCATTGAAACAGGTAGTAACATTCTGGATCAACGCTGGATAGATCTTGCCAGCGCGGCCAATGCACAGGGAAAGCTACAAGTTGACGTGCCCATTACTGCTGAAATGGCACCCAATGCTTACGTGCATATTTCAATGCTACAACCGCATAAAGACAAAACGAATGATCGACCTATTCGTCTTTACGGCATTATTCCGTTGGAGGTTTCTAACCCCGAAACCTATCTAAAACCAGGCATAGAAGCGGCCGATGAGTGGAAGCCCCAATCAAAACAAACGATTAAAGTCACTGAAACCAACGGTAAGGCAATGAACTATACGCTTGCCGTTGTAGATGAAGGTTTGCTCGGTTTGACCGCTTTTAAAACGCCAAACTTACATCGTTATTTTTATAGCAAGGAAGCTTTGGGCATTAAAACATGGGATTTATACGATCATGTTATTGGCGCTTATGGAGGAAAACTGGAGCGTATGCTGGCCCTGGGTGGCGGTGATGATGCCGATGTAGATAATGAAGACAGCAAGAAACGACGCTTCCCTCCGGTGGTTAAATTCATGGGTCCTTTCCACCTTGAAGCCGGTAAAACAGCTGAGCATGAAATTACGCTTCCAGCCTATCTAGGTGCTGTACGCGTTATGCTGGTTGCGGGTGAGCAAGGTGCATATGGCAAGGCTCAAAAATCTATTTTTGTTCGCCAGGATCTTATGCTGCAAGCAAGCCTGCCCAGAACGCTGGGGCCAGATGAAGAGGTTGATGTTCCCGTTACCCTGTTTGCCACCAATGACAAGGTAAAGGATGTTACCGTTGCAGTAAAAACGAATGATCTCATCCAGGTAGTAGGCGATGCAACAAGGACTATCAAGTTTGATAAATCAGGCGAAAAAATAGTCTTTATCAAACTAAAAACAGCAAAACAGGCAGGTAAGGCGCATGTCCAATTTATCGCAAGCACAACAACCGATAAAGGCGAACAAATTTCTGAATCTGATACTTATTTGGACATTAACCTTGCCAATCAGGAAACCAGTCGTTCAGTTACCAAAGTAATTGAACCAGATAGTAGCTGGAATGCAAAAGGGGATGCCTTTGGATTAAAAGGTACCAATAAAGCCACGCTGGAACTGTCTTCCGTGCCTGCACTCAATTTGGACAAACGACTCAATTATCTGATTCGTTATCCGCATGGTTGTCTGGAGCAAACAACCTCATCGGTATTCCCGCAGCTTTATCTTTCAAACATAATGAAGCTGGATGAAAAGCGTCAAAAAAAGACACAGCACCTTATTGCAAAAGGCATTGACCGTTTGCAACGATTCCAGAAAGGATCGGGTGATTTTAGTTATTGGCCTGGTGGACACAGCAATAACGACTGGGCAAGCGTTTATGCCGGACACTTCCTGGTTGAAGCACAAAAAGCGGGTTATATGGTTCCGGCGAGTGTACTTTCTGACTGGATTAATTATCAAATTGAAACAGCTCAGGCTTATACAGCAGGTAGCACCCAATATTCACATGTACAAGCCTATCGTCTGTACGTATTAGCGCTTGCTGGCAAACCTCAGCTGGGTGCTATGAACCGCCTGCGGGAACAAGGCAAAACTAATCCCAAGGTCTTGAACAACAAAGCGCGCTGGCTATTGGCATCGGCTTATCAAACCGCCTCACAGCCAGATGCGGCCAAAGCTGTAATACAAGGCTTATTACCAGAAGTTAGCCCTGTTGATAAACCCGATAAAACCTTTAGTTCTACTCTGGGTGATATGGGCTTGCAACTGGAAAGTCTGGTTGCACTTAACAAAAAACAGGATGCCAATAAGCTGTTGGAAAGTATCGCCGCTCAAATGAGTAGCGATGATTATCAAAGTACGCAAGGTATTGCCTGGGCACTGATGGGCGTTTCACGTTATTTAGGTGGTGACACCAGCCACTTTACTGCCATGATAAATGAGGCAGGCAAAACACTGGAAATCAATAGTGGCAAAGCACTGTTCAGTGTGCCTCTGACCAAACCGGATGACACTATATCGGTTAAAAATAGCAGTTCAATAAAGCTGTTTGCCACACTAAGCAATAGCGGCATTCCTGATGCAGGGGTTGAAAAGAGTATCGCCCAGGGCTTTAAGCTCTACGTAACAGAAGAGGTACGTCAGACCGAAAGCAGCGATAAGGATACTCAATGGAAAGCCATCCAGAATAACGTGATTCCGCAGGGAAGTGATGTACGCTATTCGGTGACTATTGAAAATACCAGCAATCATACTATTGAAAATATCGCGCTCACTATTCCGGTGGCTGCCGGTATGGAAATCATGCCACTTAACGATCAACCGAAAGCTGATAAATATGATTACCGTGATCTTAGAGATGACCGGATTCATTATTACTTCTCTTTGGCAAAGGGCAAAACAAAACGCTTCCAGCTTGTCGCCAATGCGGCCTATAAAGGGCGCTATTATCAACCTGCCATTAATGTAGAAGCAATGTATGAAGGCAATATGAAGGCGCGCCAGCAAGGTAAATGGATCACCATAGCTGGCAAGCAGGAACAGCAACAGTTTCAAGCTGCAGCTAGCGCCAAAGCTGCCCCCATTATTGGCACAGGGCAAACGATAAAGTCGCTCAAGGCTTATCTGTTTGATTCACCTGATGATTCGACACAAACAAAAATGTATCTTGTCACAGGTGACAGGGTGAAGGTGTTAAATGAGGTGACTGATAGTAATAACAATCGTTGGTTGTATATCCATTTTGAAGGTAAAAAACCGCTTGAGAAGTGGATTAAAGTAGAAGCCATTAAGTAATCCAAACAATGGTTGGTCGTCGCTCACTGATATGTATGATTTAAGCAAAAAAAGACCCAAAGCCGAGAAAAGCCCCAAAAAGTGGGGGGGTGTACTTTTAATACTACTTTTTGGCTCTATTTTCTTTTATTTTTGCCTCCCAGAGCCTTTATTTACCTCTCCTGTCTCCAGTGTGCTCCTTAGCAAGCAGGGAAAGCTGCTAGGGGCACATATTTCAGCTGATGAGCAGTGGCGTTTTCCACCACTTACAAAAATTCCGCCTAAATTCGCCGCCAGTATTATTGCTTTTGAAGATAAACGCTTTTATAAGCATCCCGGTATTGATCCGCTTGCCATTGGGCGCGCCATTAAGCTCAATATTCGTGCTGGTCATGTGGTTAGCGGTGGCAGCACCATTAGTATGCAGGTTATCCGTCTGGCGTCAGGTAACCCCAAACGTAATCTTTGGCAAAAGCTATTGGAAGCAGTGCGCGCTGTGCGACTGGAAACCCGTTACAGCAAAGATCAAATTCTTAATTTCTATGCCAGTCATGCTCCCTTTGGTGGCAATGTGGTTGGTTTGGAGGCGGCCTCCTGGCGTTATTTTGGTCGTCATCCAAAACAACTTTCATGGGCAGAAAGCGCCATGCTCGCCGTCTTGCCCAATAGTCCAGCACTGATTCATCCCGGTCGTAAACGTGACCAATTAAAAAAGAAACGTGATGCTCTGCTTAAGAAATTATTCGAACAAAAAACACTAAGTAAACTGGATTATCAGCTTGCCATTGCTGAGCCATTGCCCACAAAGCCCAGGCCATTGCCCAGACTGGCACCGCACCTGTTAGATACGTTAACCAGGCAACACCATAAGCAACAACAGTTTCACAGCACGCTGGATTACCGTTTACAAACTCAGGTAAACCGTTTGGCAAAGCATTATGCCGAGCTATATGTCCTAAAAAACATTCATAATTTAGCTCTTGTAGTGATTGATAATGATAACTTTGAGGTTAAAGCTTATATTGGTAATTCACCCCTTCCCAAAGGCGGTGCAACACATGGTGAGGCGATTGATTTAATTCAACGCCCTCGCAGCACGGGCAGCACGTTAAAGCCTTTTCTGTTTGCCCGCATGATTGATGAAGGTGAGATAACACCCGAAACCCTGATTGCTGATACACCCGTGCGTTATACGGGCTATCGCCCCAAAAACTTTGATAGAAAGTTTCGTGGTGCGGTACGCGCCAAACAAGCTCTGGCACACTCGCTTAATATTCCTGCCGTTAATATGCTTAGCTATCACGGTGTCGAACGCTTTCTGGCCAGCCTGCGTCAAATGGGCATGAGTACCTTGCACCGGCGCTCACGCGAGTATGGTCTGCCTTTAATTCTTGGCGGTGCAGAAGGTACATTGCTTGAGCTAAGCAGCTTGTATGCCAACCTCGCACATCGCGCCCAGCAAACGGCTCAACGCAGAAACAACGGCGATAACTACCTGAAAACAAAGCTGCTTATTGATGACTCCAATATAACCGGGCGGCAAAATGAAATCAGCCCTGCCAGCGCATGGATGACCTTGCAAGCGCTGCTTGAAGTCAGTCGTCCCGGCAATGAAGCCTATTGGAAACGCTTTGATAGTAGCCACAAAATAGCCTGGAAAACGGGCACCAGCTTTGGTCATCGAGATGCCTGGGCAATCGGAACGACTCCTAACTACACCGTCGGTGTATGGGTTGGTAATGCCACGGGAGAAGGCCGACAGGGTATGACCGGCGTGCGCGTGGCGGCGCCCATCCTGTTTAGTATTTTTAATAAACTGCCACTCAATGATGCTAACTGGTTTAAGAAACCGCTTGACCAGATGAAGACTGTTTCGCTGTGTGTTGATGACGGTTATCTTGCCAATGAAAATTGTAAGGCACAGGATTATCTTATCCCGCAAAATAGCCATTTTGATCGGGTTACACCTTACCATCAACGTGTTCATCTGGATAAAAATGCCCTCGTGCGTGTGCAAAGCCAGTGTGAATCTATCAGTAATATGCGTCACCAAAACTGGTTTGTTTTACCACCCGACCAGGCTTATTACTATCAGCAGAAACACGCTAATTACAAAGTATTACCGCCCTGGCGTCAGGACTGTTTGCCGATAGACAGCGAAAATGTTGCTGATAGCCCAATCTCACTGATTTATCCTCGTCGTAACACCCAGATATATATACCCAAAGAACTTGCCGGGAATAAAGGTAAAACAGTCTTCAAAGCAATACATCAGGACCCAGCTGCCAAGCTCTTTTGGCATCTGGATAATACCTATTTAGGTGAAACTGAAACCTTCCATGAGCAGGCGTTGTGGGTTGCTGAAGGCAAACATACGCTGACCCTGGTGGATGAAAAAGGCGTGCGTATTTCTCAAGGGTTTGAAGTATTAAGCAATTAGCGCTTTGATTTGTTATTTTGATCTATTTTGCTTCTAATCCAGTCACGATATGCCCAATATTCACCGACTAAGGGCGCTCTATCCTCAGCAATAATTTTTTCGCTAAAATGATATAGTTTGCTAAAGTTGGCGGATGCTTTGCGGATAAAGTGGAATTGTTTGTCATTGACAGCCTTGATTGATTCTTTGGCTTTTATCACTTCGTCATAGCGGGTTAAAACCCACATGCAGGCAAGTGCACTGGCCAAAATATTAAAACTGCTAATCCAAACGGTGGCATGACCCATTAACAGAACAGCCAACATGGATAAAAACAAACTGGCAGAAGAACTAAGAATAACAGCGACCATTACCATTTGTAATTTTCTTTTTATTGTTCCGTCAATCATCAGGCCGGTAAACACCCCAAACCACATGCCAATGTAGAGGCTGATGTGAAACAGTTCAAGTTCCTTATCATAATCCAGCGTGATAGCACGGTATGAAACAGCCGCACCCAGCACCACAACGGCAATAATAAAACTGAGATTGCTTTTTGATTTTATCTTTAGGTGCTTTTTAGCCTGACTGATCTCACCTTGAGATAAGGCCTTGCCATCAATGTCAAATTTAATCCCTAATTGCTTGTTATCAGGCTGTTTCATTAATAATCTCCAGGCTATACCGAGAAAACCGTAAAAAAGTAGGGGGGTGTACTTTAAGCATATAATGTTCGCTATATTTTGAGCTTTTTATAGGCTGTTATCAACAAATCATGCATTTTCCAGTTGCTTTGTAGTAAAAAGACATCTTTACCTTCTATTAATGAGAGTGCGTTTTGCAAGGTTTCTTTTCCATATAGCTTTTTTAACGCTTTTCCATACTGGCTCATGCCATTTAACTGCATTAAGGTGTGAATGCACTGGTA
>JALWMR010000122.1 GCA_027083815.1 Thiotrichaceae bacterium
ACTTTGCCCAGTGTGCGGGCGCAGCAATGGTTATTTACCGTGGTAAGACCGTCTAATTAGTACATAAAAGGAAATACTCGACCATCGGTTAGATGGTCGGGTATCCTCCTCATTTTTTGATAGCACGAGGAGATTCCCATGAATAAACCCGATACCTATGTCGGCATCAATAACGATATCAATGGTGGAATGACAACTATTGGAAAAATCATCAGAGATGCCTGGGTGTTTGAACTTTTACCCGAGACAGAAACATGTGAGGGATGGAACCTAGCCGGGATTGACGCTTTATTACAAAAGGTTAATGCCGAGTGGGATAAGTATGGTTGCCTGGTCAGCCATCTTCCAGATGAAATTGCTAAACGTCATAATCAGATTCATTCTGCAGCCCTTCAAAAAGCCCGTGAGGCAGGTTGGTCGGGTGAATCAGAAACGGATCATGAAGAATAAATAATTATCTATTTTAAGAAGGTTTACAATGTCTGAAAATATCGTAGATGTACAACAGTATATTATTAAGGAAGAGCCCTATTACAAACAGGTAGGCAATGAAGTAGAGTTGTATGAATCTGCATACGATGTGCGTATGCCCATGATGCTAAAAGGCCCAACTGGCTGTGGTAAATCACGTTTTGTTGAACACATGGCGTGGAAACTGAAACGTCCACTTATAACTGTAGCCTGTAACGAAGATATGACAGCTTCGGATTTGGTTGGTCGCTTTTTATTAGATAAGGATGGTACTAAATGGCAGGATGGCCCTTTGACAACGGCTGCACGTATCGGAGCAATCTGTTATCTGGATGAAGTCGTGGAGGCACGACAGGATACAACGGTTGTCATCCACCCGTTAACAGACCATCGACGCACCCTTCCGCTGGACAAAAAAGGTGAACTGATTGAAGCACACCCTGATTTTCAGCTTGTTATTTCCTATAACCCCGGTTACCAAAGTTTAATGAAAGATCTTAAACAGTCGACCAAACAGCGTTTTGGTGGTCTGGACTTTGATTACCCTGACGAGGCGTTAGAAGTTGAAATTGTGTCTAAAGAGGCAGGCATTGATCCAGAGATTGCAGGGAAGCTGGTTCAAATTGCCCACCGCGCACGTAATCTTAAAGGTCATGGCTTGGATGAAGGTATTTCCACTCGCTTATTGGTCTATGCAGCACAGCTAATTGCAAGTGGTGTAAGCCCTGAGCAGGCATGTAGTATGACAATGGTAACGCCATTAACAGATGACCCTGATATGCGCGATACCTTGAATGCTGCCGTACAAACATTCTTTGGTTAAATTTATATTATTCGAGACATCTGAACGAAAACAGGCAAGTCATAATAACGAAATATCATCTTATTCCTTAAGAGAAAGTTAATCGTCGGAGTCTTCAAACAAAGTTCGATTTATACATATAACTACTTTGTATAAATGACTAATCGCGGGAAGTTATAAATGTCTATTCAGCTGGATGATTACGCAGAATTTCTTGAGGAAGCTGCGCCAGAAGTAAAAGATGTGTTGCAAGGCACTTTTCACGAAGCCTCACGAATCATGTCACCTGCAGGGCTTGGTGATTACATGAACGGCGCGAAGGCGCTTTGTAACCTTGGTCGTGGTAGTGATTTAGTCGTCACCTATCTGGAAGAAATACCTTTAGTCGCCAAAGAGTGTGGCGAAGATATTATTCCCGATGTGGTTAGTGCAGCAATGAAGTTGTCTTCAATGACTTCTGGCGAGGTTATCTCGCTTTTAATCTCAAGCCTGCCAGCAGCCTCACGCCGCTTAGGTGACGCATCTTTAGTGAGAGGTTATCTTACACTTATTCATCAGTTGGCATCTACAGCATCGCGTGGTTTACGCCCAATGCTTAATCATATTGATGAGCTACTCTCGAAATTAACGTTAAGTGGCTTACGCCGCTGGGCAAATTTCGGAGCTCAGGCTTATCGTCGAGATTTTAATAACCTAACCGCTTATTTTAATCTGGAGTCACAAGATAGTCGTGCCATGCTTGAAAAAGAGCGTCGTGGCGTGCTATTTGTCAAAGTACAACGCAAGCTAAATTTTTATCTTCGTGCTTTATGGGGGCGTGATTTTTTCTTACGTCCAACAGGTGCAGATTTTGCAGATTTCCGCCCTTATGTTGAAGGCAATATCCTGTTTATGCCGGATGCAGTTGATGACATTAAAGTCAATGATGAAGTTATTGTTCCTGGTTTAGAGTTATATCGTGCAACCGCCGCACATATGGCATCGCACTTATGTTATTCCAATAGTGCTATTTCAGGTGAGGAGTTAAGCCCAGCACAAATGTTTTTTATCGGGCTTCTTGAAGATGCACGCGTAGAATATAAAGCAGTCAATGCTTTTCCTGGTTTAAAAGAACTTTGGAAAACCTTAATGAGGTTTGATTTTGAAGAGCCTGTTGAACATGAAACGGTGGCTGTTTTAGAGCATCTGGCTTTGATGTTGCTCGATAGCAGTGTTACATCTGGTGATGAACAGTTAGAGGCTTTTGCACAAAAATTTCATTCAGAAATAGAAGAAAAACAGGATGATAATTATTATTCCTGGATGATGGGCATTGAGTTATTTAATATTTTCACAGGACGAAAAGCAGTCCCCAGTTTGCGAATTTTAGAACGTCATCGCATACCTTATCGTGATGATAATCGTATTGTTTGGCATTTTGCAGAGTTTCACGGCGAAGCTGGCTTTGAATATGTAGCTGCCAGTCAAAAACAGGTGCGTCGTGAAGTCAGTCCCTTAATGATGGCACATGAAGTTGATTGTGAGCTGGCAGGTGATGATGCCCAGGAAGTCTGGGTCTGTAAGGATGTCATGCGTTTTTATGAAGATGATTTAACGGATGATGCTGCAAGTTTTAATGAAGCCTGGGGCAAAGAACCCATTTCAGACCCGTTTCATTATCAGGAATGGGATTATCAAATTCAGTTACATCGCCCTGATTGGGTAACCGTATTTGAACGTCGACAACCCAGAGCTGACCCGGAAATTATTGATGATATTCTTCTTGAACATAAACCAATTGCACACCGTATTCGTCAAATTATTGATTTATTGACACCAGAAGGCGTACAGCGACAACGTGGTATGGAAGATGGTGACGAGATTGATATTAATGCTGCAGTTGATGCCATGATCTCAATTCGTATGGGAGAACAGCCAAATCCGCGTATTACCATGCGAAATGTACTTAAGACTCGTGATCTTTCAGTTGTTGTATTACTGGATTTATCAGAATCAACCAATGAGAAAATGGCAGGATCTGAAAAAACAGTGCTCGAACTAACCCGGGAAGCAACGACTTTAGTGGCAACGGCGATAGAAGGTATTGGTGATCCATTTGCAATTCATGGTTTTGCATCAGATGGTCGGCATGATGTTCAGTATTATCGGTTTAAAGATTTTAATCAGCACTTTGATGATGAGGCCAAGTCTCGAATTGCGGGTATGAAAGGTGGTTTATCGACCAGAATGGGTGCGGCTCTGCGGCATGCTGGCCATCATTTGTTAAAACAGCAAGAAAAACGTAAGTTAGTTTTATTAGTAACAGATGGTGAGCCTGCAGATATAGACGAGCGTGATCCTCAACATTTACGCCATGATACAAAAAAGGCTGTAGAGGAGCTTTATACTAATGGTGTACTCACTTACTGTTTAACATTAGATCCGAACGCAGATAGTTACGTAAAGCGAATTTTTGGAGAGAATAATTACACTATTATTGATCATGTAGATCGCTTGCCAGAGCAGCTTCCCTTGCTTTTTGCAAATTTAACAAAATAACTGTTAGTGAGCTTTTAGTGAATATTGAAGAGTTTAAATCTCAATTAAATCAGTTGAGTGATTCCGATTGGCAAGCTCTATATCAGGGTAAATCACTTGAGATGCTTGACGATCAGGCATTCAATGTGACTAATAAAAAGCCTCATTATCTGATCGTAAACGGCTCTGATAATACAGCCGGGTCGCCCATTGAACTTAAACAGGAAATCATTAAATCTGCGGAAGAAATATTTAAAAAATATTATCAAATTCATCCATTAACAAAAGCTTATTTTAATCGCCAGTTGAAGAGTCTGGCAGAGCAACTTGGTACCAATTCTTTTATTGCAAACATGGGTAACCGTCCGGCTTATACTTTCTTTGTTGATAATGGAGAGGTTTTGGCAGTACCACAAACAAGCCCAAAATTTCCTTACGGAGTATATCTTGAGTTAGATAAAATGATGGATAGCAAGGAATCTGATGACCTGTTCAATAAATGGGTAGAGTCAGGAAAAGCCTATGAGTCTTATCGTAGTATGAATGTATGCCGCTATAATTGTTGAGTAGCTATTAATTCCCCTTTTAAATATGTTTTAGCCTCACTATATGCAATTAGTTCCATCTTTTTTTATCTAAAATATCTAAGCTAGCATACACTGTTAGTCCTATGTACTAGCTTTTGATCATTATCGTACAAACTCGTTTTCTAGCTATTTTAATACTTTGGTATAATTCTTAAAAATAAAAAAACTTATTTTCAATTTTTCTTGTAACTTCTTTCTTGACACAAGGAACAATGCGAACTAAAAGTCCTTTTAAGGGGTACATGCCTCATGAACTGGATAATGAAATGACACTTGAAACAAATAACAATAATAATATGAAAAATCATACTGAAACCTTGCTCGAAGGTGAAAACGCGGCTTATCTTGAGCAGCTTTTTGAAAATTATCTAAATGATCCTGCCTCTGTCAGCGAAAGTTGGCAACGTTACTTTTCTGATATGCCTGTGCCGGCCGATTTTAGAAATGGCTCTACCCACTCGGTTATGCGTGAGCAGTTTCGTACTAATAAATTACACAAGCACCAACAAAGCAATGTGCCCAGCTGTGATGATTCGCAAGCTTTGGAAACCGAACGCCAGCAGGTTCACGTATTACAACTGATTAATGCACACCGTTCATTGGGGCATTTGGTGGCTGATACCAACCCGCTGGATGAGGGGCAAATCCGCCCTACCTTGCCCGAATTAACCCTACAGCATTATGGTCTGGATAAGGTTGATGACAATAAATTATTTGATCCGGGCAGCTTTCAGTTAAACAAGCCACCGACCCTGAAAAATATCTATTCAGCCCTGCGAAATACCTACACTGAAAGCATCGGTATTGAATATATGCACATGATGTCTACCGAAGAAAAGCGCTGGATTCAAAGCCGTCTTGAACCTTGTCAGGCGCGCCCTGATTTTGATGCCGAGAAAAAAAGTCAGTTACTTGATTATTTGACCGCTGCCGAAACACTGGAACGTTACCTACACACTCGCTATGTGGGTCAAAAACGTTTTTCGCTTGAGGGTGGGGAAAGCCTGATTCCGCTGCTTCAGGAAATTATTCATCATTCAGGTAGCCAGAAAACCCGCGAAATCGTCCTGGCTATGGCACATCGTGGTCGGCTTAATGTTTTGATTAATATTATGGGTAAATCACCAGATTCTCTGTTTAAAGAATTTGAAGGCACGGCGGTGGATGAGAACGTGCCTGCAAACGCAGCGGGTGATGTTAAATACCACAAGGGTTTCTCATGCAGTATTCAAACCAGCCAGGATCCGATGCACTTGTCATTGGCATTTAACCCGTCACACCTTGAAATTGTTGGCCCGGTATCCAGTGGTTCGGTCAGGGCGCGACAAGATCGCCGCGATGACCAGGGCGGGCAGGTAGTAGGTGTGGTGATTCACGGCGATGCCGCCTTTGCTGGACAGGGCGTGGTAATGGAAGCCTTTAATATGGCTCAAACTCGTGGTTATCGTGTGCATGGAACAGTGCATATTGTGGTTAATAATCAAATTGGTTTTACCACCAGTACACAGGTTGATAGCCGCAGTACCTATTATCCGACCGATGTGGCCAAGATGATTAATGCGCCTATTTTTCATGTCAATGGTGATGACCCTGAAGCTGTTGCCTATGTGGCTCAAATTGCTCTGGATTATCGTTTGCAGTTTAAAAAAGATGTTGTGATTGATTTGGTTTGCTATCGTCGCCACGGTCATAACGAGGCTGACGAACCAGCCATGACGCAGCCGGTTATGTACACCAAAATTCGTAATATGAAAACAACGCGTCAGCTTTATGCGAATAAGTTGATTGAACAGGGTGTTATCACTGAAAATGAGAAGAAAGATCGGGTGAAAGCCTATAAAAAGAAACTTTCTGAAGGTAAGCCAGCCGTCGAAATACTGGATTACAGTAGTGTTCCCGAACATTTTAAAGTTAATTGGGAATCCTATAAAGGACGTGTTTGGACGACAAAAGCAGATACCCGTTTTGATTTGAATACCTTAAAAAAGCTTGTCGATACCTGCCATCAGGTGCCTGAGGAAATAGTGCTACACGAACGTTTGCAAAAAATATTAGAGCAGCGTAATGAAATGATTAACGGTAATAAGCCTGTCGATTGGGGATTTGCCGAGAATCTGGCCTACGCGTCACTTTTGCATGAGGGTTTTAACGTGCGTTTAAGCGGTCAGGATAGTGGTCGCGGAACCTTTTCACATCGTCACGCAGTGTTCCATAATCAGCTTAAACGCCAGGCCTGGATACCCTTAAAGCATGTATCTGAAAAAAGTAAATTTAATGTGATTGATTCGGTTTTGTCAGAAGAGGCCGTACTCGCCTTTGAATATGGCTATGCCACGTCAGAACCAAACACACTGGTTATCTGGGAGGCACAGTTTGGTGATTTTGCCAACGGTGCTCAGGTGGTTATTGATCAATTTATTAGCTCGGGCGAACAAAAATGGGGCCGTCTTTGTGGCCTGACCTTGTTTCTTCCGCATGGTTATGAAGGCATGGGCGCAGAGCACTCATCGGCGCGACTGGAGCGCTTTATGCAACTTTGTGCAGAACAGAATATGCAGGTCTGTGTGCCCAGTACACCGGCACAAACGTTTCATATGTTGCGTCGTCAAATGGTAAGGCCTTACCGTAAGCCGTTAATAGTCATGACACCCAAAAGTTTGCTCAGGCATCCAGCTGCGGTGAGTAGTTTAAAGGAGTTAACTGAAGGCTCATTTAAGCCAATTATTGAAGATAATCGCTTTGTTCATTTAAAAGAAAATATCAATCGTATCGTTTTGTGCTGTGGCAAGGTTTATTACGATTTACTGGAGAAGTCCAATACTAAAGGCATCGAAGATATCGCTTTGATTCGAATTGAGCAGCTATATCCATTTCCTGCCAAATTACTTGAAAAGATACTGCTAACTTATCCTAAACTAAAAGAATTAGTATGGTGTCAGGAGGAGCCTCGTAATCAGGGGGCCTGGGATAGCATAAAGCATCGTTTTAGAAAATATGAAGATCAATATGAAGTAAGCTGTGTGAGTCGTCCCAGCGCAGCAGCACCAGCGGTGGGTTCGCACAAAGTACATTTACAACAACAAACACAATTAGTTGATAAAGCCTTAAGACTTGATCACCTTGAACACATAGAAAATAGACAATAGACACAACGAGAATTAATTAATGAGCATTGAAATACGTGTACCACAATTACCCGAATCAGTAAGCGATGCGAGCATTGCCGCCTGGGTTGTTAAACAAGGGGACTGGGTTGATGAGGAGGATAATCTATTAGAACTTGAGACAGATAAAGTCGTCCTTGAGGTTCCCGCTCCAGCTTCTGGGATATTAACAGAAATGAAAGTGCAGCAGGGTGATACAGTAGTTGCAGGAGATTTACTGGGAGTTATTGATGAAACTGCCTCTCAGGAAACGCCGGCGGCCACTGAGAAAATAAATAAACCTGATAATACAGATAATCAAACGCCAGCCGTTGCTGCAGCCAGCCCATCGGTTAGGAAGACTCTGGCTGAAAATGAGTTAAAACCATCTGACGTTCAGGGCAGCGGCAAGAAAGGGCGAATTTTAAAGCAAGATGTGGAAGCCCATTTGAAAACAAAAACATCAGTATCAGCGCCTTCTGGTGCTGCGTCTCCTAACCAGGAGAATAAGGATTTTGGAGAACGCACCGAGCGGCGTGTGCCCATGACGCGATTACGGGCGAAAATTGCAGAACGCTTAGTCGAGGCACAACAAACAGCGGCAATACTGACTACTTTTAATGAGGTTGATCTAACGGAAGTATCGCGTCTGCGTAAAAAGTATCAGGAGCGTTTTCAGAAGGTTCACGGAATAAAGCTGGGCTTTATGTCTTTCTTTATCAAGGCCGCGACTGAAGCGCTAAAGCGCTATCCAGAGGTGAACGCCCGTATTGAAGATGGTGATATTGTTTATCAGGGCTTTTATGATATTGGTGTAGCTGTTTCGACAGAAAGAGGCCTGGTAGTACCGATTATTCGGGATACCGATTCCATGGGTAATGCGCAAATAGAAAAAGCGATTACCGATTTTGCCACACGAGCTCGTAGTGGTCATTTGGAACTGGATGAACTAACCGGCGGAACTTTCTCCATTACCAATGGCGGTGTTTTTGGCTCCATGTTATCAACACCGATTATAAATCCACCGCAAAGCGCTATTTTGGGTATGCATACTATCCAGCAACGCCCTGTAGCGATAGATGGTGAAGTGGTAATACGCCCTATGATGTATCTGGCCCTGTCTTACGATCATCGCCTGATAGATGGGCAGTCTGCCGTCAGTTTTCTGGTTAAAGTGAAAGAATTATTGGAAGATCCGGCGAGTTTGTTCCTGGAATTATAGTAAAAGTAGGCTATTCAGTCTGATACAGGAGAGCCTGATTAAGTCGATTAGAATAATTGGGCTTAATCACTGTCTTTTTAAGTACACCCCCCACCTTTTTCGCCGTTTTGTCAAGAAAAGGGCGAAAAAGGCGGGGGGTGTACTTTTTAATACTTATAAAGTTTGCGTTATTGAGAGTATTTAACAGGCTGTTGAATTTCTATTTAGACGGCACGATACTGCGTTAAAATAGACCTCAAAATGCTCATTTACTCCAGTAAACTCCGCTTTTTCAGTCGATTTTGCCTTGTCTCGCACTCGCCTAAGCGAATTTCAATAACCTGCTAAAGAGTATCGCCTGATTTATTGTTAAGCGCATGCAACATTTGTTTGTCCGGGTCATTATCATTGGCATCTGGAATCCACTTTGACAGGCAAGCACGATCTTTTACGCAAGGATCAGTCAGTGCCTGTAAAAAAGCAACCAGATTTTTAACATCTGTCTGACTAACTTTGGGTTTAGGCGTTATATCCACTCCGGCTTTAATTGCCTCTAGGGTGTTTTTTCGTACATCTTTTGTTGCCACAGATTGTTTTAATTGCTTTGGATCATAATTTCTTGCTGATTTTATGGGTGATAACATATGACGTGTAATCCCTTCGAGGGAGGTGTAGGCACCGTCGTGTCCCCATGGGCCGGTTACTTCAACATTAAGCAGGCTGGGTGTTCTAAAGCGAAATTTATCAGTTTCTTTTTGCGTAACCAGGTAGCAGCCATAATCATTGCTGCCCGTTATTCCATTGTCTTTGCCATTGCCTATTTGAGGCATTGCGGTATTGTGCGCTTTTTCATCAGTGAAAAAGTCTCCGCTATGACAACGAACGCAACCAGCACCTCCTTTTGATTGGCTGGTGTAAAAGAGTTTGGCTCCTTTTTTGGCCGCTAAAGAAAGTGCTTGTCTGTCACCTTCAATATATCTTTTCCAGGGGGTGTTAATGAAGACTTGAGAGCGTTCATATTCTGCAATTGCTTCGGAGATATTTTGCTCGGTGATAAGATCATCCGCACTTGTCGTCGGGTCAGAGAAGCCTGTGCGAAAAGCCTTTAGCCAGTTCTTTTTGAGACGTTCAGCTAAAGCACGTCGCATTGTTTGATTATAAGTACCTTTTAAGAACTCTCCGCGCATTTCATCTTTAGATGTAACTGGAAAGCGTGCCTGCGCTTGAACCAGGTTTTCGCCGGCGAGTGCATCAACTTGCGGGTAGGGCATATCGGGAGTATGGATGCCTTTGCCGTCAATTTTTTCAATGCGCATATCATGGAAAAGTGCTTTTTTCCAAAGTCCAATATTAAAAGTTGTGGGTGCATTTCTGGGCACGCGCGCCATCTGGTTGTTTTTTAGCCGGCGATGAACCCCCAGAACTTCAGGGTTCTGAGAATCTACACCAATTGAAAGTGACAGATTATCACCGCCACCAAGCATTGGGTGATGGCATGTTGCACAAGCTGTGGTGTTATCGCCACTTAAGGTTTTGCTATAAAAGAGCTTCATGCCTAATTGTGCTTTTGGGCTATTTATGGATGGTAATTTCTCGACACCTTCGGGGGTTCCAGTAAGCTTGTGCTTTATGATTAATTGAGAAAGATCTTGATCAATTGTTGTATCATTAAGCTGTTTCAGTGTTTCAGCATGAGCTGTTGATAGAAAGGAAATTACCGCGATGCCAATTGCCCAGCATTTATTTTTTATTATAAGCATAATTTAGTACCTAATATTAAGATTGAGTGCAACTTGCAACTCATTGTCTGTAAATAGGGGTAGATCTCCCAACTCTTGTCGGGTGACAATAATCAATTCCTTTTCATAATCCCACTTGTTTTTCCAATGTTGTAAAAAAGTTTTTGCCGCTAACTTGCTTCCCATTTTTTTTAATGATTTATAAGAACATGCACAGTTATTAGCCATATGTTTAAAAAATTTCTTTGATAGTTTTGTTTGTCCTTCCGCTGCGGCAATAATCTTTTTTAATCCATAAGCGCCTTGCTGATGAATTAGATAACGTTGATACTCGGGTAATGTATACTTAATGCCTTTTTTTGCCAGACGTTTTTGATTAATGGCCTGTAGTTTTTGACTCATGGCTAATGATTTAGCGTAATCTTCACGATCTTTTTTACAATGTGCGCTAGTGCAACCAATATCCCTTAGTGCTTGTAATGATAGTTGATGATGTCCACATGGTGCTGAAGTAGTAGCACAACTTTTTGATCTGTTTCTAGGGCGGTATAATCTTGCACCTTGTTTAGATTCTACAGAGTATAAGGTTGACCAAAAATTGGGTTTTTTCGCTTTATTATCAACCTGAATTACGTGGTTATTGTTACTAGCCTTTTCGGTGTTGCGAAATGGATAAGATATTGAGTATTCGTTTTTTCGTCGAGGTAATATCCGAAAGGATGCATCTATGCTATCAATGTGTGGCAGATCAGGTCGCTTATAGGATGAAATAATAGATGAAACAGATGAAATAACAGTGCTGGATTCTAGTAATGCTATTTCATGACCCAGCTCAAACATTTTTTTATCAAATTGTTTAAGCCATAAGGGAGTAACTTTTACCGCGGTCTTTAGTGGCGTATGGTTACTAGTAGAATGCAGGTTAAAGGTTGGGGCTTTCACTATGTTTTTCTTGATATCACTATTATCAAAGTCATTGGTATTGATAGCTGTAGAATTTGTGATTATCAGTAATAGTACAATAAACGTATATTTCATGCTGTGTATTCCGTGCATTTATTGTATTAACTAACAATGAATTTTTGTATTTAAATGCTCAGGAAATGATAATTAAGAACATGCTAAAGTACGTTGCCAGTTAGCGAGTAAAAATGACGTTCTAGCCAGTTCTTCCCGATTGTGATACCGGCTATTTTTAAGATTGATCAAATAATCATCAATTAGTCATATTCCAGTTAATATAAGTGATTGAATAAACAAGCTTGTTTATGTGACAATGGGCGGGTACATAAATAAAATTGAGGAGTTAACCTATGGGTGCTTTTATTTTAGGAATATTGGCTGGCTGGTTGCTGGAATGGTTGTTTTTTAGTTTCTGGATAAAGGGTAGGTCTTCAGGGCCTTTTGCCGGACTGGGTGATTCAAGTGAGCTAAAATCACAGTTAGCAACCAAAGATAGCGAAATAGCGACATTAAAGCTGCAACTAGAAGAGAAAAATGCAACAGCAAAATCGGCTGCTGAGAAGGTGTCATCTGCTGCATCAACATCATCTGCGCCATCAACAAAGGTAACAGAGTCCAAAAACAAAACCAGGGCGGCAAAAAAGACTACTACGAATAAGACTAAGGCAAGCTCAGCAAAGACGGCATCGTCAAAGTCTACACCTGCAAAAAAGACGAGTAAACCATCTGCCTCTTCTACCAGGCCAGCTAGTAAGGTCGCCACAACAAGCAAAAAGGCTGCAGCTATAAAACCAGCAAGTACAGCTAAAAAAGCTGCTACAAACAAAACAGCCAAGTCTACAACAACTACAAAAGCAACCAGTACAAAAGCAAAATCTAAAAAGGCCACGGGCAAGGGTGATGATCTAACAAAATTATCTGGTATTGGCCCCAGTATGGCGGCTACCCTAAAAGAACTTGGTATTGATACCTACACCAAGCTGGCAGCAATGGATGATGATATTCTACGTGATATGTTAGAAGCTTCTGGTGCTCGTCTTAATAATAATAAGGAAGCCATGGATAGTTGGAATGAACAGGCTGAACTTGCAGCTAAGGGCGATTTTGACGGCTTGAAAAAGTTGCAGGATGCGCTTAAGAAGCAAACAAGGTAAGCATATTTTATGGACAAAAAACTTCTTGATATATTAGTCTGCCCAGTTACTAAGGGGCCGTTAGTTTATGATAAAAAAAAGCAGGAATTAATCTCCCGCTCTGCGCGGCTGGCTTATCCCATTAAAGATGGGATTCCGGTTATGTTGGAAGAGGAAGCCAGAGAAATAAGTGCTGATGAGGCTGAGAGTTACAGATAATTCCTATTCATGTCAATTAACTCATTTGTATCTGAAGAAATATCTGCCAATAAAACGGTTCTAGTCATACCAGCACGTTTCGCGTCGACCCGTTTGCCCGGCAAGCCTTTACGACAGCTTGCCGGCAAACCCATGATCCAGCATGTGTATGAGCGCGCCCTGGATGCTGCGTCAACGGTGGGGTTTGACCAAATAATCGTAGCAACTGACAATAAAGAAATTGAAGACGTCTGTGATAACTTTGGTGCTAGTGTCTGCATGACTGCCACATCCCATGAAACCGGCAGTGACAGACTTGCTGAAGTTGTTTCTGTTTTCAACTGGCCTGATGATACCATTATTGTGAATTTGCAGGGTGATGAGCCTCTAACGCCAATCTCTAGTCTAAAGCAAGTAGCTGAAAATCTGGCCAGGCATCCGCATGTTTCTATTGCTACTTTAGCAACCCCAATACAGAGTATTGATGAATACCATGATGCCAATGTCGTTAAAGTAGTAACTGATAAGCATGGTTTGGCACTTTACTTTAGCCGAGCACCGGTTCCGTTTGAACGTGATAAAGAAGAGATTAATTCGGTTAGTTTTGCATTAAGACATATTGGCATCTATGCCTACCGCGCTTCATATCTAAGAGACTTTGCCAAAATGGAGCCTTGTCAGCTAGAACAACTGGAAAAGCTTGAGCAACTTAGGGCCATGTGGCATGGTGCAAAAATCCATGTAGATATTGCACAAGAAATGCCTGGGCATGGAGTTGATACAGAGGCAGACCTTGCCGCTGTTGAGAAAGTTCTGTTAGCTTAATCAGTGCCTTAAGCCAGTTGAGCTACTTATTTTATGTTTAGAAAAGCACTGCTCTTTAGCATATTCGTTGTTTTGTCTTATGGCTTTTGGCTTAGTCCAAATTTAAAGCAGATCACTGCTGGCGTAGCCATTGTCTTGTTTGGCATGTTGACTCTTGAAGAAGGCTTTAAAGTATTTAGTGGTGGTTATCTAGAAAGATTCTTACAAAAGAATACCCATGGACTCATGAAAAGTATGGGGTTTGGATTTGTTACTACCACCCTGATGCAGTCTAGTTCGCTGGTTTCAGTCATTACGATTTCTTTTCTATCTGCTGGGCTTATTACATTAGCTTCTGGTATTGGGATTATTTTTGGTGCGAATTTAGGCACAACAACGGGTGCATGGCTGATCGCAGGGTTTGGCATAAAAGTTAAGATATCTGCCTATGCCATGCCTCTGCTGGTGTTTGGCACTATTCTGGTCTTACAAAAATCTAAAGAGTTAAAAGGCCTTGGCTATATTATGGCAGGGGTGGGTTTTCTATTTCTTGGCATTGATTATATGAAGGAAGGTTTTGATGCCTTTCGTGATCAAATTGATTTAACGAAGTATGCTATTTCTGGCTATAAAGGGCTATTGCTATATACCTTAATTGGGATAGCAGCAACGGTTATTATGCAATCTAGCCATGCGACCCTGGTTTTAATTATCACTGCATTGGCAAGCCATCAGGTAACTTATGAAAATGCTCTTGCACTTGCGATTGGAAGTAATATAGGAACCACAATCACTGCGATACTTGGCGCTATTAGTGCCAATATTGAGGGAAAGCGACTTGCAGCTGCCCATCTTATTTTTAATTTAATAACTGGCATTGTTGCAATTATCTTTATCTCTCAGCTCACACATATTGTCGATTGGTTAGCTGCTTCATTGGGTATTTCAAAGAATGATTACACGTTGAAGTTAGCAGTTTTTCATACCTTATTTAATTTTCTTGGCATTATCATTATGCTGCCCTTTATTAATAACCTGGTTTCATTGTTGAAACGACTATTGCCTGAAGAAAAGCAAAAGGTTGCTGAACCAAAATATTTGAATACGGTGAGCATTGAATTACCTGAAGTAGCTCTGGAGGCCGTACGCAAAGAAACCCTGCATCTTTATCACTATTTTTTTGGCACAATTTGTCATGGCTTAAGTTTCAGGGTTAGAGACATTAAATCGGATACCCCGGTAGCAGAAATTGTCGCGTCAAATCGCAAACCAATCCCGGTTAATATCAAGGAAGAATACACTAATAACATAAAAGCACTGTATGCCAGAATTGTGGATTTCATCAGCATGGCTCATGAGAAGATGTCACAAGAACAAAATAATGAAGTGTATCAATTAAGAACTGCTGGTATGTTAATGCTGGAAGCGATTAAAAGTACCAAACATTTACACAAAAATTTATCGCGTCACCTTAATGATAGTAACCCCTATGTGCGAAATGAATACAATAAAATACGCTATCGTATTGGAACAATTTTAAGAACCTTGTCTGAGCTGGAAAATCAGAATGAAGAAGATCGCACAAGTTTAGCCACCCTGGAAGCACTGAAGATTACTGTGAAAGAGGCTGACGAACAGTTTTTTAAAGATCTTGATTACCATATTCGGGAGCATCATTTTAATGGTGTTATTGCTTCTTCCCTCATGAACGATAATAACTATGCAAATAATATTGCCAGAAATTTATTAATTATTGGCGAAACTTTGTTTAAAACCCGAGATGAAGCAAGACATGAAATAGAAAAAAGCCTTATGCTGGATGAGCAGGAAACAGCAGAAGCCGTAGCAGCACGTAAAACTGTCGAGATAAACGACGATACACCTAAAAGCTTCACCGCCGGGAGTGATACTAATGAAAATCAAACAATTGATACAAATCGCTGATGAGTTTCTTAGTGCGGAAAGTCGTAAACGAAAGGAAAAAACCAAATACTTAAAACAACTATTAAAAAAACTGCGTAAACGCGAAAATAAACTTGAAAAGAAGTTTAAAGAGGGTAGAGGCAATAAAGAAAAGCTCTCAAGAGAAATAGCGTTGATACATGCTTATCGAAAAAAAGGTTTGAAACAATTAAAGCAGTTAAAAAATCTCCAAAAATAGAGAAAAAACAGCTAAAATAACAAATATTTATAACTCTATAATATAGAAAGTACACCCCCTCACTTTTTTACGGA
>JALWMR010000123.1 GCA_027083815.1 Thiotrichaceae bacterium
TGGATGGTGGGATTGAGAAAAAATAACCACTATTTATTATCCATAACCGCCAAAGGCAGCTCATTGAGCTGCCTTTTTTAATGATTTATAGACTATTGATAAATATTCAGAGAAAAAGGCAAAAAAGTGGGGGGGTGTACTTTTATAATGTAGTATTATCACGATAATTATAAAAAACACTGATTAGCACCAATCATTTATGGCTTTAGATACCATCTACCACGTTAATACGCCCGAGGGAGTAAGTTTACGCCTATCTCCAGCTGGGCCTATTCCCAGAATGCTCGCCTGGTCGATCGACATTATAATACGCACGGCAATCTATCTTGTTTTAATCACCTTTCTTACTTTTTTTGGCAAAACAGGGATGGGAATTTTCCTGATTCTGCTATTTCTTATTGAGTGGTTTTACCCTGTTTACTATGAGCTACTAAAAAACGGTCAAACACCTGGGAAAAAGGCATTTGGGCTCTACGTCACCATGGAGAACGCTAGCCCCATTACACCGGCATCATCCATTATTCGCAACCTGTTACGTTTTGTTGACTTTTTACCACTGTTCTACGGTTTTGCCTTTATCAGCATGTTGATTACGCCCCGCTTTCAACGACTGGGTGATCTGGTTGCCAGCACGGTTGTTTTGCACAAGCCGCTTGAATACCCCACTATTGACATGCAAGCAGTTGCACCGGTGACACCATCAGTCAGCCTCAACCTTGGTGAGCAACAAGCCCTGATCCGTTTTCTGCAGCGTACGCCTTATTTAACCGCCGAACGTGCAGAAGAGCTGGCACAACTGACTTACCCACTGGTAGAAGATAAAACCAATGCCACCCGTAAATTATTAGGTATCGCTAGCTGGATTATGGGGAACCGGGGCTGAACAATGAGCGCAATTAAACAAACTCAATTTATTGAAAAATATGCCCCACTATGGCAAAAATTTGAAGCCTGGCTAGATTATCAAGAGCTATCCCGCTGGCAAAAAAGAAGCAAGAAAAAACCTGTCGAAAAGCCCGATGATATTGATTTTCCGCATGTCTATCGCCAGATCTGTCATCATTTTGCACTGGCAAACTCGCGTATGTACAGCCCTGTTCTAGTCGATAAACTAAACAAGCTAGTTGTACGAGGTCATCAAAAAATGTACAGCACGCGTACCAATTTTTGGCATGACATGCTGGCGTTTATTGTATCTGGTTTTCCAGCCCTGGTACGACAGGAGTGGAAACTGGTTAGCCTGGCAGCAGCACTTTTCTATGTGCCTTTTATTATAACGATCATTGTGTTGCAGTTTTACCCTGATCTGGTCTATAGCATTATGGATGGCGACACACTACGCTCTCTTGAAAGAATGTATGACCCCGACTTGCATGAACGTTTTGGCCGTAAACGAGAATCGGATTCTGACTTGTATATGTTTGGTTTTTACATACAACACAATATCGGTATTGACTTCAAGATGTTTGCCGGCGGTCTATTATTTGGCATTGGTGCTTTGTTCTTTTTGATTTTTAATGGTGTATTTTTGGGCGCTGCCTTTGGCTATATGACACACATTGGCTATATCGATACATTCTGGGGCTTCGTAGTTGGGCATGGTGCATTTGAACTAAATGCCATGGTGCTATCCGGTGCGGCAGGCCTTAAACTGGCACAGGCATTGATACAACCCGGCAGAAAGTCCCGTGTCCGCGCCCTGATTGATAATGGCAAAGTTGCTGTCAAAATCATGTATGGCGTTGTGCTCATGAGTTTAATCGCCGCCTTTTTAGAGGCGTTTTGGTCGTCAACTGTAATGCCTGTAACCATAAAATATATTGTTGGAGCCATTTTGTGGACTCTGGTAGGCGCCTACTTCTATTTTCTGGGACGAGCACCTAAAGCAGCATGAATTTAAACGATATAACAGCCAATATCCGCTTAAGGGGTAACTGGGAAGCAATTGACCTGGGCTTTGCTATGGTGCAACACTGGTGGAAGTCAATCTACCCTCCCCTGGCGATACTGACCATGAGTATTGCCCTTGTTCTTTTTATTGTATTCCCACTAGATAAACTCTGGGTTGCAAGCCTTATATTCTGGTGGTTAAAACCTTTATATGACCGTTTGGTGCTGCACATTATCAGTAATAAACTGTTCAATAATGACATCAGCACCTGGCAAGCCTTATCCGCACTGCCTTCCCTAATCTGGAACACCGGCTTTTTTCAAAGCATGACATTTCGTCGCTTGTCCCTTTCCAGAGGCTTTAATCTGCCTATTTGGCAACTGGAACGACTACGTGGCAAGCAAAGAGCACAACGCCAGAGTGATTTGCAATTAGGTGCCCATTCACATGCCATGTGGCTTACCATTGGCATGATTCATATTGAAATGTTTTTAGTACTTTCATTGTTTATGCTGGTTTTTATCTTTCTTCCTGAAAATACACAACGAGAATTCTTTCTAAACCTGGTTAATAATAAAGGTGACTATGAAAAATGGATTGATATTCTAAATTATATTTTTTATGTAAGTGTCGTTATCTTTCTTCACCCCTATTATATTGCAGGAAGTTTTTCACTTTACCTAAACCGCCGTACTCAGCTTGAGGCCTGGGACATTGAACTGGACTTTAAAAGGCTATCCCAACGTCTTAAAAACACAACAAAACAACTGTTCTCATTATTTGTGGCCATAGCCCTATCCTTTTTGATACTGACTTCACCCGACCAGGCTCTCGCCAAAGAACCTTCTGCAGAAGAGGTAGAGGTATTATCCGAAACGCGTTTACCTGCTGACAAATCAAAAGAAATCATTCGGCAAGTTATGCAAAGCAAAAACCTGGGTGAGAAAAAAACCGTTAAGCGCTGGGTGAAAATTAAAAAAGATGACAAACTGGAGCTGCCAAATAATAAGTTAAACGATTTTTTTGAGCCATTTGCCAAACTATTCAGCTTTATCATAGAGTTTGGCTTATGGGTTTTGTTAGGCGTTGGGATTATTCTGTTGATCTATTTTAGGGGGCACTGGCTTCACTTGCTTAATATTCAAAACCGTAACAAGAAAGAAGATTATGAATCACCCGATGTTATGTTTGGAATGGATGTGCGGCCAGAATCCCTGCCCGACGACATACCCGGAGAAGCCAGGCTGCTTTGGAAAAATGACAAACAGCGTGAGTCATTAAGCCTGCTTTATCGCGGCGCACTCGTTCAACTCATTAATCAAGAATCGGTACAATTACAAAATAGTTTTACCGAGGGTGACGTTTTACGCTATTCAAAAACAAAAATAAGTGAAAAAAAACTGGCGTATCTTAATAAACTGACACAACAATGGCGTCTAATTGCCTATGCACATCGACACCCGAAAGAAGTCGACATGGATATTCTTTTCAATGGCTGGAGTAGTGACTTTGCAACTGTAAATAATCAATCAGAGAATTTTGCTAACAAACCTGCCAACAACAATACTAATGGGGGCCGCAATGAGTAAGCCGGTCAATATTCTCATAGCACTCCTTATTATAGGAGTGAGCATACTAGGAGTTTATAATTTTATACAAACGCACGAGTACAAAACTTTCTCAGAACGTACAGACTTTAAGGGCGAAGCACGAAGCAACCCATTATATGCTGCCCGTTTATTTCTGAAACGAATGGGTATTCCCAGCGAAACCAAAAACAGCTTGCAGGGGTTGAGAAGCTATCCTGATACCGATACGGTGCTGGTGCTTGATACACGGCGCTCCACCCTGTCAAAAGAGAAAATAGATCAACTCATCAAATGGGTTGAGTCAGGCGGCCACCTTATCGCAAAAGCTAACAAGGATTGGGAAGCTTCTGATAAAAAAACGAATAAGAAAAATCAAAGCCGTGACCCTTTGCAAAAATATTTGGGAGTACACGTTAGTTCCGGCAGTTATCTGGAAGATTTAGATGAAACAATAGAAGATTTCGAGGACATGGTAAATGAAGCCAAGGATGAGATAGAGGGTAACAAAGATGATTCAAAATCATTTAATTACCATACAATATCTCTCAAAGAGGCAAGTAAAAAACTAGCCCTGAAGGATATCTGGTTCAGAGATATAACAGTAGACACGGCACACCAAAACAAAACCGAAGAAATAAAGCTGGATGGCAGAAATTATATCATTCGTCAACGTGTCGGTAATGGTATGGTGACACTTGTTTCTGATCTGAAATTTATAGAAAACAAAGGTCTGGGGAATGCCGATCATGCTGAAATACTTTGGTATCTTGTGCATGGTTTACATTCGTCCCTTTATCAACCAAGGGATATCTGGCTGATTCATAACGATAAAATGCCCCCTTTGTGGCGACTTCTATGGCAATATGGCTGGGCCTTTATACTTTCGTTATTGTTGTTATTTGTCGCCTGGCTACTCAGCAGTACACGTCGATTCGGCCCGCTAATACCAAAAGCTGAAGAAAATCGACGCAGCCTGAGCGAGCATATCACCAGTAGCGGACATTTCTACTGGAAGAATAATAAGCGTAGTAAATTATTAAATAGCGTACGGCAAGCCTTAATACAAAAACTGGCACGCATTCACCCCGGCTGGTCACAACGCAGTGAACAAGAACAACTGGAGATTATTGCAAAACACAGCAAACTCTCTCCCGATACCCTGCACAAGGCATTATATTCAACTGAAATTAAAACGGCTGAAGCGTTTACACATACAATTCAGCTACTTGAACAACTAAGAAAGTCTTTATGAGAACTTTGCATGAGAGTATGGCGAGAAAAAAATTAGCGTAATTTTCCTGATTTTTTGTAGATTTGAGGGTAATAGCAGGGCTATTGACCGAAAATATACGAAAAAGCAGGGAAATTTATTCGGCAAACAACGCCTCACCCTAACGGGTCAGCTAAAGCTGTTGTCTCGCGTTGCTCGGCTAAGCCGTTTTTATCCGTCGTATCTTTCGTGCAAAGGTCTCTTTATAAAAGCTTGTAAATAAAGCATTGAATCTTACGAGGACAACGATTAATGACAAACATGACATTAGAACAGGCCAGCGAACTGGCACAACAATTAAAAACTGAAATTAGCAAGGCCGTAATTGGCCAAAAAGAGGTCATCCACGAATCATTAATCGCCTTGATTGCCGGTGGCAATGTATTGATTGAAGGCGTTCCCGGATTAGGAAAAACACTGCTTGTTAGGGCACTTGCCGCTACTTTTTCAGGTCAGTTCAATCGTATTCAATTTACGCCCGACTTAATGCCAGCCGATATTACCGGTCATACGCTTTACGATATGGATAGTAAATCCTTTAGTGTGCGTAAAGGACCGGTATTTACCAACTTGCTACTCGCCGATGAGATAAATCGCGCGCCAGCCAAGACTCAATCTGCCCTGCTAGAGGTTATGCAAGAAAAGCAAGTTACCATCGAAGGTGAAGCACATCCTGTCCCCCTGCCCTTTATGACCCTGGCAACACAGAACCCACTTGAGCAAGAAGGCACCTACCCGCTGCCAGAGGCGCAACTTGATCGCTTTTTGATGAAAATTTACATCAATTATCCCGATAACAAAGAAGAATCACTCATGGTTGCTGCTGTCACTAATCATCAAACAGGAAACCAGCTTAATATCTCCAATGTAGAAGCTGTGGCAACACCCGAGACTATACTGGCTATGCAAACACTGGCAACTGAAGTTGAAGCGGATCAAAGTGTCATTGATTATGCGGTTCGCATTGTAAGAGCAACTCGCGACTGGCAAGGCTTAAATATGGGTGCCGGCCCTCGTGGCAGCATCTCGTTAATCAGTGCCGCCCGGGCGCAAGCCATGTTGCATGCCCGCGATCATATAACGCCTGATGATATTAAAGATATTGCGCTGCCTGTATTGCGTCACCGCGTAGGTTTATCACCCGAAATGGAGCTGGAAGGCTATTCAAGCGATCAAATACTGCAAAGCATTCTTGATAAAGTTGAAGCACCGCGTCAATAAGCTAAACCCAGGTTAAACCATGTCTTTACCTATCCCTGACAAAAATACCTTTTATGCCCTGGCAGGGCTAGCTGCTTTGGGCTTGCTTGCCAGTATTATATCCAGCCTGATTCCCTTATGGAAAATATTGCTTGTTTTGACCCTTATTATTCTGTTTCTGGATTGGGTATTAAGCAAACTGCTTTATAAAAAAGACAGCTCTGAAGACAGGAAGCAAACGATTGAAATAAAAAGAGATTTACAGGGTTCACTTCCTCTTGGCATTGCCCGATTTATCAAGCTGCGCGTATTTAATCATAGCAAGAGCCCCAAAACCTTATCCCTTTTCGATCATTTTCCTTCTCAGGTAGAAGGCGAAGGCCTGCCCGTTGAATTAAGTATTCCAGCAGAACAGTATGCCGATGTGCAGTATAAAATAACCGCAAATCAACGGGGTAATCTGATTTTTCCAGGCACTCAAATCAAACTACGTTCACCCTTTGGCTTCTGGCGAAATAACCATTTTCTACCCGTCCTTAGTGAAACACACGTCTATCCAAACTTTGCTGCCATTTCAAATTATGCACTACTGGCAACGGATAATAATTTAAGCCAGATTGGTATTATCAAAAAACGTCGTCGTGGAGAAGGCCAGGATTTTCATCAGTTAAGAGAATATCGAGAAGGTGATGCGCTGCGCCAGATAGACTGGAAAGCAACATCACGTGTTCAGAAACTAATCTCTCGTGAATATCAGGATGAGCGCGATCAGGAAATTATTTTTATGCTTGATTGTGGCCACCGTATGTTAGCCAAAGATGATGAGCTATCTCACTTTGATCACACCCTCAACGCACTGTTACTGCTTTCTTATGTCGCCTTGCGACAAGGTGATGCGGTGGGACTGGCAACCTTTGCTGGCGACTCACGCTGGATAGCACCACGAAAAGGACAGCATACGGTTCAAGATATTTTAAACGGTGTTTATGATCTACAACCCAGTACCGAATCACCCGACTACAGCAAAGCGGCTACCGAGCTTTTGATTCGCCATAAAAAACGGGCACTGGTAATTATTCTCACTAATCTGCGTGATGAAGACTCCGATGATTTATTAACCGCCATCAAACTTCTTAAAAAACGCCATTTGGTCCTGGTGGCTAATCTAAAGGAGAAAAGCATTGAAGAAATGCTGGATGAACCGATTGATAAACTACAAGATGCAATAAGCAATTCAGCCGCTCAATATTATCTGCAACAACGGCAAAAGACCTTTGAGAAATTAGTTGCGAATGGTGTACAAACAATGGATGTCAGCCCCGATAAACTCACTGTAGAGTTAATAAATGCTTACCTTGGCATTAAACGAAGCGGCGCGCTTTAGTGCCCCAACAGCGATACAAGTTATTGAGAATACTAGCTACATTGCTTAATGCTAGTTATATTTATCCGCTTTTTTTACAAGAGAAACTCTTAATAAAGAAGCATGTAATACACGAGATATAGACTGCCTGATCAAGCTGATTTTTTGTTTAAATACTGCCAGTAAGTCTGGCCTGTACTCTTGTTTGAATTCAGCCTTGCAGTCAGAAAATTTACAATAACTAAGCTTAATAAGAAGCAACACAAAAAACAAGGCTAACAGACCGGTAAAAAGAGTATTGGAAATTATTTTGATTGTTCTATACATAACTACAAATAATCACCATAAAAGTATTCGTTAAAGAAAAAACCGACAGACTACCTGATTAACAAGATAAATACCTCTATCAATTGAACAATAAATAGTAAGTATAAAAGTACACCCCCTACCTTTTTGCGCCTTTTCTCGCAGCTTGTTGAAATACGCTAAGGCGAGTGCGAGACAAGGAAAAATTGGCCGAAAAAGCGCAGTTTACTGGAGTAAATGAGCATTTTGAGGTCTATTTTAACGCAGTATCGTGCCGTCTAAGTAGAAGTTCAACAGCCTGCTAGAGCCAGGCTGTTTTACCTGCCCAGATGCTCTTACAAAACAATAATGGCATACTCTTTAGATCGATTCCGTGAAGCATTTCACAAAAAACTCTTCCTGTCAGCAAGCTTCCTTGCTTAAGCTGAGGCGAAGCCGAGAAAAGCCATAAAAAGTGGGGGGGTGTACTCTCTAAGCTATTATTAAGCTTCCAGGAACAGCCTAAATATTAAAAACAGGGGCACTAAACACCTCCGGCAGGTGAAATTTAGCCGGGTATTGCACGCTAACAAAATACAAGCCACAGGCTGGGGCAGTAACTCCTGCTTTGGTTCGATCTTTTACGTTAAGTAATTCACTAAACCATTCGGGTGAGCGACGTCCATCACCAACTTCAAATAAACTACCTACAATATTACGTACCATATGGTGTAAAAAAGCATTGGCAACAATATCGATATAAATGAAGCGCCCTTCTCTGCTGATATGAATATCCTGTAGCTCTCGCATTGCGTGTTTTGCCTGACAGCCTGCTGCACGAAAGCTGGAAAAGTCATTCTCACCCAGTAAAAAATTTGCTGCAATTTGCATTTGCTCTTCATCAAGAGCATCTCGATACCAGCAGACTTTATTGTTGAGCAATGCAGGGCGAACATGATGATTAAGAATAATATAGCGATAACGCCTTGATCTGGCAGAAAAACGGGCATGAAAGTCGTCTGCAATAGGTTGAATCCAGCGCAAGGCAATATCATCAGGTAAGTTGGTATTACAGCCCATGCGCCAGGCTTTCTCATTTCGCACTGCATCTGAGTCAAAATGAACGATTTGCCCGATACCATGCACACCACTATCAGTTCTGCCAGAACAGGTTAAATCCACTGGATGATTGGCAACAAAAGAGAGTGCTTTTTCTACTTCTGCCTGAATAGAAGGCGCATGACTTAACCTTTGCCAGCCACAATAATTGGTCCCATCATATTCAATACAAGCAGCATATTTAATCATGTCGCTTATTATACGCAGATAATGAGCACAAAAAAGCCGGAACAATGTTCCGGCTAACTATCAAAGGAATGGAGTTTCCTAACCTGTTTGGTGAAGCAACTCTTCTGCTTCTCGTTTTTGCTCATCGCTGCCTTCTTGCATCACCTCTTCCAGGGTGCTACGAGCGCCATCTATATCACCCATATCTATATAGGCTTTGGCCAGATCCAGCTTGGTTTCAATCTGGGTTTCTTCAATAACATGACTATCAGCATCATTATCCAAATCAAGGAAAGAAAGATTGTCATCAAACTCAGCCAATAAATTATCTTCAAGCTTATTATCACTTACACCGTCAATTGAGCTAGTATCAAACGTTAAATCATCGGTATTTTTCTTATATTGATTATCTTCAGGCATGATTTTTTCAAAATCATTGGCATCCAGATCAAGATTTAAACTGGTGACATCATCCGACAGATCAGACCCATCAAGGCTATCATCCATATTAAAGCTGATTGAGTCATTACTATCCGCCTCACTATCTGCCCCAGAAAGATCAAAATCAGATAAATCCAAGTCATTATCCAGTGAGTCTGACAAGGCCTCAGCAGCATTTGAATTACCATCTGTGCTGATCTCCTGGAAGGTGCTACCTGGCGAATCACCGGTATCATCATCCAGGTGTAGTGAGAAATCATCCTCGATCTCACCCAGCTTATCAATATCAAGGCTATCTTCATCCAGTTCATCAATACTCAGGTCACTTCTATCGATGGCATCAATGTCAATATCATCAATCAATGAGTCGGTTTTTGCTAAAGCACCATCGGTATCATCGGCGAGTACATCGTCCAGATCAAAGCCGTCAAGATCATCTGATAGCTCTTCTTCTGCTACGTTCGCAGTCGTTGCTTCAGCTGATTTGGCACCTTCTGCTACGGCTGTGCCAGCAACCACTGCAACCCCCGTTGCAGTAGCGGCCTTCATTAAATTATCCATTGTGAATAACTTGCTTTCGGGCATCAGTTCCTGGCCCCACTCCGATATACTTTCAAAATACTTTTCTTTGCCCTCAACTTCAAGCGCCATAAAGGTTTTAGCTTCTGCGGCAAAGGCTTCTTTGTTTCCAGCAGCTTTGTAGTTTTCAAGCAACTTTGCACGGTAAGCAAGGTTATCCGGATCTTTAGCTATTGCTTCTTTTAGCTCAGTTTCTGCCTGGTCATGCAAACCATAAACAATATAAACATCAGCTTCCTGAAGCAGGTCATCCTGGTCATCATCAAGTAGGCCAGAATTCTTTATATGCTCCTGACGCATTTCATCATGCTCTACAAATTCTGATTCATTAATAACGGGAGCATCAACCGTGCCCTGTTTGGTATCAGACTGGATATCACCAAATTCAGAGCTAAAATCAGATGTGACTTCCTCCGCATTACTCAAATCAATGCCAGAATCGAAATCAAACTCTTCATATTGACCTTTTTTGCGGCGGCGCATATACCATAAGCCACCTAGAAGAGCCAGTAACGACCCTCCACCGACTCCCATTGCTAGTGGAGATCCAAGTAGACCAAGGATGTCGGTAGATCCATCTTCCTGAACAGCTGTATTATCAACAGCAGGGGCTTGTTCCGTAACTGACTGTGCTTCAGGTGCGGTAACCTCCGGGGCAGATTCATTAGGCGCGGAAGAATTGAGATCACCCGTTACCATCGTATCTTGCTCATTACCCTGTGTATTGTTGCCACGAATAATTTCACCATTTTCATTCGCTAAATCATTAGCAACCTGTTGCTGGATATCAAGCCCTTCATCATTCTGTAGTGGGGCTCCATCAGGCATAGCCGGAGTTTCATTAATGACAGGCTCTGCCATCTGGTTAGCTTGTGGTGATGCGCCATTTAAACGAGCTTCCAATTGTTTAAGTTGTTCGCTTTTTAGCGTTATTAAGCGGTTCTTTTTGCGTAACAAGGATTCAAGTTCAGATACTCTTGATTTCAGCTCTTCGTTTTCTTGCCTTTTAGTCGTTAAAGATTCACTTGTCAAAGCTAACTGCTTTCTTAGCTCTGCTAACTGTGCATTAGCTGAACCCTGTGATCCAGAAGTAGCATTTTTTTCGACAGCGTTGGGACTACCGACAACTTCCAGATGCGCTTGTTTGTTTTCAACAGCAGCAACTGTATTTTTGGGTACTGCACCCTTTTTAGCCAATGCTGTCGCGCGTGTTTTCTTCCATTCCCGCGCTTGGGCTACGATAAGTGCTTTGGCTTTTCTTGAAGATAATGCTCGTGCCTCTTGCAAAGAAGGTTTAGTAAGTATGGCACCCGCTTTAAGGTTATTCATATTACGCTTACTAAAAGCTCTGCGATTTTTTTCGAACAAAGCAACCATCATTTGTTCAGTGCGAACACCACGATAGCCAATGCGTCTGGCAATTTTAGTTAGCGTATCCCCACGTCTTACACGATAGCTACGTGAGCGCGGAGCCACATTGGCAACCCGTGCTACACGGCGCTGTTGTTGTGCCGCGCGACGTTGAGCTGCCTGACGTTGCGCAACTTGTTGACGGTTTGGTGCGACACGTACCACCCTGCGCGGCTGTTGCGCACGTTGTACTGGTCTAGGTCGTTGTACGGCGGGTCGATTAATGCGACCTTGTGCTCTTGGTTCGGCACGAATACCCGCCGTATTACTGGCTATGGCTGTATCCGGGCTCATTAGTACAGGAGGATCAAGAAGTACCGTATACTCTTTTAGTAGTTGCCCATTTGGCCAACTAACTTCTAATAAGAAATTTAAAAAAGGCTCATGAATGGGCTGACTTGAACTAACAAGAATGACTGGGCGCCCATTTTCAACTGTTGTTCTAAAGCGAATACTATTCAAAAAAGCAGGACGATCAATACCCACACGATTAAATACTGCTGGAGAAGCAACACGTACCCGCAGACTTTTTGCCTCTGCAACACTCGTAGAGAGCAATCTAATCTTGCCTTTAAATGGTTGATTTAAACTTGAATTCGACTGAATCTCACCTAAGCTAAGTGCTTTTGATACGGATGGCATTGCCATCGCCATGCAGATGGCCAGGCTCAAGGCTTTCTTATTCACTTAATTTCCCCTTATTATTATCATTATTCGCGAATCCATTCACTGCTTCTCTGGTTAAAATCCTGTCCTAATCCTGGAGAGCATTCCTGTGACTCATTTAATTTCTATGTGCTGTTTTACTTATTTTGGTTAAAGGCACACTAAAAATTATTAAAGCATCCATTTGAGTAATCATCAGCTACAAAAGCCAGACCCCTAATCATTTGGAATATAATGTATTTATATCAATAAAGTGATGAATCAAAACTGAACAAATCTATTTTTGTCATAATTTGTTCAAAATTAGACAAAAAAAAGCCCCATTGTCACATTTTGACAATGGGGCTTATTAAATATTTGAGATTAATCAATAAGTACCTGATAGTTAATGGCTATTCACGAACTGCTATAAATAATCTCTAATTAAAACCTCGGCAATTTGAATACTGTTCAGAGCAGCGCCTTTTCTGACATTATCCGCAACAACCCAGAGGTCTAGCCCATTTTCATGTGAAATATCCTCACGAATTCGTCCTACATAGGTATCATCGTGATTGGCTGCATCTGACACTGCTGTTGGATAACCACCATCCTTATGCTCATCAATAACAGTTATGCCCGGTGCATTTCGGAGTAACTCAGTTGCATGTTCAACAGTGAGTTTTTCACGAGTTTCTATATGGACTGCCTCGGAGTGACCATAAAAAACGGGAACACGCACGGCTGTTGGGTTTACCAAAATATCATTATCTTCCATGATTTTTTTGGTTTCCCAGACCATTTTCATTTCTTCTTTGGTGTAACCATTATCAAGAAAGACATCAATTTGTGGAATCACATTAAAAGCAATCTGCTTGGGATAAACCTTAACTTCAGGTTCCTTACCATTAAGAAGCTGTGCCGTTTGACCTGCCAGTTCTTCTATCGCCGGTTTACCCGAACCGGAAACAGCCTGATAGGTGCAGACATTAATACGGGTGATTTTGGCCGCATCATGGAGCGGCTTTAAGGCAACCAGCATTTGTATGGTTGAACAGTTGGGGTTGGCAATAATGCCCCGATTAGTATAGTTAGCAACCGCATGCGGGTTGACCTCTGGTACAACCAGCGGAATATCATCATCGTAACGAAACTGGGAGGTGTTATCAATTACCACACAGCCCTGGGAAGCAGCAATAGGAGCATACTCCTTTGAAATCTCGGCACCAGGTGAAAACAGGCCAATCTGCGTCTTTGAAAAATCAAATTCTGCCAGATTTTCAATGGTTAACATGGTTTCACCAAACTTAACCTTCTTACCAACTGAGCGCTCACTCGCCAAAGCATAAACCTTTCCTACAGGGAAATTACGCTCTGCCAGAATCTCCAGCATCACTTCACCGACTGCTCCTGTGGCACCCACAACGGCTACATCATATGTTTTATTCGACATCTTAACTAAACCTTACCTTTGTTAACTTTTGAGTGCGGAGACAACCGCATCGCCCATTTCACTGGTACTCACCAGCGTCGTTCCTGCCTGACCTTCAACATAAATATCAGCGGTGCGTTTGCCTTCTTTTAAAACACGTTCAACCGCATCATCAATCTTTCTCGCCAGGGTTTCCTGATTTAACGAGTAACGCAGCATCATACTTAGCGACATAATCGTTGCAAGCGGGTTGGCTATATTTTTACCTTCTATATCAGGAGCCGAACCGTGAATGGGCTCATACATACCTTTACCATTGGCATCCAGTGAAGCCGATGGTAACATACCGATTGAGCCTGTTAGCATAGCAGCGGCATCAGATAAAATATCACCAAACATATTACCCGTAACCATTACATCAAACTGTTTAGGCTCTTTAACCAGCTGCATAGCGGCATTATCGACATACATATGGCTTAGCTCAACTTCAGGATATTGTTTGCCAACCCGCTCTACCACTTCATCCCAAAGCTCCATCACTTCCAGCACGTTCGACTTGCCAACCGAGCATAAACGCTTGTCGCGCTTCATAGCAATTTTAAAGGCAGAATGAGCAATGCGTTCAATTTCTGATTCTTTATAAATCAGCGTGTTATAGCCTTGTTTTTCACCATTTTCCAGTATGCGAATGCCGCGTGGTTCACCAAAATAAATACCTCCGGTGAGCTCTCGCACAATCATAATATCCAGACCAGCAACCACCTCAGGCTTTAAGGACGAGGCATCAGCCAGCTCTTTATTGAGGATGGCCGGGCGTAAATTTGAAAACAGCTCCAGATCTGCACGAATACCCAGCAAACCACGCTCGGGGCGTAACTCACGTGGTAGATCATCATACTGATAACCACCAACAGCACCCAGTAAAATAGCATCAGCCTCTTTAGCTAAGGCCTGTGTTGCAGGCGGATAGGGATGGCCATCCGCATCATAGGCTGCACCACCAATATTGCCGTTTGTTATAGTAATATCGAGACCAAAATCAGCCTTTAATACGTCCAGTACCTTTACGGCTTCCGCTACAATCTCTTTTCCGATGCCGTCACCGGGTAAAATCAATACATTTTGTGTCATTTTTTATCCTTAATGGTTAAAAATAGAGTATATAAAGTACACCCCCCACCTTTTTCTGCCTTTTCTAAAGGAGCACCTTACGGGGAGTCGTCGCAGCGCTCCTACATTATCTCGCCTTTCAGCCCGGCTGGCGGTTTTCTCTAGCTAGAAGGCAAAAGCTATGCAAAAAGCCAGGGTGCTTCCTGCCTGCGCCTTTTTTCATACGCCTTTATCTCATCCGCATATTGTAATGTTAAGCCAATATCATCCAGGCCGTTCAACAGACAATACTTGCGAAATTCATCTATCTCGAAAGGCGTTTCTTCAGTTGTCTCCCTGTCCTGCTCAATCACTAGCTGCTTGTCAAGATCAATGGTTAAGCTATATCCATCCTTACTGCTAGCCTTGACAAACAAGTCATCAACTTTTTTCTCTGATAGAACAATGGGTAACAAGCCATTTTTAAAGCTATTATTATAGAAAATATCTGCAAAGCCTGGGGCTATTACTGCACGAATTCCATAATCTTCCAGCGCCCACACAGCATGTTCACGGGATGAGCCACAGCCAAAGTTTTCACGTGCTAGCAAGATAGAACCATTTTTATAGGGTTCCTGATTAAGGACAAAATCCTTATTCAGCTTGCGCTTGGAATGATCCATTCCAGGCTCACCCGGCTCGGCATAGCGCCAGTCATCAAATAAGGTTGGGCCGAAACCAGTACGCGAGATTGACTTTAAATACTGCTTTGGAATAATGGCATCGGTGTCCACATTGGAACGATCCAGTGGAATCACAATGCCGCTATGTGTTGTAAACTTTTCCATGTTATACGCTCCTTACGTCAACAAAGTGGCCTTTAACCGCTGCTGCTGCTGCCATTGCCGGGCCAACCAGATGAGTACGCCCGCCCTGTCCCTGACGACCTTCGAAGTTACGATTAGAGGTAGAGGCGCAACGCTCTCCCGGTTCTAAACGGTCGGCATTCATTGCCAAACACATTGAGCAACCCGGCTCGCGCCATTCAAAACCAGCCTCTTTAAAGATCATATCCAGGCCTTCATCTTCGGCCTGTTTTTTAACCAGACCAGAACCAGGAACCACCATAGCCAGCTTGACATTATCAGCCACTTTTTGCCCCTTCACAACCGCCGCCGCTTGACGCATGTCTTCAATACGTGAATTGGTACACGAGCCAATAAATACTTTATCTATGGTCACTTCATTGATAGGCTGTCCTGCCTCAAGCCCCATGTAATCGAGCGCATCACTGATTGCCTTTGCTTTAACCGGGTCGCTTTCATCTGCCGGATCAGGTACTTTATCATTCACCGAACGTACCATTTCGGGTGACGTTCCCCAGGTGACTTGCGGCTCTATGCTACCCGCATGTATACGGACAATTTCATCAAACGCGGCATCATCATCACTTTTCAGATCTCGCCATGCTTTGACTGCTTTATCCCAGATTTCACCCGTTGGGGCATAAGGACGGTTTTTAACGTATTCGATAGTCTTGTCATCAACCGCAATCATGCCAGCCCGCGCGCCCGCCTCAATCGCCATATTACAAACGGTCATGCGGCCTTCCATGGATAAATCCTGAATCGCTTCTCCCGCAAATTCAATGGCGTAGCCCGTACCGCCAGCTGTACCAATCTGGCCGATAATTGCCAATACAATATCTTTTGCGGTAACACCAGGGCCGACCTTGCCATCAACACTAACTAACATGTTTTTCATTTTTTTCTGGATCAAACAGCCAGTCGCCATGACATGCTCAACTTCGGAAGTACCAATACCATGTGCCAGGGCACCAAAAGCACCGTGGGTTGAGGTATGTGAATCACCGCACACCACCGTCATGCCGGGCAAGGTTGCGCCCTGTTCGGGGCCAATAACATGCACAATACCCTGACGAATATCATCCATATGGAATTCATTAATGCCAAACTCAGCACAGTTTTTATCCAGCGTATCAATTTGCAGTTTGGCAATTGGGTCAGAAATTCCGGCTGAGCCATTGCCCCTGTCCGCCGTGGTTGTAGGCACATTATGATCGGGAACCGCGACGATGGATTCTTTACGCCACACATCGCGCTTAGCCATTCGCAAGCCTTCAAAGGCCTGTGGTGACGTTACCTCGTGCACCAAATGTCTGTCGATATACAAAAGCGCCGTGCCGTCGTCTTCTTCGCGAACAACATGGGCATCCCATAATTTATCGTAGAGTGTTTTACCTGTCATAACCATCTCCTTGTGTTAAGAAACAGTTTACCTCTATCTCCTATATAACTATAATCGTAATTATTCATATTTTATATTCCAAAAAGCTATAATAAAATACTTATAAATTACACCCCCCACCTTTTTTACCGTTTTCTCGAATAGGTACTTACCTCATGGATCTATCTGCTTACAAAGCCTTTATCGCCGTTGCCGAATCGGGTACATTTTCCAGGGCGGCTGATATTTTATTTATTACCCAGCCAGCCATTAGCAAGCGCATTGCCTTGCTGGAAGAGCAACTGGGCTGTCAATTATTTGATCGAGTTGGCAGACGGGTTATGCTTAATGAGGCAGGTCGTGCCTTATTGCCGGTTGCGCGACGAATCATGCAGGAGCTTAGCGAGTCGCAACGCGTAATCGACAACCTTAGCGGCACTGTTAGCGGGCAATTATCGCTGGTGACTTCACACCATATTGGGCTACGGCGCTTGCCAAACACACTTAAGCAGTATACCGAAGATTACCCCGAGGTACGCCTTGATCTGGCCTTTATGGATTCTGAAAATGCCTGTCAAAAAATAGAACAGGGAAACTATGAGCTGGGCGTTGTCACCCTGCCACTTAACAAGCCAAAAAAGCTCAAATTAACCTCTTTGTGGAACGATCCTTTGAGTATTGTGGTAGCACCGGATCACCCCCTGGTAAAGCTGGTGAAGAGTAAATCTATTACCCTAAATGATCTGGCAAAGCACCCCGCTATTTTACCTGCGGTAGGCACCTATACCCGCACCGTTATCGAAAAGCCTGTGGTGCAAAAACACGGCGCGCTGGATGTCATACTGGAAACCAATTATCTTGAAACGATTCGCATGATGGTCTCTATTGGGCTTGGCTGGAGCGCCCTGCCCAGTACCATGCTGGATAACAGTCTGGTTGAAATCAAAGTTAAAGGATTAAGAATTGAGCGTACATTGGGCATCGTGCAACACGCTGACCGTAGTACATCAAATGCCGGCAGGGCATTTATTGATTTATTAAAGTATAACAGTGCCAATTCGTACAAAGCATAATTAGACAAAGGGTACGCGATACTTTCTCCCTCACAAACTGAGGGAGTCGCCGGTATATCCTGTCTCCGAACTAACCAAAGGAGACTAGAAAATGGAAAGCAACTCAACACTTAAAGATATCATTGGCGCAGTTTTCTTTTTACTACTGATTTGGGGCACCAGTTACTTATTTTTATTGATGGAATAAAGTTTGGACTGCTTAAACACAGGCAATAAAAAAGGCGCAAATTTTGCGCCTTTTCTACGGTTTCCCATTAGGGCATAAGCCCTTCTGATTAATTTACATATTCAACATCAGCTTATTTAACTTGTGTACAAATCCTGCTGGATCTTCCAATTGAGCACCTTCTGCTAACAGTGCCTGATCAAACAATATTTCAGCCCAGTCAGCAAATTGCTCATCATCCGTTTCTTTTTCCATACGTTTGATCAGCGGATGGCTGGGATTGATCTCAAGCACGGGCTTACTTGTCGGCATTTCGTGACCTGCCTGCTTCATCAGGTTTTGCATATAAAGAGCCATATCCTGCTCATTTAAAACAATCACAGAAGGTGAGGAAGTCAGGCGATGAGAGACTCGCACATCTTCAACTTTATCCTCAAGCACTTCTTTTAAGTGTTTGATAATACCCTTTGCTTCCTTCTCGACTTTCTCCTGCTCTTTCTTATCTTCTTCGCTGTCAAATTTGCTTAGATCAAGATCACCCTTAGCAACTGATTTAAGTTTTTTACCGTCGAATTCTTGCAGACCATTCACAAGCCACTCATCAACACGATCACTTAGAAGCAGCACTTCAATGCCTTTTTCACGGAACACCTCAAGGTGCGGACTATTTTTAGCCGCCGCAAATGATTCAGCCGTGATATAGAAAATTTCTTCCTGGCCTTCCTTCATGCGGGATACATAGTCTTCAAGCGATACTTTTTGCTCTTCTACATCATCATAAGTGGAAGCAAAACGTAACAGTTTGGCAATCTGCTCTTTATTGTCAAAGTCTTCGCCGGGACCTTCTTTTAGTACCTTGCCAAATTCATCCCAGAAGGTTTGATACTTTTCCGGCTCGTTCTTTGCCATTTTTTCAAGCAGACCCAAGACCTTCTTGACGGAAGCCTTGCGCATTGAATTGACTACTTTATTGTTTTGCAGAATCTCACGCGATACATTCAGCGGCAAGTCATTAGAATCAATCACGCCACGTACAAAACGCAAATAATGAGGCATTAAATTCTTGGTGTCATCCATGATAAAGACACGCTGAACATAAAGCTTTATGCCGTTTTTCTGCTCTGGCTCCCAAAGGTCGAACGGTGCTTTCGATGGAATATAAAGCAAGGAGGTGTATTCTAGCTTGCCTTCGACTCGATTATGACTCCACGCTAGCGGATCAGCCCAGTCGTGAGAAATATGCTTATAAAACTCAATATAGTCTTCATCTTTCAGCTTACTTTTGGGTTCTGCCCAAAGCGCATTGGCTTTATTGACCACGTCCCACTCATCAGTGAGCTTGCCTTCCTCATCCACCTTGCGCATTTTAACGGGCAATGGAATATGATCGGCATATTTAGAAATAATGCTGCGTAAACGCCAGGCATTAGCGAATTCTTTCTCTTCCTCTTTAAGATGCAACACAATTTCTGTGCCGTGCGACTCTTTTTTGGTTTTCTCAAGTGTAAAGCCATCTTCACCTGTTGACTCCCAAATTACGCCATTCTCTGGCTTATCGCCCGCTTTTCGGGTTGTTAAAGTCACCTTGTTTGCAACAATAAAGGATGAATAAAAACCAACACCGAACTGCCCGATAAGATTTGAATCTTTAGCGGCATCGCCCGTTAACTTTGACAAAAACTCCTTGGTTCCAGACTTGGCAATGGTGCCAATGTTTTCAACCACTTCATCACTATTCATACCAATGCCGTTATCACGAATAGTGACTGTATTGGCATCCTCATCAAAGTCCACCTCAATACGCAATTCGGGATCACCTTCATACAGGGAATCATCCGAGATTGCTTCAAAGCGCAACTTGTCACATGCGTCTGATGCATTGGAAATCAGCTCGCGTAAAAAAATCTCTTTGTTCGAATACAGAGAGTGAATCATCAAATGTAAAAGCTGATTAACCTCTGTCTGGAACTCCATATTTTGTTTTTTTGAAGATCCTTTTTTCTTGGTTTTTGCATCTGCCATTTTATTTGTCCTTTCTATCATTAGCGTTGCAGCCAAAGTATGGGCATATAGTTTTTTTTCAAGAAAAATCTAAGAGGATGAACAGCGAAAAGTGCTCAATAAATTGAACTGAAGTGTTATATTATTGCTCTTAGATACATTAAAAACACAAGGATGGAAACGTGAGCGGCGGCCTAGGACAATTAATAAAAGGGGTAATCATCGGGGTTGTATTAATTCTTGCAATTATTGGCAGTATGTCGTTACTTGATAAAAATAATCAACAAGTCACACAGAAGGAAATATCCACCAATGTTCCTGCGCCTTCGATCAATATTGCCAATCAAGCTACGGCACCAGAGACGTCAGATTCTGCCGGTTCAGGCACATCACAAAGCACCCTGATAGAAACCGTAAAACCTGATGCAGGTGCTGCAAAACAAACTGACACAAATGGGGACACCTTTAAGCCCATCCTCGATAATGAACCAGAGAAAACGCCTGTTCCGCTACCATCCAGGCAAGATCAAATTCAATATGGTATGCTTAATCTTAATGCAGTTGACTTTGAAACAAATGACTCCCTAACTGCAAATTTTGAAGTCTTTAATAGCGAAAATAAAAAAATTGCAGAAAGCAAAAATACCTCACACACCTCTTTCCGTCTGCCAACGGGTCAATATAAAGTCGTCACAACCCTTGTTCTACCAAAAAATAGCCGACCATCAGAACCTATTATTAGCACACAGTTTGCCAGCATTCGCACAAATGGCACCGTGCAGAAAACCTTTAAGCTGGAACCACCCAGCACTGTCGGTGTATTGCAAGTATCGGCAAAGAATCCTAATAGTAAAAAGATCATTCGTGCCGACTATATTATCCAAAAAGAAAACGGTGAGACCGTAGCCACTCGTCAAAATGTTTCCAGCACTTTATTCAAACTCAAGGCTGGCAGCTATAAGGTCACCGTAACAAAAGGTCAACAAGCAGATTTTCGAACAGTTGTTATTGAACCCGGTGAATCAACCAAGGAAATATTTGAGTTACAGAGTGCTAACAGCCGAGGGCGGCTCTTAGTTCGTATATTTAACACCAAAACAAACAAACCACTTGTAGCAGATATTACAATCAAATCAGATAAAGGAAATATAGTTCAAAAGATTACGGCCGTTAATAAGACAGAATTATCCTTACCACAAGGAACATACATCATTCATGTTAGCGGGCCAAACGGACAATCTAATAAACGAATTAATATCGTAGCTGGGCGCGCTATCAGTGAAATTTTCAGATTTGACGTTGAAGAAGACCATCCGAATACTAATGAGGTGCAAATAACCGATAATGTTAAGATTACTCCCGCCCGGCCTACCGCGACAACAGATACCATCCCAACTTTTGAACCGGCCAAAACCAGTGATAATTCAAATGGAAAGCTGATTTTATTTGCACGCAACAAAAAGGATCGTTCTTCTGTTAAATCAAACTTCTATATACAAACCCTTTCAGGGAAACATATTAATAAAAAAATCTATGCGGACTCGGCTGTATTTGACCTGAAACCCGGCGCTTATAAAGTCACTGTTCGTTCAAAGAATAAAATTAATAATGTTAAAACCATTCGGGTTATTGCAGGAAAAGAAATAAGTGAAACCTTTTTATTACAGGATAATCAACAAAATCCACCTGTTCAACGACATGCAAACGAGCCACGAGAAGCAACAGGCAATAGCAAAACCAATCGCCCGACTCTTTCATCAACCACTGTAAACCCTCCCATATCAACTAAAATTCCCAATGGTTTTCTCACCGTTGCAATGCAACCACCGCGTAAAACTCACTTTATTATTTCGAACACCCAGGGAAAGAAAATTGTTGAGCTAACCAGCGTTCCTAATGGTAAATTTAAGCTCGACACAGGCTCTTATAAAGTCACCGCCATTTTAGGAAATCAGCGCCAAAGCAAAACTGTCCGGGTGCGTGAGGGAAAGAATGTTCGCATCAGTTTTAATCCTGAAGCCTTTCTTAAAGGACGACATTCCAGAAATACCGCCCCTCCGTCTGGTACGGGCCTGCTCAGAAGTCGCATCGTTAATCAGGCGGGTCAACCAGTGATGGGAAGGTTAACCGTCATAGACTCCCGCGGACGTGTTATTGCCCAGGCAAACAATGTATCAATTGCTACATTCAGACTGCCACCAGCAACACACACCCTTACTGTGAGTGCAAATGGCCTCAAAGGCAGTGAACGTGTCAAAATAGTTCAAGGTGAAACAACAGTTCAAACCTTTACAATCGTACCGCCAATGTGACGACAGAAAGACCCCACGAGAAAGACTAAGAGAACGGCTTGAGCAAGAAATAAAGAGAAGGTTTAAACTGATACTTTACCTCCCCCCATAGAGTGCGCTTAGGGTGCGCTGAAAATGCATAAAAAGTGGGGGGGTGTACTTATTAAATCAACAAAACCATCATTATAATCTTTAAAAAAAAGAAAATTACACAGCTTTGAGCTTCCTCTTTAAAAACCAATATCAAACTCCATCCAGCTTGTACGAGAAAGTTTCAAGTGATGTTGTTCGGGCTGTTCTTCCTTCCATTTTTTAGCATCCTTCCCTAACCAATGTACACGAGATGGGGTAAGTTTATTCTTTTTGTTCTTATCATGATAAGCAAGTCGGCTAAAATAATGTTTTTTAATCCAGTTTCGTAATTGCCTGAATGCTTTTTGGGCTTGTTCTAATTCTTTTAAAGGTAATTCAGAATTGCCTAAACGTATTTCCAGCTTACCTGCGTAAAGTGTATTATCCTCCTCGCTTGAAGGCGTGAATATAAGCAACGCGGTATCCCCTACCTTTAAATCAATTATTCCCGGATTTTTATCAATAGCATCGACAATTTTTTTAGCATAAAGCAGAAACTCTTCCTCATCTTTTTTAGTCATAAAAAATTGTATTTCAGCATCCATTTATGCGTGCCTCTTTTTGGCTTATAGTATCAATCAGGATTGTAATCCAATTTATAACCAAGATATATTAAGGAAGCCCTGATTAAGTCGATTAGAATTTAGCACAGCAAAAATTGTCGCTTATTTTTCACGAAGAGAGTCGTAATAGTCATTCTATTGCGCCGATCTTCGTGGAAAATAGCGGCGGTTTTGGCAAGCTAAAAATAATTGGACTTGATCAGGACTTCCTTAAGGAGACACTGCTTAACGGCAAGTATCTAAGAAGGTTTGCTATCGAATAGGCGTAGTATAAATACCAATCTTTGTGATCGTTTCACGAAAAAACCAATAGTCCTTATTTTTACCTGCACACACCTCGGTCGTTTCTCCATCAGGATAATTAACTTTAACATTAAAGCCAAGGCCGGGGTTGTGATTCAATGCTATACGGCGTTTTTCCTTTGGCCTTAATTGAACTATGCTAATCTTTTCCTGCAAGCCTATTTTTCCATGCTCTATAATGACCGACGGAATTAATGTTTCAGTATTATTCACGATTTCCACAAACAGGGGCTTCATAGGATAATTCAGTCTATACCAGAAGCTTGAAGCAAGCAGCCCAATTAGGAAAGTAGCCACCATAAGTAACATGACATTCTTTTTTTTCACGAGAAACACCTGAGCTAACAAAAGGGCAGTATCAAGCTATAAAATATTAGCCTCAATGATAAAACACAATCCCAGTCAAGCTAAGTGTAAAATATAGAACTACTAATAATAAATAAGGAGAAACCTGGCCGAGTAAACCCATGCGTCGCCAAACAACGGCGACATAATGATTCGCTGCGCTCACCCTTCGGGTCAGCTAAAGCTGTTGTCTCGCTATCGCTCGGCTGAATTGTCCGTTTCAAACAACGAAACGGCAAGTTCACTAACCGAGCAAAGCGAGATAATGTTGGAGCGAAAGCGACAACTACCCGAAGGGCGGATGAAATCCGTAAAAAAGGTGGGGGGTGTACTTTTAAAATACTTGAACTACCTATTTCCTAGTGTTACAACCGTCGCTGATTTTTTAGCAACACTGGCAGGCTGGGAATCTGACTCCCATGGGGTATAACCGTCAACAATTTTTGTTAATGAATCTTTTATATCATCAATATTGGCACCTGATAAAGATACTTTCAGGTTTTCTAACAAGCCCTGCAGCTTTCGCAAACTATAATACTCTTCTGTGGCCTGCATAATTCTTGGATGTTTTGTGCCTTTGACATTATCACCAATCAGTAGCTCCTCATAAAGCTTTTCTCCAGGCCGTAAACCGGTGTATTTGATTTCTATTTCACCGTTTGGCTTATCTTTTGTCTTAACATTTAAACCAGACAAATGAATCATTTTAGTTGCCAGTTCTGTAATTTTTACCGACTCACCCATATCCAGTACAAACACATCCCCGCCTGTTGCCATCGCACCTGCCTGGATCACCAATTGTACGGCCTCGGGTATCGACATAAAATAGCGCGTGATCTCTTTATGTGTAACCGTAATCGGCCCTCCCTCTTCTATCTGTTTCCTGAATTTAGGAACAACTGAGCCCGAAGAACCCAGTACATTACCAAAACGCACCATGGAAAAAACAGTATTGCACTTTGGACTTTTTGCAAGCGCCTGAAGCACCATTTCAGCCGTTCTCTTTGAACAACCCATAATATTGGTTGGCCTAACGGCTTTATCGGTTGAAATCAAAATAAAGGTTTCTACCTGCGAAGCCATTGCCATTTCAGCCAATGTTTTTGTCCCAAAGATATTATTGTTAAGACCTGCAACTGGGTTCTCTTCAACGAGTGGCACATGTTTATAAGCGGCAGCATGATAGATTGTTTGCACAGGATTTTTCTCAAACAAGCGGTTCAATAAGGTCTTGTCGCCACATGACCCCAATATGCGTTCCAGCTTAATAGAGGTTTTATTTTTTTCCATGAGATCATTGAGCTCTTGTTCGATTCTATAAAGCGCAAACTCACTTAGTTCTAGCAGAATTAATTTTTTAGGCTGAAGCTGTATAACCTGCCTACAAAGCTCCGAACCGATAGAACCTCCTGCTCCGGTTATCATGACAACTTTATTGCTAATATTGGCTGGCAATAGCTCCTCATCCGGATTGACGGGATCCCGGCCTAAAAGATCATCAATATCAATATCTTTAATATCCGATACGCTGATATTGCCACTGGCAAAATCAGCAATGGCCGGTATGGTGCGAACTTTCACAGGAAATGGCTCTAGACGATCAATAATAAACTGCCTTTTACTATGTTCAACCGAAGGCATGGCAATAATGACTTCGGTTTCACCATCACGCTCATCAAATAAAGTGGCTGCCGCCTTATCAAAGCTTTGAACCTCAAAGCCCATTACTTTCCAGCCTTGAACAGACGGATCATCATCAATAAAGCCTTTTACTGTATAGCCAGGCTCATTCTCCAGTAGAGCAGCCAGCTGAGACCCTGCCGCACCACTACCATAAATGTATACTTTTTTATTTTTTTGTTTTTTAGCCAAATCACCATAAAGCCATTGTTGCACCTGCAAGCGACTCCCTGAAATAAACGCAAAAGAACCTAACCAGTATAAAATTACACCTGACTTGGTTAAATCAGCAACGCCGAATATTTTTACACTAATTGCCCAGGCTAAAGAGGATAGCAGTGTTGCCAGCAATATGGTGGAAACAGTTTGGTTACGAAAATAACGTAAAATTGCCCTGTATAAACCAAATTTAATAAAAACAGGTAGTGAAATCAAAACGGCCAGGGGAAAGATTAACCACTCTTTTGTAGACTCCGGTATAAAAAAATGATTAATACCCAAAGAAAGAGAAGCCCATAACAGAACAGGCAGGGCAAGTGCATCTGCCAGCATAAGGATCAGACGCTTTTCCATTCTGCTTCTTTGAACAAAGAACTGTTTAATTTTATCAATCATTCTATTTTTCATAATTATTATTATAGTTTGTTATTCTCAATGAGAATTTGGCCTTGTAACTTAACGGGTAACTAAAACAAGTGCCCACATAGCTATTTAAACGTCTTCTTAAAACTAAAAAATGGCTGAGACTGTTTTTAGAACAAGATTAAAGTCCATCCATAATGATCGTTCTTTAACATACTCTTCATAGTAAGCCAGCTTAATAGGTAATACCTTTTCCCTATAAGCTTTTACCGGATCATCAGCATGAGTTAACAGGTCATTTTCATTCACAAACTCAATGGATGCTTTATCTGTAATACCCGGCGGGACTGAAAAAACAATTCTCCTGGTTTTCTCCGGGTAAAACTCGACATATTCGGGTACTTCAGGCCTTGGACCAACCAGACTCATTTCACCTTTTAACACATTGATAAGCTGAGGCAACTCGTCTAGTTTGTATTTTCTTAGAAAAGCACCAATCGGAGTAATTCTAGGATCGTTACCCGTGGTTACCTTATTTCCCAGCTTTTCGGCATCAGGAACCATGGTTCTAAACTTCAATACCTTAAAATGCTTTCCATTTTTACCGACTCGAACTTGTTTAAAAAATATATCTCCGCCGTCTCTTATTTTAATAAATAAAGAAATTACAAGGAACACCGGTGACAATACAATCAAACCGGGAATAACAAAAAACAGGTCAAATAGCCGTTTACTAAACATGACCTGGTTCCTTAATATTTTCCTTGCAGACTTTTTTTACTGCTGTAATAACATTTTCTACATCATTGTCCGTCATTTTTGGGTATATGGGCAAACTCATTGCTTGCCGATAAACCTGTAGTGCTACCGGAAAGTCGCTTTCCTGATAGTTATACCGGTCTCGCCAATAAGGCTGAAGGTGCAAGGGGATAAAGTGTACACTTGTCCCGATATTCTCAACGGCCATTTTCTCTATAAACTGGTCACGATCAATGGCTAATTTGTCCAAATCAAGCTGCAATACATATAAATGCCAGGCATGAGTATCATCCGGATGCTCCACATGGGGCGTATGTAATGGCAAATCTTTAAAGGCTGCGTCATATTGTTGTGCAATCCACTCGCGCCTTTTCTGAAATTCCCAGGCTTGTTTTAGCTGATGAATGCCTAGTGACGCCGCAACGTCGGTCATATTATATTTGTAGCCTGGTTCAACCACTTCATAATACCAGGAAGGTTTATCAGATGTATAACGATCAAAAACATCTCGGTTTATGCCATGCAAGCGCATTGTTTTCATCCGCGACACATAGTCCTTGTTTTCTGTTACAACCATACCCCCTTCACCGGTTGCAATGGTCTTGGTCACATAAAAACTGTAAACCGTAATATCCGATCCTGATAAGGAACCAATCAAATCACCCTTCCAGGTAGTAGGCAAAGCATGTGCAGCATCTTCAACAATTTTTACATCATATTCCTTCGCCAGCTGAATGATTTCATCCATTTCACAAGACTGTCCCGCAAAATGTACAGGCATGATGGCCTTAACATTATCGTGTTTCTGCAATGCTTCGCGAATAAGCGAAGGGTCTATATTAAAAGTTTTAGCATCTATGTCGACCAGTAAAGGATCTGCGCCCAGATAACGTATAACCTCTGCCGTAGCCGTAAAGGTATAGGGCGTCGTAATGACCAAATCACCCGGACCAACACCCACCGCCTCCAAAGCCAGATGCAAACCGGATGTTGCAGAATTAACACCCAGCGCATGAGAAGCATTAACAAACCTGGCAAAGTCATCCTCAAATGCCAATGTTTTTTTACCCGTCGTCAACCAACCTGAACGCAGCGTATCAACAACTTCTGTTATTTCATCTTCGCCAATTAATGGCAAAGCGAAAGGAAGAAAATTATTCAATGTATAATCCTTTATTTTGGTGTCAATGAGGCCAGATTAAGAACCCATATTACTTGTTATAAAAACTCCCAGACATCTTCAAAGGATTCTAATGATCCTTCTGGTACAGCCTCTTCTTCAATATTTTCAAAGCCACAATATGCAAAAGAGCCTACGGTATCATCAACTGAAGTAATACGCACCTTTTGCTGTCGTGAGCCAAGTGTAAGCGTAAGCTCATCATCAGCATGAAAAATAAAGCCCGGAAATATCAGATTAGCCTCTTCTCTGGCACCATCAATGGTTGGTAACAGAATACCTTCAACGGGTAGTTTTTGAGTCACTTCCCGATTGCTGATTTGATCAACCCGAACCGTCATTGCATGCATAGAAAGAATTTCCAGACCGATACGCAAACCAATTTCTTTAAATGAATCCATCCAGCGAATAACTGCAACCTGCCATAAACCAGCTTCGTCATTAGGATCTTTAATTGCTGTTAGTTCACCCACACGTGCGGTACTTGAATCACTATGTATTTGCCTTAAACCATAACCACCCGAGCTACTATTTTCAATTTGCCAGGTTTGAAATTTAACATCCCGATCCTCAGCCAGAGAATCAAGGTCAATATCAGACCAGGGGCTTGAAACAGAATCACCCTCTGCCAGGGCTTCATATATATTATCATCTTCTACATCCTGATTAATTTGCTCTGCAAAAGAATCCACATCATTTTCGCGTATCAGCTCCAATACATCAGCCATACGAATCGCCAAAACTGCTTTTTCATCACGAGCAAATCGTTTATAGCGTCGATTTCTAATAGTGGTTAAAACATAGACCAGACGTTTTGCCAGGCTGTGCGTCAACATGGGAAATGACTCATGCGTTCCCAGATCAGTCTCCTCACTGAGACTGACAAATTGATCTAGTTTATAGATAACATTAGACAAGTCAAAAATGCGGCTGGTTGGCGAATTAACCAACTCACTAACGGGCATCAAACTGGCTGGCTCATCACTATTTAATAATGCTACGTGAGCGTATTTGCTCTTTACCTGCGAAGGATCTGCAATAATTGAAATAGTACCAATCGAGCTTCTAAAGAACTCGTAGACTTTGGTAACTTCACCTTGCCTCAGAGTATTAGGAGCGGATAAGGCAACCATATTGATTAACTTGTACTGATCCTCTATACACAGATCATTACTCGTTGCATTCTCTTTCACTGGAATACCTTTTCGTTGCAGGCCGTTTTCACAGGCCAGCAAATAAAGGTGATGCAAATCATGCCAGATGGATTTCCTGTATTTGGCATAAATCTCAAAGCCGTTCATTAATACCTGACTCATAAATTTTACGGCACGTCCAATTGCTAATAGCACCTTCTTCTTGGATACCGGTTTTTTAGTTAGCATGTCCAAAGCCGCTAACTGATATGAACCAGCTGTTTCCATAATCAAGGCATTTTTAAGGTCAAAAATCTTTTGACTGCGCTCCGGTAAGGGAAAAGAACGACTTAAAAAGTGCCTGTCCAGATTTTCAAGTACCATGCGTACATAAGGCAATATAATTTCGCTAATATCAATACGAACACTTGGTGCTATTGGTTCTTGATTAAGCTGAGTAAGCCCCAGAAACAAACGACGGGTCATTTCACCCATATCGGTTACAGGTAATTCACTTACCCAGGCCCGTGCTTTGGAAACGGTACGAATATCGGTGAAATTGTCTTGCATCGCGGGATTGTTATTAGATACTTTAGAATCTGGTTTAGAATTCTTTTTCTTTTTTGAAAACATAAAATGACTCATGCTGAAACCTTAATTATTGTTAGTATTATTTCAACGCCGTTATTATCTATTCGTATTAATTTGTAAGATATTTTCTATTAAAACAATAAAATGATAGGCATTATGCCGGCTGATTATAGCATTAATTAACGATTTATACGATAGCCTGCTTAGACCGTTTGCCGGAAATTTCTTCTACATAACGCGGCACTAAATAACCTGGCAAAATTTCTTTTAAACGGTTCATTATACTTAGCGCCTCCGCTCGACCCACTTCAAAGTGTGCAGCCCCTGCAACCCTGTCAAGCTGGTGCAAATAATAAGGCAATACACCAAGGTCAAATAAATTCATGCTCAATTCCTGCAAGCTTGCCACACTATCATTTATGCCTCTTAATAAAACCGATTGATTTAACAAGGTAAACCCGGCTTGCTGTAATGCTCTCAAAGACTGAGCCACGGCTTTATCAATTTCATTGGCATGATTTATATGTACAACCATTACCTTATTAATATTCAAATCACTCACACAAGATAGAAACGAAGTGTTAATCCGTTCAGGAATAAAAACAGGCACCCGCGTATGGAAGCGAATTGTTTTAACATGCTTAAGGCTGGCAACATCCTGACATATTGCTCTGAGGCGATCATCCGTTAGCATGAGTGGATCACCACCACTCAAAATCACTTCATGAATGGTTTTATCAACCTTTATCTGATCAAGCGTTTTCTGCCAATGCGCTTTTTCAATTAAAAAATCACTGTAGGGAAAATGTTGACGAAAACAATAACGGCAATGCACCGGGCAAGCGCCCGTCGTTATTAACAGCACCCTGCCCTGATATTTATGCAGGATACCCGTCGAAACAGCCGAGTTTAAATCACCGACCGGATCAGCAACATAACCGGGCACCTCTCTGGTTTCATTTAAGGTTGGCAAAACCTGCTTGAGTAATGGGTCATCCCAGTTGCCCTTTTGCATACGCTCAACATAAGAAACAGGCACCAGCAGCTTAAAGTCGTCTGGAAAGTACACCTCACGCGCACAAACCTCATCAGACAAATCAAGCATGCGCAGTAATTCGTTAGGATTGCGGACGGCAGTAGCCAAAACACGTTGCCAATTTTGATTTTTTAAGACACTGCGCTGTTTTATGATGGAATCACCTATCTTTTCGGTTATCATAGTGCCCCAGTAAAACTCATATTAAAAGGAGCGCCTAAATGGCAACGTATAATACCAGTGAATTTAAAAGTGGTCTTAAATTTATCATGGATGGCGACCCCTATACGATCGTTGAAAATGAATTTGTAAAACCGGGAAAGGGCCAAGCTTTTAATCGTGTGCGTATCCGCAACCTCAAAACGGGACGCGTTACAGACAAAACCTGGAAGTCAGGTGAGAAAGTAGAAGCTGCCGATGTCATGGAAGTCGATATGGAGTACTTGTACGATGACGGTGAATTCTGGCACTTTATGGAACCTGATACTTTTGAGCAACACGCCGCGCCCGAAACGGCTGTTGCCGACATTAAGCACTGGTTAAAGCCACAAGAAAAATACATCGTTACTCTATGGAATGGAACACCCCTTAGCGCAACACCACCAAATTTTATTGAACTTAAAATTACCGACTGCGACCCTGGTGTACAAGGCAATACGGCACAAGGCGCCACAAAACCCGCCACGGTAGAAACAGGTGCACAAATAAAAGTGCCTTTATTTGTTGAAGAAGGTGAAGTGGTTAAAATAGACACCCGCACGGGCGAATATCTATCCAGAGCATAAAAACGAAACAATTAATTTAACAATGGAGAGTCAAAATCAAGTCGATTAACCTTAGCGCAGAAAAAACTATCGCTATTTTCGCGATTAAGGCGAAAGTAAGGCAATAGTTACCCTATTTATGCCTATTTTAGTGTGAGAATAGCGAAATATTAGCCAACTTAAACGAATTTGACTTGATTAGATTCTCTAAAAGTACACCCCCCCACTTTTTTGCCCTTTTCTCTTATGAATAGCTGGAAACCCAATACCACACAGCAAACGCGCCTGTTGCGCGCGCAAATGCTTCGCCATATTAGATCCTTCTTTGATAAAAAGAAGGTGCTTGAGGTTGAAACACCCGCCTTATCTCAAGCAGCAAACACCGACCCTTATATCTCATCATTTGAGTGCCAAAAAGAAAAACAAACACGTTATTTACACACCTCACCCGAATATCCCATGAAGCGCTTATTAGCGGCAAACAGTGGCGATATTTATCAAATCTGTAAAGTATGGCGATATGGTGAATCGGGTAAAAACCACAATCCTGAATTTACGCTGCTTGAGTGGTATCGACTGGAATTTAGCTATCACCAGCTCATAAAAGAGGTGAGTGAGTTACTACATCAGCTCATTCCTGCATTAAGCCAACAGGATAAAATCTACACTTATGAGGATTTATTCCTTGAAAAGTTTGCTCTCAACCCCCATATCGCTAGCCAGCAAGACTTAATTGATTGCGTTTCTGCTAATATTAAGGGGCTACAAACCAAAAGCTTAAGTCGTCAGGATCTGCTTGATGCCTTATTAAGCCATTGTATTGAGCCTGATTTTAACGACAAGTGCTTAACCTTTGTCATCGACTATCCAGTCACACAATCTGCTCTTGCCAGCATAAGAAAAGAACAAGGCTATACCATTGCAGAGCGTTTTGAGGTTTATATTGGACAACAAGAATTAGGCAATGGGTACCAGGAAGAAACTGATTATCAACGGAATAAACACATCCTGTACACCGAGAATCAGGAACGAAAAAAGAAACAACTCGATACAATGAAACTGGATCAAAACTTTCTTGAAGCAATGAAACAGCCGATTCCTGAATGTGCTGGCGTTGCCATCGGGCTGGACCGAGTTTTAATGTGTTTATCCAACGAGGATACTATTCAGAAAGTTATAAACTTTCCGTGGGACGTGGCATAATACGCCGCAGTTATTTATTCATAGAGACCTTTGCATGAAAGTATGGCGAGAGAAAAATTAGCGTAATTTTCCTGATTTTTTGTAGATTTGAGGGTAATAGCAGAGCTATTGACCGAAAATATACGAAAAAACAGGGGAATTTAAGCAATATTTATCCGTCATATCTTTCGTGCAAAGGTCTCTCATACAACAAATAGGCGCAAGCGCAAAACAGGATAGCGCAACTTTAGCAAACTTAATTGGAGATAATCATGAACTTTTTTATATCAGATGCAATGGCAGCCGGAGAACCAGCACCACAAGGAGGCGGTTTACAACTCATTATCATGATTGCCTTATTCTTCGGTATCATGTACTTCATGATTATCCGTCCACAATCAAAAAAAGCCAAAGAACACAATGCCATGCTGGAAGCACTTAGCAAAGGTGATGAAGTAGTAACTAACGGCGGCATTCTGGGAAAGGTCGTAAAAATAGGCGATAACTTTATTGAGCTTAAAGTCTCTGACAATACCACTATGAAAGTACAGCGTCATGCTATTGCCAGCGTTATGCCAAAAGGAACCATGAAAAGCGCTTAAACAAAATAGAAACATAGAAACAAACAGGGCTTTTTGATTAATTTCTAACCGTCAAACCAACCTTCGGATTAATAATAATGAACCGTTATCCACTTTGGAAATATATACTGCTGATTACGGTAACCGTGATCGGCATACTATTTGCACTCCCCAATCTTTACCCGTCACAGCCTGCCCTACAGGTTAAAGCCACAGCACTGGATAGACCTATAAACAACAGAATTCTTGAAAAAATAAAAACATCACTATCTGCAAAGGGTCTTGAAGTAGAAAGTATTGAAAACAAGAGTAATGATAAAATTCTAATTCGCTTCAACTCGCCAGACACGCAACTTGAAGCCGCAGAAGTCATCAAAAGTACCTTAGGTAAGGATTTTTCCACTGCCCTTAATTTAGCCCCAGCCACACCCAAGTGGTTGCGTAGCCTAAACCCCATGAATCTGGGCCTTGATTTGCGTGGTGGTGTCCACTTCTTAATGGAAGTTGACATGAAATCTGCTATTGATAAGGCTTTGTCGCGTAGTAGTGAAGAGTTTAGAACACTGTTACGCGAAAAGAAAATCAGCTATCTGGGTGTTAAACGAGTCAAGGACTACCTGTTAATCCAGTTTAAAAATGAAGAATTTCGTGACAAGGCCAGACAAGAATTAAAACGTCAATACCGAAACGAGATTGAATTCAGCGATGTGGATACACCCAAAGGTGCCGGCCTAAAAGCGCAATTAACCCAAACCAATATCAACAACACCAAGCGTTTTGCACTTCAGCAAAACATAACGACCTTGCGTAAACGAGTGAATGAGCTGGGTGTTTCAGAACCCATAATCCAGCAACAGGGTCTTGAGCGTATTGTTGTTCAATTGCCCGGCGTACAAGACCCAACACAGGCAAAAACGATCCTGGGTACAACCGCCACACTGGAATTCAGACTGGTTGATGAAGGTAATGACCCTTATGCAGCACAGGCCAGCGGGCGCATACCGCCGGGGGATAAGCTCTTTAAAGAACGCAATGGCAACCCCATTCTACTTAAACGGCGCGTTATGCTAACCGGTGATTATATTACCAATGCAACGGCTGGTTTCGATCAACGGGATAACCGCCCTATGGTGAGTATTGTTCTGGATGGTAAAGGCTCCAAACTGTTTGCCAAAGCTACTGGCGCAAATGTACAGAAATTAATGGGCGTTGTTTTTATTGAGCATAAAACTGATATAAAGAAAATGCCCGATGGCACCATCAAGAAAACGACCAAAGTAGAAAAAGAGGTCATCAATGTTGCCCGTATTCAGGAGCAACTTAGCAAGCGCTTCCAGATCACAGGGCTAGATACACCTCAAGAATCACATAACCTTGCCTTACTGCTTCGCGCTGGCGCATTGGCGGCTCCGGTCTATATTGTAGAAGAACGCACCATTGGCCCTAGTTTGGGTGCAGATAATATCAAAGCAGGTTTCAAGTCGGTTGTTATCGGTTTTATCCTGGTATTGATCTTTATGGCTGTTTATTATCGTCTTTTTGGCCTGGTTGCTAATCTGGCACTAACCCTTAATCTGGTATTAATCGTTGCCATCTTGTCTATGTTACAAGCTACCCTAACCCTCCCTGGCATTGCGGGCATCGTCTTAACCGTTGGTATGGCGGTTGATGCAAATGTTCTGATTTATGAACGCATCAAAGAGGAGCTACGCAATGGCCTCACCCCACAGGCAGCCATTAATTCAGGTTATGAAAAAGCATTTTCAACCATTGCCGATGCCAATATCACAACACTGATCGCGGCTATTGTCCTTTACGGTATGGGAACAGGCCCAATTAAGGGCTTTGCTATAACGCTGGCAATTGGCATTGTCTCCTCCATGTTTACCGCCATTGTGGGTACACGTGCCATCATTAACCTTATTTACGGCGGCAAAAAAGACCTTAAGAAGCTGTCTATATAGACACCGGGAAATAGAAATGACAAATATTAAAAAACCAACTGGAAAAATGATTAATTTCGTGGGCATAAAAAAGCCCGCTATGTTTTTCTCAATCGCCCTGATTGTCGCATCTATTGTGGCACTGATTGTTAATGGCCTAAATTTTGGTATTGACTTTACCGGTGGAACGGTCATAGAGATTGGTTACAAAGAGTCTGCTGATGTAGATAAAATTCGTAAGACTTTATCAAAAGCGAATTTTGAAGCATCGGTACAACACTTTGGCACGGCTAAAGATGTACTGATTCGCCTTAGCCCGCAAGAAGGTGAAGATAAAAGCAAAGTCGGTGAGATCGTTTTCAATATACTGAAAGCTGAAAACCCCGATATTGAGCTTCGCCGTGTGGAGTTTGTAGGCCCTCAAATTGGTGACGAGTTACGCGATCAGGGAGGCACGGCCATGCTGCTCGCCTTAGCCGGTATCCTGATCTATGTTACACTGCGCTTTGAGTTTCGCTTCTCGGTGGGTGCCATTATTGCTTTAGTGCATGACGTTATTATAACCGTTGGTTTTTTTGCAATTACCCAGATAGAATTTGACCTGACAATCCTCGCGGCAATATTGGCGATTATCGGTTATTCCCTCAACGATACCATCGTGGTATTTGACCGAATAAGGGAGAACTACCTAAAACTGCGCAAGGTTAATTCCGAAGAGTCTGTCAATATATCCATTAACCAGACCCTGTCACGTACCCTTGTTACCTCCCTGACCACCTTACTGGTATTAATCGCCCTGTTCTACTTTGGAGGAAAAGTGATACACGGTTTCTCACTCGCCATGATTATTGGCGTGATTGTGGGAACCTATTCATCTATCTTTGTCGCCAGTAGTTCACTACTGATGATGGGCGTAACCCGAGAAGCACTATTACCACCTGAAAAAGACGATGATGAACTGGCAGAAATGCCATAAGGCATTTCTCTCAGGAAAAAAGGTTTTAAAAAGTACACCCCCTACCTTTTTCTGCCTTTTCTCGGTTCAGGCGTTTAATCTTAATTAGACACCCGGCCACCTCATAATGAGGTGGCTTTTTTCTTTCCGATTAGTAAGATAAGCGGATGTATTCCTCCCTTCCCTACAAAACCAAAATAGCACTATTGACCTTGATACCGTTAATTATAGTTGTTACGGCAATTGCTGCTGTTACCATTAAGCAAACCAACCAACTTGCCACCATTCAGGCGAGGGCTTTTCAAAGCGAGCTACTCACCAATAAAAAAGCAGAACTAAAAAACTATATCGAACTTGGCTATTCTGCCATTAAAAGCATTTACGAAGACCCTTACATTGAAGAGCGCTATGCCCAGCAAGAAGCTTATAACATCCTAAAAAATATGGAGTTTGGCGAGGACGGTTATTTCTTTGTTTATAATTACCAGGGCGTCAATATCGCCCACCCCCGCAAACCCGAACTGGAAGGCAAAAACCTGTTTAACTTTCAGGACGCTAATGGCAAATATCTGATCCAGGATTTAATCACACAAGCCAAACAAGGTGGTGGTTTTACCCGCTACTTGTGGGATAAACCTTCAGCCGGAAAAGCCGTAGAAAAGCTGGGCTATTCAATAGGCCTGGATAAATGGCAGTGGATGGTTGGCACTGGCCTGTATATTGATGATATCGAAAAGGGTGTTGTAGCCATAAAAGAAAAAGCCCAAAAAACAAGTCGTAACACACTTTTTTTAATGTCGATGATTGCTATTGCAGCCACCTTACTTATTGCCTTGATTGGCTTTCTTATCAACCTTTCCGAAGGTAAGCTTGCCACAGAAAAGATGCGCGAACTAACCCACAAAACAGTTAACTTTCAGGAAGATGAACGCAAGCGGGTTTCGCGTGAGCTACACGACGGCATTAATCAACTACTGGTTTCAGTAAGCTACAAACTGGATAGCTTAAAACAAAAGCTTTCAAAACATGCCGCTATTAATTCAGAAACAGACATCAACCAAACCATTGATGATGCAAGCGATATTTTAAGCGGTAGCATCCAGGAAGTACGTCGAATTTCGCGCGATCTTCGCCCTACCCTGCTTGATGATCTTGGCCTGGCGGCAGCGCTGGAAAGCCTTGCGGACGACTTCTCCGAACGCACTCATATCAGCTTTGAATTAGATAATGAATGCCAGGATGAGCGTTTACCACATGAAATTGAAACCGCTTTTTACCGGATAGTACAGGAAGCCTTAACCAATATAGAAAAACATGCACTGTCAGCAAAGCATGTTATTCTAAAGCTTGTTAAAACACCAAAACGCGTCACCTTAAGCATCAGCAATGATGGTATTGGTTTTAATAAATCAACCCTCGATCAAACTAATCCTGACCGGGGGCTTGGTTTAAGAAACATGAAAGACCGGACGGAGCTACTGGACGGATTTATGAGTGTAAACTCATCTCCGGAAAAAGGTACCACCGTTATTGTTAATCTCCCATTATAAAGTTATATCTTATGTCTATCAGACCACTTCACGCACAAACAGAACAACACGAAACAATCTCAAGTGATTCTGCCAATATTAGCATTCTTCTTGCCGATGACCATCCACTGGTTCAAGATGGTATTCGCACCCGCCTTAATGAAGTAGAAGATATGGAAGTCATTGGTGTGGCCAATAATGGGCAAGAGCTGATAGAAAAAGCCGAAGCACTACAACCTGATATTGTTATTGCAGACATCAGCATGCCCTACATCAATGGACTGGAAGCCACCCGCTTATTAACACAGAAATTTCCCGAGATAAGAATTCTAATTCTGACCATGCACAATAACCGCGAATACATGCAAAACGCCATAGACTCAGGAGCAAAAGGCTATATCCTGAAAGACCAACCCGCCGAAGAAATGATTAACGCCATTCGAGATATTCATCAGGGAAATACACATTTTTGTTCTGGTGCAAATGAACTGCTTAACTCCAATAATACTAAATCACCCAATAAACTTACAAAACGGGAACGGGCCATACTCATTGAGTTATTAGATGGCCTCAATAACAAAAGCATTGCAAAAAAACTATCCATTAGCGTGCGTACTGTTGAATGTCATCGCGGCAATATATACCGCAAGCTGGATTCACATTCCATGGCTGGTTTAATACGTTACGCCAAGAAACATGGCTATATATAAGGCTTTAATTATTACCTTATTAGGGTTTTAAAAGTACACCCCCCTACTTTTTATGCGTTTTATAAACGCACCCTTGCGGGTAGTCGTCGCTACGCTCCAACATTGTCTCGCTTCCAGCTCGGCTGGGGCCTTTTATTCAGTTGCACTCACGATTCGTGTCACACCATACTGTTGCCGACCTTATCTACCTATTACCCCTTAATAGTTAGTCGATAAACTTGCAAATTCCGCTCAGCGATTTATTATTCCATCACCCTAACAAATAATCCCTTTCTATGAATTGTCAAGAACCTAGCAGCCAATTAAGCAAATATACGACGAATGTACAACCACTACAAGATCAGGTGCGCATTGTTGGCAGCCTGTTAGGTGAGGTCATTAAGGAGCAGGAAGGCGAGGATGTTTTCGATGCGGTAGAATATTTAAGACAAGGCTACATCAGCCTGCGTCGCCATGATGATGAACATAAACGCAAAGAGTTAATGGCTTATATCGAAGCTTTGGATCCACACAAGCTAAAACAGATCACCCGTGCATTCAATGTCTTTTATGTATTATCCAATATTGTTGAAGAAGACTTTTTACATCGCGAACGTAGAAACCTGTACCGCAGTGGTGATAGTAAATTATGGCAAGGGTCATTCCTGGGCACGGTAACTGAACTGAAAGAATCCGGACTTAGCGCAGCCGATACGCAAAAAATTATTAATGAAATGCGCTACACACCAGTATTTACCGCACACCCAACCGAAGCGCGCCGTCGTACCATGTTGACCTTGCAGCGCCGTATTTTTCTGATTATTGACCAACTCAATAACACTTTATTAAGTGATGACGAGCGCAATGCCATTCACCGTCAGCTAAAGGCACAGGTTCAATTATTATGGCGCACCAGCGAAGTACGCCATAACAAGCCATCCGTGGAGGATGAAGTACGCTACGGTTTATTCTATTTTCATGCCAGCCTGTTTGAAGCGATTCCGATGATTTATCGTTACTTTGAACGAGCTACGCGCAAGGTCTATGGTCGTGGTGAAATCACCATTCCAACCGTCTTGAAATTCGGTTCATGGATAGGTGGCGACCGCGATGGCAACCCCTTTGTAACACCCGCTGTAACCCGAAATGCCATTCGTTTGCATATGCAGGAAACACTTGAAGAATATCACCGACGTGTTATTAACCTGCGCAGTATTCTTACCCATGATCTTGAATATATTACGCCAAGCAAACCATTTATGGCGTCATTGAAAGCCGATGAAAAAGAACTGGCAAAACAGGCCTTCAAAAAACGTAAAACCTTGTTTTCTACCGAGCCGTACCGACGCAAATTACACTTTATGGCTTATCGACTTAACCAGAATTTAAACACCGTACAAACTCGCCTTAAAGGTAAATCATGTGACTTGTCAGATTCGGCGTATGCAACTGTGAATAACTTTCTGGATGAGTTGTACCTAATTCGAGAATCCTTAAAAAGTCATAACGATCAAGACGTTGCCAAACGCGAACTAAAGGATTTAATTCGTTTAGTCGAAACCTGTGGCTTTTCACTGTATGAGCTGGATATACGACAGGAATCAACCGTGCACACGCTCACTGTCAGCGAAGTTGTCAAACAATTCATGCCAGAAGTTGACTATAACAGTCTTAATGAAAATGAACGGGTCGAATTACTTGCCACGTTAATTGATCGAAAAAACCTGCCAAAAGCCAATCCAGAGCCGTTAAGTGACAGTTCGATTGAGACTCTAGAGCTATTTGACACTATGGTTGCCATGCGCAAGGAAACGGGGGATGACATCTTTGGCACCTATGTAATCTCCATGACCCACGAAGCCAGCCACATTATGGAAGTGATGTTTTTAGCACGACTTGCCGGGCTGGTGGGCGTAGACAAATCTGGAAATGACTATTGCCATATTAAAATATCACCCTTATTTGAAACCATTGAAGACTTGCAGCATATTACTGGTGTACTAACCAGCCTGTTCAATAACGAAAAATACAGGTCTTTGTTAAAAACCTCTGGCAACCTCCAGGAGGTCATGCTCGGTTACTCTGATTCCTGTAAAGATGGCGGTATTCTGGCCTCACAGTGGAATCTTTATAATGCTCAAAAGGAAGTAATTAAACTAACCGATAAATATGGTGTGAAATGTCGTATGTTCCATGGACGTGGTGGCACTGTGGGTCGCGGTGGTGGCCCAACGCACGAAGCTATCGTGTCCCAACCACCCGATACGGTGCACGGCCAAATCAAATTTACCGAGCAAGGCGAAGTGCTGTCGAACAAATATGCCAACCTTGAAACGGCAGTTTATGAGATTGGTGTAGGTATGACAGGCCTGTTAAAAGCCAGCCAGTCAATCGTGAAAAAACAGGGTCAGTTTGATGATAGCTTCCATAAGGCCATGTCATTAATTGCCGATTTTGGCGAACAGAGCTACCGTGACCTAACGGATAATACAGAGGGTTTTCAGGATTATTTCTATGAAAACACCCCCGTTACCGAAATCGGTCAACTTAATATTGGCTCACGCCCTTCTCACCGCAAGGTGGATCGCTCTAAAGCCTCTATTCGAGCCATTCCCTGGGTGTTTGGCTGGGCACAAGCTCGACATACCCTGCCCGCCTGGTATGGCATTGGTACGGCACTGGAAAAGATACGTGAAAAACAAGGGGAAGAAATACTACAGGAGATGTACCAAAACTGGCCTTTCTTCCGCGCCTTATTAAGCAATGTGCAAATGGCTTTGTTCAAAGCACAAATGGATATTGCCAAGGAATACGCCGGCTTGTGGGCAGATAAAGAACGTTCCATGAGCATCTTTGCTAAAATTGCCGATGAATATTATAGAACGGTTCAAGAAGTCTTGAACATTGCCAAAATAGATACCCTAATGGCTGAAACACCCTTGTTGCAATACTCACTGGAACGACGCGAGCCCTATCTTGATCCACTCAATCATATTCAAATCACAGTGCTAGGAAGACACCGTGCAGATGTTGATGCTTCCACGGGTGAGTCACCCTGGCTGGATGAGCTGCTATTAACCATTAATGCGATTGCAGCTGGAATGAGAAATACTGGTTAGGACTTACACTTTGAGAGTATGATGATAGATAATATTGCGCTTGCTTTTATCTATCATTATTTTCGTGTAAATCTCTTTAATTATGTAATTTTCTCTATTTTTTTCTATGCATGCGATCTTGCTCACGTAAATACGCCAGTTTTTCGCCAATTTTTAGCTCCAGCCCTCGGGATACTGGCTCATAAAAAATTGGCTCATTGAGCGCTTCAGGGAAATAACTTTCACCAGCGGCATAGGCGTTTTCTTCCTGATGGGCATAGCGGTAATCTTTGCCGTAATCGAGCTCTTTCATAAAGCGTGTAGGTGCATTGCACAGGTGCATAGGCACATCCAGCGAGCCAGACTCTTTAGCCGTTTTCATTGCCTGCTTGTAAGCTATATAAACAGCATTACTTTTGGGTGCCGATGCCAGATAGACTACCGCTTGTGCAATGGCAAGCTCACCTTCGGGGCTACCCAGGCGCTCATAAGTTTGCCAGGCATCCATACACAAAGACAAGGCGCGTGGATCAGCATTACCAATATCTTCACTCGCCATGCGAACCACCCGTCGGGCAATATAAATCGGATCACAACCACCATCAAGCATACGACAAAACCAGTAAAGTGCCGCATCGGGGTTGCTGCCACGCACTGATTTGTGCAGCGCAGATATTTGCTCGTAAAAGAGATCACCACCCTTATCAAAACGACGAGTTCCCTCGCTGGCAATTTGCTCAACTGTACCAAGGCTGATCGTGTTCTTTTCAGCAAGGTCAGCGGCGATCTCCAGCCAGTTTAAGCCACGACGGGCATCACCATCGGCCGCTTTAGCCAAAAACTGCAGGGCATCTTCATCAATCATCAGGCTTTGTTTGCCTAACCCATACTCTATATCATTCAGGGCGCGCATCAAAACCGATTTGATGTGCTCGGGCTCTAAAGCGCGCAATACATAGGTTCGTACCCTGGATAGCAAGGCGTTATTTAATTCAAAGGATGGGTTTTCAGTGGTTGCACCAATCAGCGTAAACGTGCCATTTTCAACATGGGGCAAAAAAGCATCCTGCTGAGATTTATTAAAGCGATGAATCTCATCAATAAATAATACAGTACGCCGCCCATCCATTTCAGCATGACCCTGCGCTGTTTTCACTGCCTCGCGTATATCCTTAACCCCAGAAAGTACCGCCGATAGAGTGATAAATTCAGCACCGCTATACTGCGCAATTAGCCTTGCCAGAGTGGTTTTACCTGTTCCCGGCGGTCCCCAGAACAGCATCGAATGCAGTCGATCTTGCTCAATTGCGGCACGCAACTGCTTAGCCTCACCAAGAATATGCTCCTGACCAATATAATCATCCAGGCTTTGCGGTCGCATACGCTCTGCTAAGGGTTGATTTGATAGCGTATTGTTACTCTTTTTCGTATTCACTGAATAATTGTATCATTAGAGCCACCCGATAGAACAAAACATCTCCAAATAGTGGATAAAACCTAAATTCCTCAATTAACCGCTTCCGAGACGTAAAGTATCTGATAAACATTGAAAACTGTTTATTTTCAAGCCACTCATAGAGTGAAGGCGCTACAAAACCAATTACACAACTGAGAATTTTAGGTTTAAAAGTACACCCCCCACCTTTTTTGCCTTTTTGTCCTGTATAAAATGGCTATAATGTAGACTTGATAAAAACCAACCGAGTTATTTGTGGAATCCAATTTAAATAATAGAACTATCGCACTGGCTGCACTTTTTCAATGTGTTGAAGGGGTTAATCAAATTGCCAATAAAGGGCAAGTTGACGAAGCATTGTACTCAACCTGTATAAAGAGCATTCTTGAAGATAATGCGGATACTGCCATTGACTTATATGGCGGCTCTATGGCCAATCTGAAAACAGGCTTAAAGTCGATGATGTATCAGCTCGGCGCGGGGCAACTTACCCCTGAAGGAAAACCTAAAGATATGGAAGCAACCCGTTATGCGCTAGGCTTGTTGCACCTTGAAAAAAAGCTTTATAATAATCAGGACGTTTTCAACGAGGTGCTAACAGGCATTAAAAAAACGCAAGAAAAACTGGATTTTTTTGATCTGGACCATGAAAACATCACGGCTGCACTGGCAGATATTTATGCCAATACCATCAGCGATATTGGCCCCAAAATTATGGTCAAGGGCGAGCAAAGCCATCTTGCCAACCCCAAAAATGCAGCCAGGATTCGCGCATTGTTATTAGCCGGTATTCGTGCTGCCCTGCTGTGGCGACAGGCTGGCGGTAGTCGCTGGAAACTTTTATGGGAACGCGGCAAACTGCAAAAACAGGCTGATAGCTTCCTCTTGCAGTTATAAAAAAGCAATTAAATCATTCAAGCCTTGATACTGAGGAATACAATAAAACACCCTGCCATCGCGCTATTGTTTGCCTGTTAAATCACATAAGCACCAATCGATATAAAATGACTGAGACTGCCTCTGATAACAAACAAATGCCAAATACCATGTGCATGTTTTAAGCGGTGATCGAGTACAAAGAAGATAACGCCAAAGGAATAGAGTAATCCGCCCACGGTTAATAGCATCACACCATCACCCGGTAGATGTGCCATTAAGGGCTTGAGCGGAATGATTATCAACCAGCCCATTATCAAATAAATCAGCAATTGAAAAAATGGCACCTGGCAATGCACACAAAGCGGCCAGTAGATGACTGAGTGTATTAAATCGTTCGCCGTACTGCATAAATTCTAACTCTTATTCGCTTTTATTTCTGAAACAGGTTTTGTTTGTACTACCTGATTTCTTATCGCTTGATAGGCAAGGTTTGCCACTTCTTTACGTTCGCTATATTCGGCAGCATTGATGGGGGGCAAAAAGGTAATCTCGGCAATAATGCTTGATTCGCCCAGTATTTTAAACACATTGGATACAAAAGACTCTTCACCCCAGACAATATTAGGATGGCGTGAACCATTTGGATCAAGATAGCGCAGTGCAACTGGCTGTACACGCAACTTATAATCCAGAGCCGGTGCAAATATGCGGGCATGAAAACATCTAACATCATCACCATCGGTGGTCGTTCCTTCAGGAAACACCAATACGCTATCCCCCCCATTGATTTTATTAGCAATTTTTTGGGACGCTAATCTAGCCGCATTTGTGCCACCTCGTTGAATAAACAAGCTACCGCTTTTTATAGTCAGCCAGCCTATAATAGGCCATTTACGAATATCTGACTTGGCTAAAAAAGCAACACCTTCACTGCCGATAACGGGAATATCCAGCCAGGAGATATGATTTGCAACCCATAAAGCAGCCTGACCATCTCGTGGAGCCTGGCCTTTTTCAACGACCTTTAAACCAACAATGCTGACCACTTTTTTAAGCCACCATTGACGTATCTTTTTTACTCGTGGTGCATTCGGCTGATTTTCTTTTTGCCTGGAAAAAATCGCCATAGAAACCAGCCCCACCAGGAGCATTAGCAATAAACCAATCACACGGTAAATAATTCGAATTGTTTTCATATGCCCAGTTTGTTTTCTACCTGAATCGGGATCACCTTGTCGTAACCCTCCAGTTTTATTCCTTCACCCACCCAGGCGTGGCCATAGATGACTTCCCAACTCGCCGGATATAAATTATCGGCTGTTTTAAATTGCTCATAAGCGCGTTCAAAATCAGCCAGCTTTTGCTTGCCCATTAAACCTTTACTGCGGGCTTTATCAGTATTGGTCGCGCCAATGTTTTTAATATCACGCATTAGCTGGCGCACGCTGGCATAGGTCATGGTTATCATTTCCATATCCATCACCGGATCAATAAAGCCCGTTTTTAACAGTGCATCACCCACATCATGCATATCAACAAAACTGCTTTGATGCGATCCTCCATCAACGGTCGCCCAGCTGTGACGCATTTCTTTCAAGGTATCAGGACCAAAAGTGCTAAACAAAAGCAAGCCATTCGGTGCTATTACATAATGGAATCCACTGAAGGTTTTTTCAAGGTCATTGCTCCATTGCAACATCAAATTAGACATCAATAAGTCAACGCTATCAGCTTGTAGAGGTAGCGCTTCGGCATCGCCACATATTACTTTTGGATTCCTGCGCCAGCTACCAACTGATTTACTTTTTTTGGCCATATTCAGGGCTATATCCAGCGAAATAACCTCTGCTTTAGGGTAACGCTTGAGTAAATCCCGGGTAATAAAGCCAGTGCCGCTACCCACATCCAATGCACGTTTTGGTTGCAGCTTTATTAGCGCCAGGCGCTCACTTAAGCGGCTTGCTATTTCACGCTGTAAGACCGCCGCCGCATCATAACTATCTGCTGCGCGATCAAAGTGTTTGCGGGTAATTTGTTTATCAAGCATCAGTATCAGACTGTTCTTTTAAAGTATTATTTATAAATAGGTTAAAGTACGCAAAGAATTCATCAGGATGTGTCATAAAAGGAGCATGACCCGCATCATTAAGGAGGGTGATTTGAGCATCTGGGCGGATTATTTTCAAATCATTTATGACTTCTGCCGGGATTAAACGATCTCGCCCGCCTAAAATCCAATGCAAGGGGATATTTTTAAGACTTTGCCTTAGCTCCGACCTGAAATCTGCCTCTTTCAGTATCGTTAGACCGCAATTTAATGAGTGTAAAAGTACACCCCCCCCCTTTTTATGGCTTTTCAAGCCACCCTTCGGGTAGTCGCCGCTACGCTCCAACATTGTCTCGCCTACGGCTCGGCTGGCTGTTTTCCCAGTCTGTGCCAACACAGCCCTGCTCAACGCTTGCTGAACCTTTTGAGCCTGTTTCACACCCATAAACTGCAAGGCAATAAAGCGTTTCAGTGTGCCTTCCAGATCATCCTCCAGTTGTTTGGCAAAATTGGACAACACCTTCTGACTCATCGCATGTAGCCAGGCATCATTATCGTTTTCATCGCTTTGTGAAAAACGTGGTGTGCTTGCCACCAATGTCATGCTGCTAATATTGTTTGGGTTTTGTCTGGCCAATGCCAGAGCAAGCAGGCCACCCATAGACCAACCAAGCAAGTGTGTTTCAGGCTGAATTACGCGTTGTACCTGTTCAACCATTTGATCCAGTGAATCGACGACAAGATCCGCATTGTCACCATAACCGGGAAGATCCAGCCAGACGACCTGGTAGTGTGCTTCAAGCTGTGTCTTAATCGGTTGCCAGGCAGCGACATTCATTCCCCAGCCATGCAAGGCGAGTATGCGCGCACCCTTGCTAACACCGGATGTTTTTACCAAAAGTTGCTTCAATTTGCTAAGATACCTGCACTCAATTTTCAAAGATGATTATCATGCCCTATTTTCTCGTAATTCTCGCCTATTTTATTGGTTCAGTTTCAGCTGCCATTATCACATGCAAGCTGATGGGGAAAGTTGACCCACGCACCGTTGGATCACACAACCCCGGTGCCACCAACGTATTGCGATATGCAGGAAAAAAAGCCGCGTTGTTTACATTATTGGGTGATCTGTTAAAAGGCTTGATTCCAGTTGCCATCGGTCATGCCCTGGGGCTTAACTGGCAATGGCTTGGATTAGTGGGTCTTGCGGCTTTTTTGGGTCATTTATATCCTGTTTATTATGGTTTTAAGGGCGGCAAAGGGGTAGCGACTGCTTTGGGCGTTTATCTTGGCTTGCAACCCATTGTTGGCATTGTGGTGGTACTAAGCTGGTTGATTTCAGCGCTTATTTTTAATATATCATCCCTGTCTGCCTTAATTGCCACCTTGCTGGCTCCCTTCTATTTTTACTGGGTGAGCAATTCATTGCCACTGTTTATTATTTTAGTCGTGATGACAGGCTTAATTTACTGGCGACACCGCAGCAATATTGTTGAAATTATTGCGGGTACGGAAGACAAAATTGTCGAAAAAGGCAATAAGGTTACCGAGGACATTGCTGAAGAAATCGAAAAGATTGAAATAGATGAAATCGTCGATGATATGGACTAAACACCATTTAAATAACGAATCAAATAACAAACCAAAAGGTGTCTGATCTGTTACAAAAACCCGTTACCGAACTAAAAGGCGTTGGCCCCAAAATGGCTGAAAACCTGTCGAAGCTCGGCATCGAAAAAGTTCAGGACTTACTGTTTCATCTGCCTTTGCGCTACCAGGATAAAACCCGTATTTACCCCATCGCCAGCACTCATCATGCCCAGGAGGCGATGATTC